>CAZKNK010000001.1:0-12986 GCA_964554195.1 uncultured Staphylococcus sp.
TGCTTTCTGATTCACGTCCGTTCTTGGAGCTACCAACACCTTTTTTATGTGCCATGATTCTTTAGATTTTAGCGGGGTTAAGCAACAACTTCTTTAATTAACACTTTGGTGAAATACTGACGGTGACCGTTTTTGCGACGATAGCCTTTGCGGCGTTTTTTCTTGAAAACGATTACCTTGTCACCTTTTACGAGGGGAGTAAGAACCTCGCAAACAACTTTGGCACCTTCAATAACGGGGGCGCCTACTTTAACTGCATCATCGGTCTGAGCGAGGAGAACACGGTCAAATTCAACCTTGTCACCTTCTTTGGCAGCTTCACCGAGATAGTGAACATACAGGAACTTTTCAGGCTCTGCCTTGAACTGCTGTCCCTGGATTTCTACGATAGCGTACATTTAAATTTATGGTTTACAGTTAATTCCGTCGGGCGGGCCACAACCGCAACCGCTTACCAAAGCCCGATACGGGTCAAAAATCGGCTACAAAGTTACAACTTCCGCCGCTGATTTCCAAGCGTTTTCGAGAAAAAAATCATTATTTATATTTATTCCCTTCTGCATCCGTATAGCTTCCGTCAAGATTGCGCTCGGCATAAACTTCCTTAGTTCCTCCGAACAATCCACCGCTCTTGACAGTGATTTTCTCACCGAAAGCAAAGAATGAAAAAATTCTAATTGCCGCATAAAGGACAATCAAAATCAAAAGAATGACAACGGCATAAGATCCGATAACGATAGCAGCAATCCACGACACTAAAGCTGTGCATCCGTAGATTATCTCCCACCGAACCTGTTTTTTTGTCGCTCCTGATTTCTTACGGTTATTATATACAATAAGCCAGTATGCGTAAATAGCAAAAACAACTGCGAGTAATGTGAGATATGTACTCCATACAACCGATTCTTTTTGAACAGAAATATGTTCCTCAGGCGAAATCAATGAAAAGACAAAGTTCCCGAGGAAAAAAGCGGCAACACCTGCCACACCAATAAAGGCAAAAAAGCCTAAACCGTGTAACATTAACATGTTATATCTCTTTTCCGGAACTTTTAATTCGCCGTCGGACCATTTATCGAAATATTTACGCATAGTTTTGTATCCGAACCAAAACATTAAGGCTGTCACTCCGGCTGTAACGGCCAAAAACCCAAAAGGTATTGAAAAAGTAACAAAAAGTGCTATCGCCGTCACTGCGCCATACAGGAGTTCAATGGCTGTAAGTTTGTCGAATGTCAGTTGTCCGGTGCGTTGTTTCGCAACCAAAACCCAAAACAAGACGGCAGCTCCAACCATAGTAACAATAAAAGATGCCGTAAGAATCGGACTTTCAGGGTCGATTCCGGTCCGCAACAACAACATGTGAATCAAACCACCCATAATAGCAGCAAAGCCGATCAGCGCATAGCCATAAAGCACACGAACGTTGAAAAACGAGTCATGTTCGGTCATCCTCCCGTCAGACCATTTTGAAAATTTAGTTTGACAAGATTTATGCTTCACCAAATATATCACCGATAATACGGTAACTATCAGTGAAACAAACATTAAACTTACGATAAAAAGGTCCATAACAAAATCTGATTTTCTTTAATTAATTCATTACAATATAACCGGGATGGGGAATAAAACAGGGGCTGTCCGTATTTCTAAAAAACTTTCGAATCCAAATGACCGAATTTCGGACATGGTGACAGTATCAGTCGAACATTATCAACTTGAAGAAAATGACGTCGGACAGCACCGCAGGTGCTTACATAGCCAGCAACAGGTTAATAATTAGCTACAAATATACAACTTCCGCCGCTGATTTCCAAGCGTTTTCGAGAAAAATTTGTTGAGCGGAGGGCAATCGCGACGGTTCGGAGGTGGATTAGCAATGGTTCGGAGGTGGATTAGCACCGGTTCGGGGGAAAGATTGGAACGTTCGGAGGTGGATTAGCACCGGTTCGGGGAGTGGATTACTTTTTCCGGAGCCAGTTGAAACGGGTAGCCCAGTCGCGCAAAATGTCATCACGCCAGCATGAAATAGTCGCGCTACCCTGCCATCGGGTCGAATAATCCTGAACATCGGTGTACCATCTCGTCATAGAATCTGCGCCCCCGAGCGGAATCGGACAGGAGGTGAGATTCCCGCCGGCCAATTCATTTCGTGAGCCGGGCCACTCGTCAGCAACAATGAAACTTCCCTGATGAACCGGAAATCCCGGGATTGGTGACGAGATGTCGTAAGTGAGCCGACCGGGTGACTTGGGTGCGTATCTGACCACATAAGTAGAGTCGCCGACATAATAGCCGGGCCACTGCTGACGGTCAATGGTGAGGGTGAAACAAACCGAATCAGAAAGCGCATCACTGTCAGGGCCTTTGATACGCCATTCCATAAGGGAGTAGCACGGCAAAGTGTCGGCATCGCAGAGCGGACCGGTGACCGTGAAGCATGGTGATGAGGCCATAGGTTCAAAGCGTCCGCCCCAATGATCAGCCGTCGGATTGTCGGCATCGCCCTGCATAAGATAAAGCAGCGAGGGAGTATCGCCCATCTTAACGATACCTTTGTAATAATTGATGAAGTCATCGCCCATAGTGCCGGCACCCTTCATGAATGTCTCCCAATAGGGAGCCTGATACATGGAATGATCAGAGGCTGACCCTATAAAACCGCGGTAAGAGGCATTGTTTTCAATAAACCAAAGCGACGGGAAGTTTCGGGCAATGTAGTCATAGGCATTGCAGCCCCACTTTTTGTTCGGCCCTCCGATCCAGTAGACACGGATTCGGTCGGCAATATCGGGGGCATCGTGAAGAGCCTGTGCCACATCCTCAAGGGCGCCCCAAACCAGAATCCAGAGCGGACGGGGGTCGCTGCTGCGGGCGCATTTCACTATCCACTCGGAGCCTTCGGTGGGCAGGGAGTAGCCCTGAAGCGGAGCCGCGGCGCGGCTTCCCTGCTTAGTGACCGACTCAAGATATTCGGGAGTCGGAAATGTGCCGCGCGACTGACCGAAATCCTCCTGAAGTCCGGCCTCAAGCATGGGCAGATCGAGGCGATACATGCCTATCATGCGCAGAATCTCCTCCTTTGACCCGTCGCCGAACGACGGCGATGACACAAGGCCCTCGATGTCAAACTCGTTGGCATACATGAGCAGATGAATCATTGACTGATTATCATCGGGGTCAGTGCCACCTATGTCGGTGCTGACGAGTATGCGGTGACGGCTGTCGGCGGCAGTTGCGGCTGACAATGGCTGAAAAACGGCTGCGATGGCCAGTGAATAGAGAATTGCAATGAGAAGTCGCATGGCAGTTTAAGTGATTAATCGGCAAGGACCCACTTGATCAGGAGTGCGTCAGAACCTTTGCGGGCATTGCTTATTCCGAACATGTAGTCATGATATGTTCCGAATGCGTAGGTGTAATAGTTCATATCGACTGCGAAACTGGCCGTTGTTACAGAACCCTCGCTATGGCCGCCATGCTTACCCTTCTGAATCCAATAAATCGCACCCGGGGTCTGGTTTAGGTCAAACACCTGGATTCGAGGCGGAACGAGGGGATATTTCACGTCGCTGTAACGGAGAACACCCCGGCAGTCACCCTCCTCAAGCCACTGCTTTCGCCGACCGTGGCCTGAACCGGAAATGGGGAAGAACACCTGCTCGAAGTTACCGGTGTTTGTCTCGGTGTTCCACGCATAGCAGATTATACCCCTCATACCTTCAGGCCCCTCCGCCTTAGTGTTGTCTGGTGAAAGGAATCGGTAGGCCACGGCTGTGGTTGTAGCGGTTTCAGTAGCTCCGTCAGCGTAGACCACACCGTAGGCAGTCTCGACATGATTGTCGTCTCGGAGCGACTGATAGTCCTCGTATGAAGCCACACGATATTTCTGTCCGTTAACGGTAACGGTGCCGAAGTAGTCAGTATCGAGTTTGATGTTTGATGTTGATGTCAGGCCGCCTTTACCGTCACGGTTACTGATGACATAAAAGGCTTCGTTATTTTCATTCTTGTTAGGAATGTCGGACCAACGTTTTCGTCCACCACCGGCAAGGTCAAGATAGCCGTCGCCGGCGGTACCCACGTCACGTCCGAGTCGCCACGTAGAGTTGTTTGACTCGTTGATGGCATCATCAAGGTTACCGAATTTAAAGTAAGAGCCGGTGGCGATGGGCGACTTCATGAATTCACCCTTCTTAAACATGTTGAATGTGGCCCAGCGGGTTGAACTTCCGGGAATCTGAACAGGCGCATAGCCTTGACGGAGAATGATGAGGTGGACGCAGGTGTAGTTGTTATAGTAGATGCGGACGGCAGCGTTGCGCACACGGTCAGAGCCAATCACGCCCGAGGGTTTGACCTGAAAGCGGATTGGAGTTCCTGACTCACCGTAGATCGGCTTGGTTCCGTTGTTGAGAAGCACCCATGTGGAGTTGTTACCCACCACCTCAGCGCGCCAGGGGCCGTCGGAAATCACCTCGATGAATCGGTCAAGATTCTCGGGGTCAGAAATCATCAGACGCACGTCAAACGGATCGTCATTGTCATGGGAGCGATAGATACCCTTAGGGTTCTGAACACGCTCCACCTGCTGAATGGTGACACGCTTGCTGCGGTAAATGACCGCGCCGGTGGTTTTATGCTGAAATTTCGCGATGATTCTGACCACAGCCTTGCGCGGATAGCCATAAGGGTTATTGGCGGTGTAGGCAAGGTAGGTGGAGAGCTGACGGGCGCGGGTGTAGAACGGGAGATTGAACACGTAAGCAATGCCGTTTTTCTCTACGTTATATTGGCCGGTCCATACTCCTTCGGGATCTTGCTCGGAACCGTAGGAGTGGACTCCGTCAGAACCGGGAATGTCATAGACACGGTGGCCGATCTTTCGGTCATTCCAAATATTGACAATCGTCTGCGGGTCATGCGTGTCATCACCGATTACGATGTCGCGGACGCGACGGAGCGAGAGGAAACCGAATTCAATGTCCTTGTTGAAGTCAAACGGCTCGGTCTTGGCATTGAATTCATCTGTTATCTTCACGCCTTCGTAGGTGTGGGTTGGCGATGGAGCATCGCAGCGGCTGCTGGAGTTATAGTAGTTGACATTCCATGTGAACTCATACTCGTCGGCCGACGGATTCTGCTTGCGGATGCTGCGGTAGGGATCTTCGGGCGCCCAGTGATTGCAGATGATGTCGGCGCGGAGGTCGACCAGCTTGTAGTTCTCGCCCTCATTGATGCGCACGGGCATGGTCATCTTTCGGTCATAGAGGTAGGAGATATAGTATAGGTCGGGGGCAAACATCTGAGGATTCTCCTCGTCATAGTCAATGTGCCAGTCAACGTCGTTGCCGTTGCCACGGAAACACATGGTCACCTTGTAGTGGCAGTTGCGGTCGGCGTTAAAGTCGAACCGGGTGTCCTGACCGAGCATGAAGCGATATTTGATGGGACCCTGTGTAGGATTTGCACCCGAAGTAGACTGATAATATCCTTCGACCTCAATGTAGGTACCGTTAGGTATGCGGTCATATAGGTCAGTCTTGTCCTTTACGGTCTCGACAATTGAGGGATACTGACGTTTGTCATACTCAGGCATCCCTTCGAAGTTGCCCTGACGGTTCTCATAGAAATAGAGCGCGTAGGAATCCTCGGAGTGGCTCGGGAGAGTGGCACCGTCGGCCACTTTGGTGATGGTGGCGCGGTTTCGGGTCAGCGACGGCCACTGCTTGTAGTCAGAGCCAAGACCATAGTCGAGATGGTGTGAACTGGTCTCGATGTAGCCTGATTCATCGGCCACCTTGCTTTCCGCACCGAGAAAAGCGCCGGCGGGGATGTGGTGAATGGTGGCGCGCTGAATGTAGATGGTGATATTGTCGCGGAGATTTGAGCCGTCGAACTCAATGGTCACCTTTGAAGCGACGCGCTTGAGCCAGGCGTGAATCATCATGTTGTCACGGTTGATGCGGATTGTTTCCTCGACCATACGCGAGGATGAACGGGCCAGAGATTCGCCCGATTCGGTAGCGGCAGAAGCGTCGGTGAACGCACCCATCATCTCGCGGTTGTTGCGGAAGTTGGAGGCATCCCATTTGCATTGAATCTTCTTCAGTCCGTCGCGGGTCTGAATGAGGTCATTGTTTTCGGTGAGAATGTCAAGGGTAGACTTGCCCGACACGCCACCGAGATTTGACACGGCGTAGATGTAATATTCGCCGAAAGGGGCGTCAAATTTCAGTGTGGCCCGCTTGGTGTTTGATTCGGCTGTGACACCGTTTTCGGCATCGCCGTCGGTGCGTGGCTCGTCGGAAAGCTTATAGTCAATGAAATCCTTTTCAGAGAAAACCTGCACGAGGTTTCCGCTCTTGTTGTAAAATAGGATGCAGAGGTCCATGATTTCATTCATGGCATTGCCTGGAGGGGCCACGGTGGCGCGGCTGCCGTTTTCAACGGTCAGCGCGTCGGTCAGGGGCATGAAACCGACTTCGGCCGTGACGGTTCCCCACCCTTCGGGAATCTCTCCCGGGGCTTCAAACCGGATTTCATCCTCGCAGGAAGCAAACAGTCCTGCGAACAAGATTATATATATGTATCGTAAGAGAGTTTTCATTCTTGATTTAAGAAAGGATTACTTGGTTTGGTGCAAAGTTGCGTCAGCGAAGCATCTGAATAAAACGCACCGTCTTTGACTGTAAAATAATAAGGGTACCCATCAGTGCCTTCGCTCCAACGGAATCTGAAATAGTATCCTTTGGAATTATTTACACCGCCATACATTCGGGTGAAAGTATCTACTCCATTAGTTCCCGGTTTATAAATATCCCGGTTAAGGACATCAAAAATATAACATATCCTGACTTTTTTATCCGTAGAATGATAGGTACGTAAAATTTGCTTTGACTGAGTTGCCGACGACTGGCGAGGCAAAATCACCTCACACATGTTAGCGTCATACATCACGAGCGACAGCGGATCAAGCCAATAGGCCGTTGTGGCATAGTTGGTGACTGTACCTGAGCCAAGAGTTCCGGTGGTGTAGACATACTCCACGCGACCTGTTCGAGCATCAATTTTGCCTGAAGTAACCCGCTTGTTTGCATTTGTGCTGGTGATATTCGGGCTTGTTATCTCTTTACCATTTGCATCATACAGCTTAAAGGTGAACATGTCGACATACCAGAAGAATTTACCCTTAAAGTCAACGACTTTGAACCAGGGGTTATGGGTGTCGGATGTAACGATGTCCCAAGTGATGGTTCGACCGTAGCCGTCGGTGAAGCGGTTTTCATCCTGATAGTAGAAGCATACAAACTTGCCGTCAGGGGTCAGGAGATCGTCAAACGTATGTTCAGAGAACGGGTTGGAAACAGGGATTCCAATGGTGGTATAAAACTGAGCGGTTGCAACATCATAGTAACGGAATGTCTGTCCGGCATCATTCTTGATGATGATGCGATTCTTGGCGTCGCGGGTGAGCGAGCCTAAAGGAATTTCCGCCTTGTTCTTGTCATACAGCTTGCCCGAAGCCACGTCGTAATAATAGTGGACAGGGCCTCCTCCGGCAGTCTCGGTATATGAGAGCAGCTTGAGCGCATTTGTAGCCGTACTCTCATGGGTCAGACGGATAATCTTCTGATTGAGGTCATAGACCACGAGCGCGACGGGGTTGAGATAGTAGGCAATAGCGCCTTTGGAGTCGCGGCGGATCACGTTTCCGGTAGTACGGTCACGCTCTACATTAGTGATAATCTTTCCAGACTCGTCATAAAGGCGACCGGTCTCATAGTCAAACCACCAGATGAATTTGCCTTCATGGTCCACCACACGGAGCCAGGGCTGAGTGTCGTGGGTTTCGAAAGTGATGGGGTCAAGGTCCTGATCATAGAATGTTCCGGTGACCTTGTCATAGTAGCAGATGAGCGAGCCGTTAGTGTAGCGGTAGGGCTGCCATGATGGGTTACTGAACGGATTCTTGATCTTCGCGCCCTTTTCGTCATAGAACGAAGCGGTGGTGATGTCATATTTGCAGTAGAGCGAACCGTCGTAGGTGCAACGGAGAATGATTCGGCCATTGCTGTCCTTATCAAGAGAAATCTCCTGATTGTCAGAATTATATATCTTTCCAGTGATGGCGTCGAAGCGGACAAGGATGTGTCCGTCGCCGTCACGGAGATACTTGTAGGCACCGGTGGCTTCAGGTGTCTCGAGTTCCACCTCCTTGCGGTTGCGGTCATAGATGTTGATTGACAGAGGATCGAGATAATAGTCTATCTGATCAGTACCCGGAATGGTGTGGATAATCCAACCTGTGGGCTGATGGCGGCGGAGTCCGGTGAGTTCGGTTCCGTTGATGTCATACATCCGACCGGTTTCCACATCGAAATACCATGCAAAATTCTTCTGCGAGTCAATCACCTCTACCCACGAGGGATGCTCGGAGCGGGTGGAGAAGGTGATTTTCTGATAGTCAGTGTCATAGAAGGTGTCGGTTTCCTCATCGTAGTAGCAATGCAGATAACCGGCCTCGTTGCGGAAACATAGCCATCCGTTGATGGGGTCACGCTCCAGACCGAAGTCAGGGTTTAGTTCGATGGAGCTGTAAGGAAGAATGTCGACCACCGCGCTCATGTCGCCGTGAGCGCCCTTGCTGACGGTGAAACGGTAGATATTGTTTCGGAGTATGTCAAAAGCGTCGCCATCCTTGCTTCCGGCGGGAGCGTCGGAATAATATTTGAAGTCGAGGTAGTCAGGATTCTGAAGGCCGTCAAAAGTCAGCTCGATTCGGGCGGCAACGGCTGATGCTGACGTGTTGTCAAACTCAGGCACATAGATTACCCAAGCCCCTGATTCCGGCTCAAACTCAAGGTCGACGGGAGTGTCGGAGATATGGCGGTCGGCACCCCAGGCGGCAGGGAAGGAGGGATATTTCACATAGTCGCCGGCATAGTTGCCCTTGACGTAGTGGTCCTGATGAGTCACACCGCGTGGCATGGGGGCAGCGCCGGTGGTGTGGCGTGTCAGGCGGGCGGACGTGATGTTAAACTTGGTGAAGCGGTCGTCAAACACCTCTACTTTGGCCAAAGCGCGGAGCAGATGGATGTTGCCCAGCAGAGAGGCCACATCGGGAATGAGATGCACGTCGGAGAACTGAGTGACGCCAAACATAGGAATCTTGTCGTCGGCAGTCAGACGCGCTCCGGGGAGGGAAGTATAGGCGATCTCCGCGGCCTGCTCAAAGAGGTCGCCGAGTTTCATACCGTCGCCGATTGCGGGATATTCGTGGCGCCAGTTGGACAGGATCACCACCTTAAGTCCGGCAGCGGCATTAATGCTCTCGGCCACCGATTTGTCAAGCTTGATTTCGAGAGAATATCGCTTAGAGCCGATTTCCCCGGCGGTCACCGGAGCGATGGTGATGGCCGAAGGGTGAACGGTGGTCAGCCAACTGTCGTCAGTGGCAAAGAGCGCCACGCGGAAGTCGCCGCCGTCAATGTCGATGTAGTTCTCATAGTCCACACCCGCCTGATAGTCACCCTCGGGCGCACGAGAGGCGGGGGCAGCGCTCGCATCGAGATAGAGGCGAAGGCTGAACCCAGACCCGTCGGCGGGGGTGTACTTATCCTCGAAGTCGTCACCGGCCGAGCATGCGCAGAGCAGCAGGGCGGCAAAGGCTGTGAGAAGTAAGTATGTCAGTCGGTTCAAATTCATTTACGTTAGTCAGTTACTGTCGGTAAGATAAAAATTCGTGTAAGAGAGAGCGGTAATTGAGAGATTAATCAGAGATCGTTTTTCTGAAGCACCACACGCCAGGAGTTGATGTAGATGTAGGTGTCCATCCAGCGGTCACCCTCATCGAGGAAGAAAACCATGTCATATTTGTCCTGACGGTCAAGATACTCCTGATCGGTCATCGGGCGGCTCCACTTGCCTTTGACAAGGAGAGCATAGTCAATCAGCGGAATAGAGAACACCAGTTCGCCTGTCTCGGTGTTGTGGACATTCAGACGGGTGTCGGTATCCTTGACAAGGCGGCTTGTTGTCAGACCGGCCACACATGCGCTATACTCGTTGATGGCTCTGCCATCCTCACCGGGCTGATGGATTCCGGCGGTGCCGGAGTGACGGTAATGGTGGTGATAGGTCACGGTCTCGTCAGACGCAAGGTCATTCTTATAGTCGAGTTCAGCGTTTGATGACGTGATGGAGAAGTGGAACTTTGATTCATCCACCGGTTCACCGGAAGTGTGCTGAAGCACCACATTGACGTCATTGGTGTCCTTAGTGAGAGGGATGATGAAGATGTGTTCGCCCTCGGTGTCGGGAAACTCAATGTCGGTCATATAGCCGTGATAGAGTCCCTTGAGCTGATCGGATGAGTGAGGAGCCTGCTGCTCGTCACGGTCAACGTTGAGCGAGCATCCCAAGTCAAAGTGATGGTCAACCGACTCCGGAATGGTGAAGTGGGTGTCGAGACCCTCGCCGCACCATGCGAGCAGGTGATAGCGACCGGGCTTCACGTCGACAGGAAGCAGATAGCCCTCGGAGCGGAGTTCATCGCCCGACTCGGAGTATTGGCGGACAACCTTACCCGACTCAGCGTCGATTATGTAAAGATTCACGGCATTGACTTCAGAAGCGAACGCATCGGCCCACTTCAGGTTCATGTCATAGCGGAAGCGAATCTTGTAATACGGATCGCAATCGCCCTGATCGTTATAAATCATTCCGTTGCAGCCCGACAGCCCGAAAAGCAGAGTCAGGCCGAGAGTCAGTCTGAAAATGAGGCGGAATATGTTGCTATTGTTCATTGTCGTGTCTATGGATTGAAAGTTATCCGATTCGTTACTATATTTTTGCCGGAAAGCCGCCGGCGCGGGGATTGGTATATCTGACCGGCAAGTGGCCGGAGTTGATGTCGAAATAAAAAAAGAGAGAGGCGGTCGAGGATGAGAGTGTGAGAGGGAGAGAGATGTTTTGGTTTTGTTTTTTTAGAAAAACTCCGGGCCGGTGGCCGGGACCGGCAGGCGGCCCGGAGCTTGTAAGAGTTAGAGTTGAATATCCGTTCATGTTCCCCCGACGGGGAACCGGGTCGGGATATTAGAGGTCAACCTTCTGGCTAACGATGCGCCAAGAGAGGATGTTGATCTGAGCGCGGAGGTAGTAGGTAGGATCTTTGTCCTCCTCGGTTGTGTTGAGTTCCTCACCCTGTTCCTTATCAGTACCGGGATCAAACACACCGTGACCGATGTTGAACACCTTATCAACTTCAATCTTGTACCAGTGGTTGCGGATCACACCATAGTTACCTTCAACGATAGCGCCGTCGGTGCCTTTAGCCTTAACGATGTGTTCAACGGGAATGGTGTAGAACATGTTACCGCCATTGAAGGCCTCGCCTTTTGACTTGGATTCGTCACCGTTGTAGAATTTAAGGAGGTTAGCATTGAGGGCGTCTACATCATCCTGAGTGAATGTCTTTTCAACATACTTATCAGAGTAGGCTTCTTTCACGTAGTAGGTAGTACCAACGAGGTCATTTGATGCGTAAACATAAACGATACCTGTACCTGCACCCACCTTCTTGTCAACAGCAAGCTTAAGGTCGGCAGCGTCCATCTGACCGTACTTCTTTTCCCAAGTGGAAACGGTGGTAGTGGTTCCGTCAGGATTTTCAACTTCTTCCTTATTTTCAGTCGCGCTCACAAGCTTGTAGTAGGGAAGCTGGTTCTGATACTGGAGGAAGCTGAGTACGTGGTTGAGGAACGCATTCTTGCGATAGAGAACGCCGTCGAAGCGAACGAGGTCAAGGGGCTGATATGTATTGTCAGCAAGCTTTTCATAGATCTGAGCGCCAAACACGACGGAAGTCACCTTGTTATCATTGAGGGCCTTGTTCTTTTCCCAGATGATGTTTGCAGCAGCGTCGTTAAACTCGGCTACGTAAGCAACGTTATTTTTATCGAAATCATTCTTGGCATCCTCAAGGTCCATAGTGTAGAGCTTGTCACCGTTGACAAACGAGTTGTCATAACCGTAAGACTTGCCCCAGAATGAACGGAAATAGTCCTTCGAGTTCCAGATTTCAGAGTTACCTACTGCTGCGCTCCAGGGGTTTGTGTTCATGAAGTCAGCGATGTTTTTGGTGAGATATGACTTCTCGTTGTAGTGGTTCACGCCCCAGTTGGTGAACTTCACATAAACTTCAGTCAGACCCTGGTCATCGGTACCCTCAGTGTTGGGATTACCGGCCACAGTTACGGGAATCTTATAGTAGCCTTTGTCGCCTTCCATTTTAGAGGTAACCTGAATCTTGGCAGCGAGACGCTCAACATAAACATTGATAGGATCAGCTTTGTCGTCGATTGAACCTCCGTAGGGTTTCTTATGGAAGTCAGATTCTTTAAGAACATTCACACCATAAATCTTTGAACCGTTGGGAAGTTTTCCGAAGTTATCATCATAAGAAGTGGTGGTCATGATGAAGCGACCGCCGTTATCCTTAATGCCGAGGAGATAGTTGCGGGTCTGGTCAAGAGTCCATCCCTGAGTGGGCTGGAAGTCAGCGGGAGCATTGAGGACAGTGAGCATGTAGGTGGGAGTGGTGTTAGACTCAAGGCCCTTGAGTACAAGCACATTGGCACCCATATATTCAACGTTAGGAGCGTTGGTATCCTCACTTGCCTGCCAAACGGAAGCCTGGTTTACATAAAGACCGTCGGCATCAAAGAAGAAGAACTTGGCATTGTCAACAGCGTGCTCGTTTTCATCACCGAACACAAAGCTGCCCTCGGCGGGTTTACCGTTCTCAATGTCACGACCGGCAGATCCGACGTCGGAGATGTTCACAGTAAGATAAGCGGTGTCGCCGGTGAAGCCGGTTTCAGGAGCATTGATTCCGGGTTCGTCGCTCGAGCAGGAAGCGAGAGCAAAACCTGCGGCACAGGTCAAAAAGATGCTTTTAAATTTCATTGTTAAAATGTTTAATT
>CAZKNK010000001.1:13086-84905 GCA_964554195.1 uncultured Staphylococcus sp.
AATTTCATTGTTAAAATGTTTAATTGGTTATTGTTACTATATATATTTATTTCAAATTTAGATTCATTTTAATTTTGCGGCCTTTTCGGCAGCTTTTTCAGCGGCCTTACGGACAGCAATTTCGTATGGTTCGAGAGCTTCGAGAGCAATGTCGGCCTCCTTTACGCCCTCCTTCTTAGCCTGAAGGAAAAGGGCGCGGGCGGTGGGATAGTCCTCGCGGATAGCGGCAATCACACCACGGGCGTAGGTGGCCTGAGGCACATCACCGGCTTTGGCGAGGTAGCGCTCGGCGGCTTCGACATCGCGACGGACAATGGCGGCATTGGCGGCATTGAGGTTGGCGATGGAGTCGTTGGGGAACATTCTGACAGCCGTCTCGAAAATCTCGCGGAACTCGTCGGAACCAGGTTCGAGATCCTGGGCGGCAATAAAGAATTCATACATCGAGAGCTTGTGGGGAGCCGTGCGGACATACTGACGGATGGTGTCGGGGTCGCTGAACGTACGGATTTTATACTCGATGCGGTAGTCGGAGTGACGCAGGCCGGGATAGACCGTCTGATAGAGGAACTCCCACTCTTTTGGGAAATCCTTCTTGATTTTGGCATCCTTGGCGTCAGGCTCAAGCGAGGAGTCGATCAGAGCGAGAATCTCGTCGCGGTGAGGGAGCGCCGACTTGACCACGTAGGCTCGCAGACCTTCCCAGTCCTCCGGTTCATTTGACGTGGTGATGAATCCGGCAGGGAAATGATAGAGCATATTGACATAGTCCTTGAGGGCAGCCGTACGACCGATAGAGAGACGCTCATTGTTCTTGTAAGAACCTTCAGGTGAAGCGAAACCCTTGATGGACAGGGCGGTCACCGTGATGTCAGGGTCATAGCGCACGGAGTCAATGGAGTTGATAATCTTGGGAAGCTCAACAGGGTTCTTGCGATAATCGGGGTAGATCTCGGTGCGGTTGACGGGGAAGTCAATGTAGGCCGAAGCCCTGATTTCGTGAATCTTCTCGAGGTCAACTTTAGGTGTCACATAGACCATATCGACCATAAACGGCTCGGTGATGGGGGTGCGGAAATCGGTGTAGAGCGGGGTGAATGAAGTGAACACCACCGAATTGCAGCAACCGAAGTCGCGGCGGCGCAGGCCGAGGTTACCTCCCTCAAACCATTCGGCCCAGTCAATGTTCTCATGGAATCCGATGGTGTCGGGCTGCTCGTTGGCGCGGAATGAGAGTTCATTTGCGCCGGTGATCATCTGGGGCGAGTTGCGCTGATAATAGTAGAATCGGCGGCGTCCGTAGATGGCCACGGAGTAGAGGTCGAGCGAGTCGCCACCGTTATAAAGCACGGGGGTCAACACCACGGCGCGGTTAGCGTCAACCTTGAGGCTGTCAAGGTCAATGTCGAGGTCAACGGTCATCACGTTTCCGTTGCGCTCAAGCATGAAGTCGGTAACCTTAACATCACCCTTAGTTCCGGCGACGGCTGCGACGAAACATGCTGTCAAAGCTGAAAGGAAAATTGCTGCTTTTTTCATTACTGTCAGTAGTCGGATAAAGGGTGGTTAAAACAGATAGACGATATTGACGGCGGCCTTGGTGGGACCGAAGTAGTTGTGGTGACGCCCGGAGGCAACCTTCTTTCCGCAGCCGGCGCAGTTATAGACGTCATAGCGGGTGTAGGCCCATCCGATGGCGATTTCGGCCTCGATGTTCCAGTGACGGTTTAGAATCCAGTCATAGCCGTAGCCGATGCCTGCTCCTGCAAACCATCCCTGGAAGCGCTGATCGGAGAGATTTTTGAGTGGAGAGCCGAGGAATGAGATGGAATTCTTGAGGTGACCGACGTTATACTGTCCACCGTGGACCTGAGCGGCCATGAAGTGACCGGCAAATCGGTCGCAGAACCAGTAGCGGGCCTCGGGCTGAACGAGCCAGTGCTTCCAACGGCGGTCATGGCTGAGAGTCCAGGCATTCAGGTTGCCGCTCACGTCGAGGGTCCATTTCGGAGCCAGACCCACCTCAACACCTCCGTTGAGATTGAGCAGCGCATCGTAAAGGAGATTGGTCTTGACCGCTACCTGCTGGGCGCCTGCCGAGAGGACACACAGGAAGAGCATTGCTGCAAGGTGCAAGAATTTCATCGGTTTGATGTCGTTATTGATTGATATATTAATAATTGATATTAACTGCTACATTAATATATTGAGAAATGTCTTGAATATCGGTGCCGACGCCGGAGCGGCAGCGGGATGTCGGGTTGTGTCGCCGCCCGAAGGCCATAGCGACAGTCATAGAGAGTTTCCTTGAGAGAGAAGCGCAAAAAAGACAGCCTCACCCTCATCCGGCCTGCCGGCACGGACCGAAGGAAACGCGATCAGCACACAAGCATCGCAGCAAGCGACACTTCACCCTCATAACAGCCTGATTTCCAGCCAAATGGGGGGGGGTAAAATCCTTCATCAGCGCAGCTTATCACAGCAGGACCGAGATTGAAAGTATTTAACTCCTTGTTATGTAATTCAAGCATAAACAGCAGGTTAAACAAAATCGGAAGGATACTGAAAAGTTGTTACCTATTATAAATCGTTTGTGTTAGTATATAAGATAAAAGATTCGTTTTATCTCCCGATATTTCTATCAGGACTACAAAATTACTACATTTCAGCGACGTGACAAAATGGTTTTCACTATTTTAACGGATAATTGTTCGATTTTCAGTCTAAATGTCAAAAATTAACGGTTATTGGACAAAAAATTCTGAAAAATGGGGCCTGATTGTAGAAAATACTTAATCAGGGAAGGCTCACTCAAGCATGGCGGCCACACGGCGGAGGGCGCTGATGAACTCATCACACTCGGCAATGGTGTTATAGACGGCAAACGAGGCCCTGACCACACCCTCAACCCCGAGAGCATGCATCAGAGGCTGGGCGCAATGGTGGCCGGTGCGGACAGCGATGCCAAGCTTGTCGAGCAGCATGCCCATGTCATAGTGGTGGGCGTGGCCGACAAGAAACGAAATAATGGCACACTTGCCCGGGGCGGTGCCGAAGATGCGCATTCCGGGAATCTCCATCATCCGGTCGGTGGTGTAACGAAGGAGCTGATGTTCGTGGGCGGCGATGGCGTCAATGCCGGTAGCTTCCATGAAGTCAATGGCCTTGTGGAGCGCAGCAATGCCGATAAAGTCAGGGGTACCGGCCTCAAACTTGTAAGGAAGTTCGGCAAAGGTGGTGCGGGTCCATGACACGCTCTCAATCATTTCGCCACCACCCTGATAGGGGGGCATTTTCTCGAGCAACTCCCGGCGACCGTAAAGCACGCCCACTCCCGTAGGACCATACATCTTATGGGCCGAAAAGGTGTAGAAATCAGCACCGAGCGCGCGCACATCAACCTTGAGATGAGGCACGGCCTGAGCGCCGTCAACCACCACGGGGATGCCATGAGAATGAGCCAGAGCGGTCACCTCGGCTATCGGATTGACGGTGCCGAGTACGTTGGATGCATGGCAGAGTGAGATGATGCGGGTGCGGGGGGAGATGAGCGAGCGGAGAGCGTCCATGTCGAGCGAGCCGTCAGCCGTGACGGGAACAACCTTGATTTCAAACGGGATTCGCGCCTGAAGCAACTGCCAGGGAACGATGTTGCTGTGATGCTCCATCTCGGTGAGAATCAGTTCATCGCCCTCGCGCAGACGCGACCCGCCGAACGATGAAGCAACCAGGTTGAGGGCCTCGGTGGTGCCACGGGTAAAGATAATCTCGTCGGTTGACTCGGCGTTGATGAATTCACACACCTTACGGCGGGCGCTCTCCTGAAGCTCGGTGGCCTCCATTGAAAGGGTGTGGACGCCGCGATGCACGTTGGCTTTGGTGTTGTAGTAGCCCGACACTATGGCGTCGACCACGGAGCGGGGAGTCTGAGATGTGGCAGTGTTGTCGAGATAGATCAGCTGCCGACCGTAGATTTTACGCTCCAGACAGGGAAACTCTTTGCGGATTTCATCAACATTCATGACCTTCAGCGGGGAATAAACGGGGGATTATGACTTGGCTCCGGCGCATCCTTCGCATGACGCGCCGTCGGTGAAGCGACGTTCAACAAGGTGGCGCAGACGGTCGGCCACGCCGGGAATATCGACCGTGTCGACCACATCAAGCAGAAAAGCCTGCATGAGCATGGTGCGGGCCTCGGCCACGGGTATGCCGCGTGTCTGCATATAGAACAGCGCCTCGCTGTCGAGCTGACCGGTGGCGGCTCCGTGGGAGCATTTCACGTCGTCGTTATAGATTTCGAGCTGCGGGCGGGTGTGCATCCGGGCATCGGGCGATGCCAGCAGGTTGCGGTCACTCTGGTAGGCCTCGGTGAAACGCGCACCCGGAGCAACCACTATCGAACCCTCGAAGGCACCCGTAGAACGGTCGTCGAGAACATATTTGAATATCTGATTGCTTCGGCAACGGCATGCGCGATGATTCACTGCCGACTGATTGTCAATGTGCATACTGTCAGAACCGATTGCCATTCCGGCGAGCATGGTTTCGGCATTTTCACCCTGAAGGTCGACGGTGAACTCGTTGCGTGTCGCGCCGCACTCGAGAGTGACCGAAGTGACAGCCAGACGCGACTCGGCCTCCTGACGGACAAACGTCATGGCATGGCGCGACGTGCGGGCCGATGACTCCTCAAGGAAGCAAAGCCGGAGCGACGCACCGCGAGCAAGTGAGATTTCGGTCACCTGCGAGGCAAGATATGCGTGGTCGGGGTCCTGAGTGTGGTCACAGATAAGCAGCGACGCCTCGGCACCCTCGTCGAGCGAGATTACGATGCGGCGTACACCCATCATATCAGCCGGAGCTGAAAAAATGTCGACAAGCTGAAGCGGCTTCTCCATGCGCACTCCGCGCGGAATATGAATGAAAACGCCGTCGCGGAGCAACAGCGAGTTGAGAGCCACAGCAGGACTGGAGAGCGGCGCAAGATGGCCGTAGCAGCCGCCGACAAGGTCGGGATGCTCAAGGGCCGCCTTGCGGAGCGACGTAAAGATGACCCCCTCAGGCAAGCGGCTGCCGAGCGACTTGACCGGCATGAAGGAATCGTTGAGTATAAAGCCCATGAGGGTGGACAGGGCGGGAACATCGCACTTGAACGATGAGGCCACGTCGACAGGGATGTTGACACCCGCCACATTGACACCGAAGTCAGGGGCAAACATATCGTCGACGGATGTTTTCTCATATCCCTCGTCGCGGCGGGTAGGGAGCGAACCGCACTCCTCAAGAACAGCGAGCGCGGCGGGACGCAGGGCGTTGATGACCGGCGCCGAAGCGGCGTCGAGTGTGGCGCAGCTCTCGCGGTAAAGGTCAATGTATTGTCTGATAGCACTCATGGTCAGTTTTCCTCCTTGATCCAGTCATAGCCCTTCTCCTCAAGTTCGAGAGCGAGTTCGGGGCCGCCGCTCTTGACGATTCTGCCCTTGTAAAGCACATGGACAAAGTCGGGCTTGATATAGTCGAGCAGGCGCTGATAGTGGGTGATGACTATGGTGGCGTTTTTATCTGTCTTGAGCTGATTGACACCTCCGGCCACAATGCGCAGCGCATCGATGTCGAGTCCGGAATCAGTTTCGTCGAGAATAGACAGGCGCGGCTCCAGAACGGCCATCTGGAAGATTTCGTTACGCTTCTTCTCGCCGCCTGAAAAGCCCTCGTTGACCGAGCGCGATGCGAGCTTGTTGTCAAGTTCGACTATGGCGCGCTTCTGACGCATCAGTTTGAGGAACTCGCCGGCTGAGAGCGGCTCCATGTTGAAATATTTGCGTTTTGCGTTGACAGCGGCGCGCATGAAGTTGACCATTGACACTCCGGGGATCTCCACGGGATACTGGAATGAGAGGAAAAGACCCTCGTGAGAGCGGTCCTCAGGGGAGAGGGCGAGCAGGTCGAGTCCGTGGAAACTGACGCTTCCGCCGGTAACCGTGAATGCCGGGTTGCCGGCAAGCACTTCGCTCAGGGTGCTTTTTCCGGAGCCGTTAGGCCCCATGATGGCATGGACTTCACCGGGATTGATGGTAAGATCAACACCTTTAAGTATCTCTTTACCCTCCACTTCGGCGCGGAGTCCTTTTATTTCGATAAGATGTTCCATATTTCGTAGTGTTGCGGAGTTTGTTATATTACAATCCTGACGGACGTATGGTTGATTCAACCCGCGAAAATAGTAAAAATCCCGCTATGTGCCAAATCTGTTGCAAAAGTAGAAAAAAAGTGCCATCTTTGCGGTAAAGTTTATCAGAATCATAAAATGAAACTCCGAATCCTTACCGCAGCCCTTGCCGCACTGATGCTTTCAGCGGCAGCCGAGGCTGAAAACCGGGTGGTGGTTGACAAGCCGTCGCTCCGGCTCTATGTGATAAACGAAAAAGCCGACACAATATTCACCGCACCGGTCTGCGTGGGCAAGAATCTCGGCGACAAGAAACGCAAGGGAGATATGCGCACCCCTGAAGGACACTTCAGAATCACCCAGATTCAGGACGCCTCGAAATGGACTCATGACTTCAAGGATGGCGCCGGCGAGCGCAAGGGTGCCTACGGACCCTGGTTTTTCCGCCTTGCCACCCCTCCCCACACCGGCATCGGCATACACGGCACCTGCTTCCCGGAACGCATGTCGACGCGCGACAGCGAGGGATGTATCCGTCTGCTCAACGACGACCTCGTCAAGCTTCATAAGCTCGTGAAGGTCGGGACCGAGGTGACCGTCACTCCCGACAAATAAGGATTTTTAACACCGCAATAAGGGAAATTAACTGACTTCATGGGTGTTACACGGCATTTTTTGCGTAATTTTGTGCCACTCTGCAATTCGTAACTATGAAATCATCAATCTTCCGGTATATAATCCTCCCCCTGATTGTGGTTGCAGCCGTGTTGCTTCCCGATCTCTATATCTATAACCGCTTTGCCTCGCAATGGTGGCCGCAGTGGCTCGGAACAGCCTACTGGCTGCCGTCGGTGATTATCATCGGCGCACTCGGAGCTGCCGGCGTGATGTTCAGCCGCAGCCGATGCAGCGAGGTGTTTCACAACGTCGGCGTGATGATTCTCGGCGCGCTCTGTGTGGTGCTTCCGAAGATAGGCTTTGTGGCAACGCTGACCTCACTTGAGGCCCTCGGAGCTGAAAGCGGAACCATCTACTGCGCACTGACTGTGGCTGCCGCGCTGATGCTGACCGTGGTCTACGGCGCAACAGCCGGGAAACGCCGCTTCAAGGTGCGCCGCGTTGAATTATCCTTTAATGACCTTCCCGAAGAATTTGACGGCTACAAAGTGGTGCAGCTCAGCGACCTCCATGCCGGAAGCTGGCACGGAAACGCATCAGGCCTGGCTCGCGCCGTCGACATAGTCAACTCTCTCAATCCCGACATTGTAGCCTTCACCGGCGACCTCATCAACAGCGACGCCGAGGAGGTGGATGAATTTGCCGCCGATCTGGCCCGCATATCGGCCCGCGACGGCGTCTACTCCGTACTCGGCAATCATGACTACGGAACCTACAGCCGCCTTGCCACCACGATGGGAGTATTCGGTCATCTGCAATCGCTCGCCATGCGTCAGCGTCAGCTCGGATGGAAGCTTCTCAACAATGAAAACGCAATAATCAGCCGTGGAGGTGCCGCAATAGCCATAGCCGGAGTGGAAAATTCAGGGAATCCCCCCTTTCCCGACCGCGGGGATCTGCACGTCGCGCTGGCCGGCACCGACGGACTTTTCAAGATACTACTCTCTCACGATCCCACCCACTGGCGCCGCAACATCCTGCCCGAAAGCGACGTGCAGCTGACACTGTCGGGTCACACCCACGACATGCAGTTCAGCATGTTCGGCCACTCTCCCGCAAGCCGCGTGTATGCCGAACACAACGGACTCTATACCGAAGGCTCCCGCTCGCTCTTTGTAAACATCGGTCTCGGTCACCTCTTTCCCCTCCGCCTCGGCGCCTGGCCTGAAATCACCCTCATCACACTCCGCCGCAGCGCATGAGAGATTCAAGTGAATTTCTGCCCACGTCGGTCAAGGAGATGAAGGCCCTCGGATGGGACCACGTTGACGTGGTGCTGTTCACGGGCGACGCCTATGTTGACCATCCGTCGTTCGGGGCAGCCGTGGTTGGACGCACACTTCAGGCCGCCGGCTACAATGTGGCCATAGTTCCGCAGCCCAACTGGCAGGATGACCTGCGCGATTTCAAGAAATTCGGCGCGCCGCGACTCTATTTCGGAGTATCGGCAGGCGCGATGGACTCAATGGTGAACCACTACACCGCCGCCCGACGCAAACGCAGCGATGACGCCTACACCCCCAACGGCCGTCACGGCGCCCGTCCGGATTACCCCACGATTGTCTATTCCGACATTCTCCGCCAACTCTTTCCCGACACCCCGATAGTGGCCGGAGGAATAGAAGCCTCTATGCGCCGCAACAGCCACTATGATTACTGGCAGGACCGCCTTCGCCCCTCCATACTGATGGACTGCAAGGCCGACATGCTCATCTACGGCATGGGGGAGCAGATAAACGTGGAGATAGCCCGCAGACTCGAAAACGGAATCAAAATTTCAGAAATCACCGACCTGCCGCAGACAGTTGTCCGCCGACCCATAGCTGAGCTTCCTGCCTCGACCGACGAAGGACGCGGCATAGTGCTGGCACCGTTTGAAAAATGCCGTACCGACAAACGCGCCCAGGCCATGAACTTCAAGGCAATAGAAACCGAGAGCAATTCAATGGAGGGGCGTGTGATATGGCAGCGCCACGGCGATGTGGCCATAAAAGTAAATCCGATGCTCCCGCCGCTGACGTCGGAAGAACTTGACCGCTCCTACGATCTTCCCTATACCCGACTCCCCCACCCACGCTACGACGGCAAGCGGATTCCGGCCTACGAAATGATCCGCCACTCCGTCACCATGCACCGCGGGTGCTTCGGAGGATGCGCTTTCTGCACCATTTCGGCCCATCAGGGCAAATTTATCTCGTCGCGTTCACGTGAATCAATCATGCGCGAAGTGAAAGCCATCAGCCGTATGCCCGATTTCAAGGGCTACATATCCGATCTCGGCGGCCCGTCGGCAAACATGTATGGCATGAGAGGCAAAAACACCGAAGCCTGCCGCCACTGCCGCCGTCCGTCATGCCTTCATCCGGCACCGTGTCCCAATCTCAACACTGACCACGGCCCGCTGACGGAAATATACCGCGAAGTCGATAAAATGCCTGAAGTCAAGAAAGCGTTTGTGGGTTCGGGTGTACGCTATGACCTTTCGATGCACCATACAGGTGACCCGGAAACCGATCGAAATAACCGCATCTATAACGAGCAGCTAATCACCCGCCATGTTTCGGGACGCCTGAAAGTGGCACCCGAACACACCTCCGAGTCGGTGCTTGCACTCATGCGCAAACCATCGTTTGACCTCTATCACCGCTTTGCGTCACTCTTTGCTGACGTAAACCGCCGTGCCGGACTCCGGCAGCAGCTCATCCCCTACTTCATATCCTCACATCCCGGTTGCCGTGAGGTGGACATGGCTCAACTGGCTGTAGAGACCAAAGAACTCGGTCTGCAACTTGAGCAGGTTCAGGATTTCACCCCGACACCGATGACCCTTTCAACTGAAATCTATTACTCGGGCATCAACCCCTACACCGGCGAGCGCGTGTTCACGGCAACCACCCCGGAGCAGAAGCTCGCACAGCGAAAATACTTCTTCTGGTATGACCGCACCTATAAGCCCGACATCATCCGTTCACTCGAACGGCTCCATCGGCCCGACCTTGTCCGCAAACTTTATCCCTCAAAAGGAAAGAGACAGACATCACAATAACACACTGATTATCTTTTGATTGATAATTAATCCACCTTATTTGTCAATTTTAAAACTAACATAATAATGTATAAGGGTTAACTTTGATTCAGAAAAATCAAAACAACTGACTCTTATATCATGAAACAAATCCGCCAACTCCGCCTTGCCGCATTTTCCGCCCTAATGGCAGCGACAATGACCGCAGGCGCTCAGAGCTACACCTATCTGACCGAGGACTTCGAGGCTTCTGCCTGGACCACGAAAGCAGCCGACGTCACCTCATCCACCGGCAAGTGGACCACAAACAAAAACATCGCCGAAACCACCAAAGCAAACTCCGGCTCCAAGAGCATCCACTTTGCATCAAAGGATGGTCTGACCACTCCCCGCCTCGAAAAAGGTGCCGGGGTGCTGATATATTATGCCAACAATGCCAACCGCGAAGTCCACGTAGAAAAATCAACCGACGGCTCTCAGTGGACCGAAATAGAAACATACAAGACCACCGAGGACTGGACCCGGCACATTGTCCCCGTAAATGATGCCGACACCCGCTATATACGCCTGCGCACAACATCAAACAAAAACTTCTATGTTGATGACCTGCTCGTGACATATCTCGATGGAACCGATGCCACGGGCGCAGAAATCGTGACAACCCTCAATCTCCCCTACTTCACACAGACATTTGAGACACAGGGACAATTTCCCACATCAAAAGATGACGCCGCCACCGAGAAAACATATAATGTGGCCGGTCAGGGTGAATGGAAATATCTCAACGCCTATCGCGGCACAAACGCATCATATATTCCCGACGGCTCGGCCACAGGCCTGCGTATGCTCAAAAACGGCTCCTACGTTATCACCCCCGTGCTGACACAGGGAGTGGTCGGAGTGATGTTTGACGAAGGCCGCACAAACAAAAGTGTATCAGTCTACACCTCTACTGACGAAGGTGCCACATGGACACTCGCCCGCACCTTCAAGACCGACACCCGCAACACCGTCATGATCTACGAGCGCAACGTGAACCGCATCAAGATTGCCAACGAATCAACATCGGATCTTGACATAGACAATATCACCGTCACCGCATATCCATCAGGCACACCCGCCACCGTCACCACCGCGACCGCCACCGACATCACCGCATCGTCGGCTAAAGTAGGTGGAACAGTGACCGACCAGGGCAGCAGCACGGTGACTGAGACCGGTGTTTGCTGGTCAACCGACGGCACACCCACCGTTGCCGACAACTCCGTCACCGGCACTGGCCGCTCCTCATTCACCGTTAACCTCACCGGACTTCCCGCATCCACCGCAATATATTACCGCGCCTACGCCATATCACTTGCCGGAGTAGCCTACGGAGAGACCCTCACATTCACCACCGCAGGCGCCACCGCTCCGAAAGTGACTATGGGAGTACTCACTACCATCGACGACCTCACCGATGAAACCACCGTAGCTGTCAAAGCGATAGTGAAGGTAACCGATAACGGCGGCGAGGCCGTGACCCGCGCCGGTGTGATATTCGCCCCGGCAGCAGGAGGCGCAGCCACTGAAGTAGATGCCCTCCCCACCGCCGACGGGGAATATGCCGCCACACTCCGCCTTGCACCCTCCACCGCCTACGTGATGCGGCCCTTTGCCATCAATGCAATCGGACGAACCGACGGTGACGCAACTGATTACACCTCACCGGCCATCATCGTACCGGAATATCCCCACCACGTATATTACTGCGCCCCTGACGGCAACGACGCTACCGCCGACGGCTCGAAAGAGAAACCCTTCTTCAGCTTACAGAAAGCCGCCGACCTCGTGGCCGCAGGTGACACCATCTATATGAAAGGTGGAACATACGCATACACCACCCGAATCAACCTTAAGGCTATCGGCGAGAAAAACTCCGGACGCATTGCTCTGTTCAGCATTGACGGCACCGCCGTGCTTGACTTCAAAGCCATGAGCGTGGCCGATGCAAATCAGGGCATCAGACTGACCGGCAGCTACTGGCACATCTACGGAATCGACATCTGCAACGCCGGTGACAACGGTATGCTCATAGAACGCGACAAACCCACCGGTGGCTCCTACGCCGACATCGCCGCCAACTCCCATCAAGGTCACCACAACGTAGTAGAACTCTGCAACTTCTACCGCAACGCCGACACCGGACTCCAGATGAAAAACCTGGCCGAATATAACCTCGTGATTAACTGCGACTCCTACTTCAATATCGACCCGGGCGAAGGAAATGCCGACGGATTCGCCGTGAAACTCTCACATGGCAACGGAAACTACTTCTACGGATGCCGCGCATGGCGAAACAGCGATGACGGATGGGACCAGTTCATCAAGAAAGAGGGCGGTTTCCCTGACGACATCACAACCACCCTTGAAAACTGCTGGGCCTTTGAAAACGGATTCCTTGAAAACGGAAACCCGTGCAGCGGAAACGGAAACGGATTTAAAATGGGTAGCGATCAGGGCCGCAACAACATCATCATGAACCGCTGTCTGGCATTCGACAACCTCCAGAAAGGCTTCGACCAAAACCACAATACCGGCCACATGATTCTCAACAACTGCACCGGCTACTCCGCAAAATACACCGACAACAAGAGCCACTACACCTATCGTCTTGACGAGCCTGTAGCCGTGGATCATGAAATCCGCCTTACCAACTGTGTGGCTGTGAGCGACGGCATAGCCGACCGCAACAAATCGGAATACGCTCCCTACTCCGTGACCGCCACACTGGTCAACACCGATCTCAACACTCTGCCTGACGACTATGTCAGCATCTCAACCGCCGGAACCGACGGTCCGCGTGACGCCGACGGCAATCTTCCCGACCTTGACTTCATGAAAATCCGCCCCGGAAACACAAAGCTAATCGACGCCGGTGTCACCGTAGCCCCATATAATGGCGAAAGCGCTCACTCCGTGGGAATCCTCTACAACGGTACCGCCCCTGACCTCGGTTGCTTTGAAACCGGCGGAACACTCTCCGGCATAACAGCACCTGCCGCTGACTTCACCACCGCAAACGCCATAGCCATGGAAGTCACCGCCACCCGCAGCGGCATAGTGGTCATCACACTTCCCGCACTCGCAGCAACCGACATGTCGACAGCCGCCGTCTATGACATCAACGGCACTCTCCTGACCACAGTACGCTTCTACGGCTCCACCACCTCGCTCAATCTGCGCGGACACCACGGAGCAGCCGTAATTGCCGTTGCCGCTCCCGCCGGAAAAGCAACTGCCAAAGTAATCATGTAATCACACATTCATTTCACAAAAATAAACCAATTTCCGCGTCCCCGGTCGAGATTCAGCACTCCGACCGGGGACATATTATATTCCCATGAGCATATCGGCATCACAACTTCATGCTAAAACATCGGAAAATCATTAAGTTAAAATTAGTTAATAATATAACAAATCCCTTGTTTTTCGGGTGAATTCATAGTAACTTTGCACAAAAATTACCACCTTAGTTGCATCCTTATACTGATAAAAATTTTACGCTATTCATTTAGGACTAAGGAAAGGCAACCTGTATTGCAGCCCGGCCCGTCGGGATGACGCAGCTGATGCTATACTAATAGGTGTAATGTAAGTATGATATGATCTCTACATTATTAAATTGATTTAATGAATCAAATTGCCTTTTGGCTTTAGTCCTGTTGTTCCTTGATCGAAAGGAGCAACGGACATTTTTTTATCCACAAGTTTTTCGTTAACTTTGTCCAAAATCTGACTCCTATGAAATATGATGCCTTTATAAGCTATAGCTGGAAAGACTATAAAGATGAAAACGGCTGCCTGATTGATGGTAATGTGATTTCAAAAATCACGAAAGCCCTCTCAGACAATGGTCTGACATACTGGATAGATGAAGAAGGAATTTCTGTAGGCGAGGAGTTTCCGGAAATAATCTACGACAACATCATGAATTCCGGCTGCATGATTTTTATTTCCTCCCACAACTCAAATCATGTTTCAAAATGGACCTCGAAGGAAATCAGTCTTGCTATCGAACATAAAAAACTCATAATTCCGGTTATATGCGATGACTCTAATTTCAAGAAAGGTATAAATCTGCTTTTGTCAGACGTCGATAAATTCGACATGACCAAAAATCCGGGCCAGCAGATATATGAAATAATAAAAGCTGTCAGAGCCAACCGCGATCAGCTCCTTGAAGAGAAAAAACGCGAAGAAGAAAAAAGGGAACGGGGAAAAACCATATCCACCGCCGTGGCTACGCTTGAAATACTCGAAAAAAACAGGTCAAAACTTCGCAAGGAACTTTCGCGGCTGCGCGGTGAGTATGATTCACTAAGCAAGGATTTTATACTTAACCAGACCAAAATTGAAGAAATAGCGACGCTCCTTGAAAAAGAGGGGCAACCCTTTGACCGCACAATCCTCGAGCCGACAGATGATGGTGTCACTTTTGAAAAACTGCTCGAGAGGTCACAAACATCAGATAAACCGGAAACGCCTAAACGCTCACTTTCACCCGGGTGGGGAATCATTTTGCTCATCGTCGGTCTTATTGCAGGCTTTGGAGCCGGATTGTCAACACATTGCAATAGCTCTGCCCCCACAGCATCACCCACTGACACTATAGCCGCTGACAGCGCTGCAATATGGTGCGACTCAACCTATCTATTCTCTTCCGGCTATGTAGATATGGGAACATCCAAACTTTGGGCAGCAACCAATTATGGTGCATCAAGTCCTGTAGAAACCGGAGAACTCGTCACCTGGACAGAAATCCGGCAGACATTGGACGGCACGGATGAAACGCTTCCTAACGTATCGGATTTTACCCAACTTAAAAATAGTTGTCACTGGGAAAAGGGGATGCTGGACGGAGTCAAAGGTTTTTATGTCACCTCCGACTCCACCAACAATCAGATTTTCCTGCCCATAACCTCTTTCCTTAGTTTTGACGACGGACATTACATCATAAAGTCACCTGACTGGGGCGTGTACTGGACATCAACACTTTTTGACGCCCGGAACCCAGACGATTCTAAAATAAACGTCTTTACGTTCGGCATATCATCTGATCAACCTGTTTCAGATAAAAAATTCCGCAATGCCAAATGTGCGGTCAGGTTGGTCAAAGCAAAATAATCCCCCTCCTTAAGTTCTACTAAACTCATAATCTGAAATGGCAAATCAATCCGACAATTCCGCCAAACCGCTGAAATCCGGTTCTAACGATAACTTCGATAATAAAGGCTCTGAAAAAGCCATGCCCGGCGAAAAACGCAAGGCAAGCCAAAACTCATCATTCGACCTTAACGGCCTGATAAACAATCTGTCTGAAAATGAACACAAAAAAAGTTCGGCAGGCAAAATCATCATAGCAGTCGCCGCAACACTCATAGCCATAATCTGCTTCATTGGTCTGAAGAACTGCAACCATTCAGATGAAACAGACGTTCTGGCCGATACCATTGTTCCCGTTGAAGAAGTATTGCCGGAACCCGAACCGGACCTGATCACCGACATACGATCTGACCCCGACACAGAAGCGAAGGGTTCAGACAACGCTGAGAAATTGATTCCTGTCACCACACCAAATATTGAAGAAATCAGTACGGACGATAAACCTAACGGCGCTTCAGATGAGAAATATAAAACTCCGGAAATCAAAGAAGTGGTGGTTGAAACTCCCCCCACGGAGAAACCCGTTGAGAAAAAGATGGATGACAACAAGGTTTATGATGTCCCTGATATCAAACCACAATTTCCGGGAGGTGACACCGGTCTCTATAAATATCTTGGCGAACATATCATCTATCCTGTCGAAGCCCAGGAAGAAGGAATTTCCGGACGAGTTGTGGTGCAATTTGTAGTCACCAAGGAAGGAAAGGTCGGAGATGTAAAGGTGTTAAGAGGCAAACATCCGGCCCTTGACAAAGAAGCTGTCAGAGTGGTTAAATCACTACCCGCGTTTAAACCCGGTTTGGTGAGCGGACATCCTGTCAACTGTTGGTACACACTTCCAATCACATTCCGACTCCAATAAGCATAACAGATACAATCACCTTATAATCACACCCTACACCATGATTAAACTCCTATCCGTTGCCGCCTGCGCCGGACTCATGATGAGTCTTGCCGGTTGCCGCAACGCGGGTCATGAAACAAATCTGACCAAATCGGGGCTGAATCCCGAAAAGTTTATTGCCGAATATCGCGGCGACTCCACTGCACTCTACACCCTCACAAACTCAAAAGGTGCCGAAGCCTGCATCACAAACTTCGGCGGCAGACTGGTCTCACTCATGATGCCTGACCGCAACGGCGAGTTGCGTGACGTGGTGCTTGGATTTGACAGCATTCAAGCCTATTTTCCTGAAAACAACCTGACCGACTTCGGAGCATCAGTAGGGCGTGTGGCCAACCGCATCAACGGCGGCCGCTTCGTCATTGACGGTGACACCGTTCAGCTTCCGCGCAACAACTTCGGCCACAGTCTGCACGGCGGCGGAGAAATGGGGGATATGGGTTGGCAATATCGCACCTATAAAGCCGAGCAGACCAACGACTCCACACTTGTGCTGACCATGCACTCACCCGACGGTGACAACAATTATCCCGGCAATGTCACCGCCACGGTCACCTACACCCTTCTTGGTGACAACTCGCTCGACATCAGCTATACGGCAGTCACCGACCGCCCTACCATAGTCAACCTGACCAATCACTCCTACTTTAACCTCTCGGGGAATCCCACCGCCCCGGTGACCGATCACACGTTACGCATCGCCGCCTCCGGCTTCACCCCGGTTGACTCCACCTACATGACAACAGGCGAAATCCTGCCGACAGCCGGGACACCGTTTGACTTCCTCTCGGCACGCTCCATCGGCCAATACATTACCGACTTCACTGACGAGCAAATCAAAAACGGCAACGGCTATGACCATAACTTCGTTCTTGACACCGCAAGCGACATCACCCTCCCCGCCGCCGAGCTTTACAGCTCAGCTTCAGGAATATTGATGGAAGTGTTTACGGATGAACCGGGGCTTCAGGTTTACTCCGGAAACTTCCTTGACGGCACGGTGACAGGAAAAAAATCAGTAGCCTACGGTCAGCACTCCGGCATCTGCCTTGAGACCCAACACTTCCCCGACAGCCCCAACAAACCGCAGTGGCCGAGCGTCAGACTCGACCCCGGACAGACCTACACCTCACACTGCATCTATAAATTCTCCACAAAATAACACCTTAATTCTACTGTCATGCAAATGTTAGACTGGCTGGTGATTGCCCTGTTCTCACTGGCTCTCATTGCAATAATCATCTGGGTATTGCGACAGAAACAGGAAAATGCCGATGACTACTTTCTCGGCGGAAAAGACGCCACATGGCTTGCAATAGGCGCATCAATCTTCGCTTCAAACATCGGTTCGGAACACCTAATCGGCCTTGCCGGCTCCGGAGCATCGAGCGGAATGGCAATGGCCCACTGGGAAATTCAGGGTTGGCTGATACTCCTTTTAGGTTGGGTGTTTGTCCCGTTCTATACCCGCTCTATGGTCATCACCATGCCTGAGTTTCTGGAACGCCGCTTCAACCCGCAGTCGCGCACCATCCTCTCGGTCATCTCACTGATAAGCTATGTGTTGACCAAAGTGGCCGTCACGGTCTATGCCGGCGGACTTGTGTTTCAGCAAGTGTTCGGCATCGACACCCTCTGGGGCATCGACTTCTTCTGGATTGCCGCCATCGGGCTTGTACTCCTCACGGCAGTCTACACAATAGTTGGCGGTATGAAATCCGTACTTTACACCTCAATCCTCCAGACCCCTATCCTGCTGCTCGGTTCGGTTATCATTCTTGTACTCGGACTCAAGGAACTCGGCGGATGGGATGAAATGATGCGTATCTGCTCCGCCGTCGAGGTAAACGAGTATGGCGACTCCATGACAAGCCTTATCCGCGACAACCGTGACCCCAACTTCCCCTGGCTCGGCGCCTTTATCGGCTCGGCTGTGATAGGATTCTGGTATTGGTGTACCGACCAGTTCATTGTGCAGCGTGTGCTTTCGGGCAAGAATGAGCGTGAAGCCCGCCGAGGCACCATTTTCGGAGCCTATCTGAAGCTTCTCCCTGTGTTTCTGTTCCTCATTCCCGGCATGATAGCCTTTGCTCTCCATCAGAAACTCGGCTCCTTCCTCCCGATGCTCCCTGACGGCCTCCCCAACAGCGACGCCGCCTTCCCCACCCTCGTTGCCAAGCTTCTGCCGGCGGGAGTCAAGGGACTGATAGTTTGCGGTATTCTGGCTGCCCTGATGAGTTCACTCGCATCGCTGTTCAACTCCTCAGCCGCCCTGTTCACCATTGACTTCTATAAACGCTTCAAGCCTCAGACCCCGCCCAAAAAACTTGTGGCGATAGGTCAGGCCGCTACGGTGGTAATAGTGATTCTCGGTATACTCTGGATTCCGGTGATGCGCTCCGTTGGTGATGTTCTTTACCTGTATCTCCAGGATGTGCAGTCGGTTCTCGCACCGGGCATCGCCTCCGCATTCATAATGGGAATAGTGTGGAAGCGCACCTCGGCTCAGGGCGGAATGTGGGGACTGATCACCGGCCTTGTCATAGGCTGCACCCGCTTAGGTGCCAAGATTTTCTACAGCAACGCGGCAGCTCCCGCTGAAAGTTGGTTCAAATACATGTTCTATGACAGCAACTGGCTCTTCTTCTGCGGATGGATGCTGTTCTTCTGCCTTGCCGTGGTTTTTGTGGTGAGCTTATGCACCCCCGCACCGGATCCGGCCAAGATTCAGGGTCTTGTATTCGGCACATCCACACCCGAGCAGCGTCTTGCCACCCGCCGTAGCTGGAACGGATGGGACGTGTTTCACACCGTGGTCATCCTCTGCATCACAGCCGCCTTCTATCATTACTTCTGGTAAAAGGCCAATCTCATAATCAACCGAAATATAAATGAATTTCAAATATGCTCGAAAAACTGAAACAAGAGGTGTGTGAAGCCAACCTCGAACTTGTGGCTCACGGACTCGTCATCTTCACTTGGGGAAACGTTTCCGGCATTGACCGGGACAAGGGCCTCGTGGTCATCAAACCGTCAGGAGTCAGCTATGACAACATGACGCCTGATGACATGGTGGTGGTTGACCTCGCAACCGGAAATGTGGTGGAAGGCACTCTCCGTCCCTCCTCCGACACCCCCACCCATCTGGCTCTCTACCGTGCTTTTCCTGAAATAGGCGGAATAGTCCACACTCATTCCACCTATGCTACCGCATGGGCGCAGACCGGCAAAGAGATTCCTAATATCGGAACCACTCACGCCGACTATTTCCACGATGCCATTCCCTGCACGCGCCCGATGACAGCTGCCGAAGTGCGCGGTGACTACGAACTGGAAACCGGTAACGTGATCGTAGAGACTTTCCGGAACATCAATCCTATCCATACCCCCGGGGTACTTGTCGGCAACCACGGACCCTTCACATGGGGCAAATCACCGGCCGAGGCAGTGCATAATGCCGTGGTTCTCGAGCAGGTTGCCAAGATGGCGTTCATATCCTTCACCGTAAATCCGCAGCTTACCATGAATCCGCTCCTTGTTGAAAAACACTTCAACCGCAAGCATGGTCCGGGAGCATATTACGGTCAGGGCTGACATCATCATTCCGAAATTTTTTAAAACAACAAAACCTCAACTATCAATACCGAATCTATGTTTGAAAATTATGAAATCTGGTGGGTCACCGGCGCCCAGCTCCTTTATGGAGGCGATGCCGTGGTGAAAGTCGACGCTCATTCACGCGAAATGGTCGACGGACTTAACAAGTCAGGCAACCTGCCCGTAAAAGTGGTATATAAAGGAACAGCCAACTCATCAAAAGAGGTGACCGACATCATGCTCGCTGCCAACAGCGACCCACGTTGTGCCGGCATAATAACATGGATGCACACATTCTCACCCGCTAAAATGTGGATCCGCGGACTTCAGCTGCTCAACAAGCCCCTTCTCCACTTCCACACTCAGTTTAACGCCGAAATCCCCTGGGCCGACATGGATATGGACTTCATGAACCTGAACCAGAGCGCCCACGGTGACCGCGAGTTCGGCCACATCTGCACCCGCATGAGGCTGCGCCGCAAAGTGGTGGTGGGACATTGGACCGACGTCAAAGCACAGAAGAAAATCGCCGTATGGGAGCGCGTGGCCGTGGCATGGGCCGATGCCCAGGATTGCCTCATACTCCGTTTTGGCGACCAAATGAACAATGTGGCCGTCACCGACGGCGATAAAGTTGAAGCCGAACAGCGCTTAGGCTATCACGTGGACTATGTTCCGGTCAGCTCCCTGATGGAATATCACAAAAAAATCTCCGACGCAGATATTCAGGCCCTTGTCGACACATATTTCAATGAATATGTAGTGGCCGATGACCTGAAGGACCCCGCAACGGAGGGCTACCGTAAGATCTGGAATTCCGCACATGCCGAACTCACCCTCCGCGCCATACTGAAGGACAAAGGAGCCAAAGGCTTCACCACCAACTTCGATGACCTCGGTACAGCCGACATCAACGACCCCAAATTCGTCGGATTTGACCAGATTCCGGGTCTTGCTTCCCAACGCCTTATGGCCGAAGGTTATGGCTTCGGAGCCGAGGGTGACTGGAAAAGCGCAGCCCTTTACCGCACGGTTTGGGTCATGTCGGAGGGAAAAGGATGCTCATTCCTCGAGGACTATACCCTCAACTTTGACGGCGACAACAGTTCAATCCTTCAGGCCCACATGCTCGAAGTGTGTCCGCTCATAGCGGAGGAAAAACCTCGCCTCGAGGTTCACTATCTCGGCATCGGTATCCGCAAGAGCCTGACTGCCCGACTGGTGTTCACATCACGTCCCGGCAAGGGAATCACCGCAACGGTCATCGACCTCGGCAACCGTTTCCGTCTGATAGCCAACGACGTGGAGTGTATCAAATCAAAACCGCTCCCCAAACTCCCCGTAGCATCGGCGCTCTGGATTCCGATGCCTGACTTCGAAACCGGTGCCGCAGCATGGATTATTGCCGGAGGTACACATCACTCATGCTTCTCCTACGAACTCACACCGGAATATTGGGAGGATTATGCTGAAATAGCCGGCATAGAACTGGCTCACATAGATGCCTCAACCACTCTTCCCGACTTCAAGAATCTCCTTAACTGGAACGAAGTCTATTATATGCTCAACAAGTCACTCCGCTAAATCCATCCAACACGAAATATGCCTGAAAACGCAAAAGCAACCATAGAGTCAGGTGAAGCCATCCTCGGAATAGAGTTCGGCTCCACTCGAATCAAGGCAGTTCTGATAGACCGCAACAATAACCCCATAGCCCAAGGCTCACATGAATGGGAAAACCAACTTGCCGACGGGCTATGGACCTACAGCCTTGAGGCCGTGTGGTTCGGACTTCAGGATTGCTACCGCTCGCTGCGCGAGAATGTCCTGTCAACCTACGGGGTCGAGATAACCGATCTGGCCGCCATCGGCATCAGTGCCATGATGCACGGTTATCTGCCCTTTGACCGCGAAGGACATCTGCTCACACAGTTCCGCACGTGGCGAAACACAAATACCGGTAAGTCTGCCGCACTGCTATCCAAGCTGTTTGACTACAATATCCCACTCCGATGGAGCATTTCTCATCTCTGTCAGGCCATCCTCGACGATGAACCTCACGTGAGCGATATAGGCTTCATCACCACCCTGGCCGGCTACGTACACTGGCAGCTGACCGGCCACAAGGTTATCGGTATAGGCGACGGAAGCGGGATGATGCCTATTGACCCGACCACCGGCAAATATTCGACCTCCATGATTGACAAATTTGACCGGCTTGTGGCCGACAGGAAACCGGGATGGAAACTCACCGACATTCTGCCCCGTATACTTGTTGCCGGACAGAATGCCGGCTCACTGACCGAGGAGGGCGCGCGGCGTCTCGACATCTCCGGCAATCTCCGTCACGGAATTCCTCTCTGCCCGCCTGAAGGTGATGCCGGGACAGGAATGGTGGCCACCAACGCTGTGAAGCCACGCACCGGGAATGTTTCGGCCGGCACCTCTTCATTCTCCATGATAGTGCTTGAAAAGGAGCTGAGCCGCCCCTCTGAAATGATCGACATGGTAACAACCCCTGACGGAAGTCCGGTGGCTATGGTTCACTGTAACAACTGCACCTCCGATCTCAACGCCTGGGTGGGAATGTTCCGTGAATTCACCTCACTGATGGGTGTGGAGGCCGACATGGATGAAATCTATGGGCGACTATACAATCACGCCCTAACCGGCGAACCTGACTGCAACGGTATAGTGACCTTCAACTACTTCTCCGGCGAACCGATAACGGGCCTGACCGAAGGACGTCCGCTGGTGATTCGTCCCGTCAACAAGCGTCTGACCTTAGCTGACTTCATGCGCGCCAACCTCTATGCTTCGGTGGCTTGTCTTAAGATCGGCAATGACATTCTTTTCAACAAAGAGAAAATCAAGGTGGACCGCATCACGGCTCACGGCGGATTGTTCCGTACACCCGGAGTTGGGCAGCGCATTCTTGCAGCCGCACTTAATTCACCAATTTCCGTCATGGAGACAGCAGGTGAAGGCGGAGCGTGGGGCATGGCCCTTCTGGCCGGATTCATGGTCAATAATCATGACCGACGCTCGCTCGCCGACTATCTTGAAACGGTGGTTTTTGCCGGAAAAACAGGTCTGACCATATCGCCGACTGCCGAGGATGTGACCGGATTCAATGAGTATATCCGCAACTACATCGCCGCCTTACCGGTTGAAAAATCTGCCGTCAGCCACCACATTGTCTGACCGGAACGGGTGGATTCAATCCCGATCGGGATTAGGCGACCAAAGATAAAGTTTGTCGGAGGGACGGATTTTCTGAGGGACCTTAATGGAAAAATGCTGTCCGCGAGTAACTGTGGCCACCGGTTTGAGATCAACCCTCATCTCATCTACAGTCATGATTATGGCACCGGTTGTAGGACCCGTAATTACTATTTCATCGCCGGCATTGAGTTCACCACTCTCCACCACGAACTCACCTACACCGATATTCGGGAAATATCTGACTCCTTTAGCCACATAGCGCTTGGTGCGTGTGGCTGAGGAGCCATATTTTGAGGACCATTCACCCAAACGCTGTCCGAGATAATAGCCGTCCCAGAAACCACGGTTGAAAATCTTTTTCAGCTCAGTGTCCCATGCGGCGATCTTCTCCTCGGAATATGAACCGTCCACAATAGCCTCAAGCGCTTCGGAATAAGCCCTGACCGCTATGCTGACATACTCCGGACCACGGGCGCGTCCTTCGATTTTCAGCACCCTCACGCCGGCATCAATCATCTTGTTAAGGAAGTGGATGGTTTTAAGGTCCTTGGGCGACATGATATATTTGTTTTCAATATCAAGACTATCGCCCGTTTCGCGGTCGGTGACAGTGTAGGACCGACGGCATATCTGAGTGCATGCGCCACGATTGGCACTTGAATTCATCTCATGCAGGCTGAGATAACATTTGCCGGACACCGCCATGCAGAGCGCTCCGTGACAGAACATTTCTATCCTCACCTGCTCGCCGGTCGGCCCGGTGATGTTCTCGTTTACAATGGCTTCGTGGATGCGACGCACCTGATCCAGATTAAGTTCCCGGGCCAGCACCACCACATCGGCATATCGGGCATAAAACCTCACGGCTTCGATGTTGGTGATGTTGCACTGCGTGGAAATATGCACCTCCACTCCAACCGAGCGGGCATACTCTATGGCAGCGATGTCAGAGGCAATGATGGCCGAGATGTTGCTGTCACGGACGGCGTCAATTATCCTCCGTGCCGTCTCGAGGTCCTCATCATATAGGATAGTGTTGACTGTGAGATAGGATTTGACATTGGCTTCGGCGCAGATGGCCGAGATGCGGTGCAAGTCATCGAGAGTGAAGTTGACGCTTGAGCGAGAGCGCATGTTCAGCCCTTCCACTCCGAAGTATATGGCGTCGGCTCCGGCATTGATTGCGGCATGGAGCGACTCGTAGCTCCCGACGGGAGCCATGATTTCAAAGTCTTTACGTGTCATGACAGATTATCAGCGGGTTGGACGCGGCATGGTGTTGGCATCAGCTTCCACAGGCTGGAAACGGGCCAGGCGGTCGATAAGTTTGGACAAGTCAACGGAGCCGCCCTGGGCAGCTTTTTTCATTTCAGCCGTGATGCGCTTTGCTGTTGGCGAACCTTTGGCCCTCCACATCAGATTGAGAGCCGAGAGAGCTTTGGAATTCGTACACTTACCTGCCACGGCGAAATAGTCGTTTGAAGCCACGGCGTCAATGTCGCCTGCCGAGAGAGCCTCAATGAGTTGACGCCCCTGAGGTGATGTCAGGCGTGAAGTGTCCCAGACGGTGTTGGAGTTGAGGTATGAGACATCGACTGTGAAATCTGCTGATGTCACATCGGGCGAAGCTGCCGGAGATGTGGCCGGAGCGTCGGTAACAGCCGGCGTGACAGCAGGATCAGCCACAGCAGCGGGAGTGGCTGCGTCGTCAGGAATTATCTCGGCTTCAGGAGCCACATCGAGTTTGGTGCCGCGTGGAAGCACAAGCACAAGTACCACCACAAGCACTATTATCGCAGCAGCAGCCGCAAGAATCCACTTGGTCATCCGGCCCGCAGGCTTGTCGGCAGGCTCGGTGTTTTCATCCGTGCTGTCAGTTTCACCGGAATCAGGAAGCGTAGGCACAGCCGTGTCAATCGGGTCTCGGTCTGAAGCCACACGGTCAGAGATGTTTTCAAACACCGGCGCCGTGTGAGGCGTCTGGGGCTGTTCGCCCGTTTCCTCCTGACGCGACGTCTCGAAATTCGGAGCCACAGGGCGACCGTCGAACCGCACATCCACATTATAAACCTCCGAGTGGTCAGGTGTAACCATACGGTAGGCACGGAATCCGTGGAAATTGCCTGAATGGAGGCGATTGTATTCCGGAGTGTTCTTCTCGATGGAAATAAACTGCTCTATCACGCGGCCATCGCCGAAGTCGAGCCGGAGCGTCACCCCCTGCTCTATCGGTTGAAGCACAATTTCAAGACGGTCAGTGGCAAGAATCTCGTCGGTTGATTTCTCCATCTTCACCGGCATGTAGTTGTTTGAAGCCACCTTGATTTCCACCTTGTCTGACTCGCACAAATCCTTTTCCGTAAACTCCACAAACGGTTCCATAGTGCTGACGGAGCGTCCGTTGACCGAGATGGTATAGCCATTGAGCGGGGTTCCTTTTGCCGACTTCACCGAAAGACCCACACGGCGCGTGAAGCGAATCCCACACTCGCGGGGCTGACGGATGCGGATGGTAGAACCCTCGATGCGAACGAATGCCGACGGATTACCCACCGTGACGGTTTCTGTGTGAGAATCAAACCCGGGACGGGTGAATGTCACCGTAAGCCGCTCACCGTCATAGGCGCTGTCAGCCGAAACAGTGACTCCGTCAGGAATCACTACCGAATACTGCTTTCGGATCGGAGCCGTAATTCTCGGCATCTTCACACCGGGGCGGAGCGAGGCTGTGGCCGGAACCACAATCACGCAGCGGTAAGGCGCATAGTCAGGTTGTGACGGAAACGAGAATATCGTGACAAGTTCGGAAGTAGAAATATATGTGCGGTAGGCTCCTTCCTCTCTCCTTACAGGTTCAGCCGGCGCTTTATAGAGCCACGATGACCGCATGACAGGCTGCGCGGGAATCTGCGCAGACTCCAAAGCGGCCTTCACGGCGGTGTCAGAAGGCGCTCCTTCAGCAATAAATGACTTCTCGAGAGACGAAAAAAGTGCCAGAAGCTGCTTTCCGGTCAGCGAACATTCATTGTCAACAAACACCGAGATCATTTCATAGCTGTCGGCAGCCGAACTCCTCACCGGATTTCGGGCTATGAGCGAGAAGCAGTGGCCGTCGGCCGACTGCTGGAGAATATAACATTCACCGGCGTTCAGAAAACGCCTGATTGCAGCACCGGGAGTGACAAGTGATTTTTTCCATGCGCGGTCATCGTCAGCATTCCACGAAAAAATTGTCTGAGTGGACCCGTCGGCCTCACCCCGGAGCAGTATATGGATATAAGAATAGTCAGTCATAAGAGGGTTAAGTATAGTATCTTGCAAAGATACACAGAATTTTTCATTCTACCCCCTCTCCCCCGCAAGATATTTCACTCCCAAATCCAAAATTTGGTGTAAAATTTCAGACCGGGATTATAGCTTGTGGGCGGTGATTATGGTGAAACTGCTGGCATTGACCGTGAGGATGGCGTTGTCAGTTTTAACATACAGGTTTTTGCCTTTCCGCTCAATCCGTGCATTCGACTTAAGAATTAACTGTTTACAATAGCCTGTGACATCATCTGTATCAAGCCCGAGATTTCGCCTGATGCGGATGGCCCCCATAGGGGTTGTGTGTAGTCGCCGGATATTTTCAATCATGTCATTGATAGCAGTTTACGATAGTTATTGGCCGGAACCGGAGGGTTGATCGGGGTGATTTTTGCGTCGGGGATTAGCCGGGAACCATCCTTTACGCACACGCTCCACCTGTTCGGAGACCTCCTTGATTGACCAAAGCGACGAGAAGGCTATGATGCCGAGGAGGATGGAGACGGTGAGGTTGCTGACAAGAATCGAGCCAACCGTAGCGATGATGGCAGCGACAAGAAACAGACGGCGGCAGAGCGGTGCGCCGAGATAGTATTCTCCTTTGATAACCAGAGGATGAAAGAGTCCTATTATAATAAATGTAGCGGCTCCGATGAGGAGTCCGTCAATGTTGATGTCTGCGAGGTTCATCTTGTTGGGACGGTGAAATTGATCAGGGTGATGGTGACGGTGTATGGAGTTACTCCTGCTGTGCGTGGTTTCTTGCCGAGATGATAATAGTAGGTCTGCTGGAGATCCCATGATTTCTTGGCAAGACTACGTGTCTGACCGGGAGGAATGTCACATTCAAGTGTGGAGTTTGCGCTGTGAAGCTGCCTTCCGGAAAGGTCAAGATAATTGATGCGGACAGTGATTGATCGGACAGTATCGGAATAGTGGTTGGTAACGAGAAAAGTTTCCTTGCGCGACATGAGGGGCTTGTCATAGCCGGAAAAGGTGAGTTCACCACCCGTAGCTACAATAGTGTCGGCCACAGGGAGGGGAATCACAGCGGGCGACGGCTCACTGACGGGCTTGAGGTGGCGACGGAGAGTATTGTCAGCCGACGAATTGATGACGGCGAGAGCCGTGACGGTGACCGTCAGTATGGCCGGAAGAAGCTTCATAGGTAGACGGGGTTAATCGGAATTGCAGGTTCAGGAAAAATTCTGATGAGTCCATCGACGTCGGCCCGACGGGTTTCAGTTTCCGAGAAGGCGAAGCGAAACATGTAGGGCATGAGTCGCCACCATCGGATTTTCAGCTTCTTTCCATAAGATTTCATCGCAAGCCGGCTCTCTTCATCCTCAAGCGAGAGCAGGCATGAAGTTGGCCTGACCCGGCGTCGGTCAGAAGGGAGTTCGGTGTAGATACGGGCGTCATATACGCCATATTTACCTGTAGGGACGAGTGTGCCTACCGTAGCACCTGCCTGCACGTTCTTTGACGCCGGACGGATGAGAATCATCAGATAGCGTCCCACCACCCCGTCGCTGACAGCGGTGGAGTCACGCCGGATTTCTATGACAGCCGACTGTCCGGGAAACTGCCACAACCCCTCGACGGGATGAAGCGGAATCTGACGCAAACGTGATGCCGCCGCAGTGACCTCATCTGACTGCCGGAGCGACCGACCGACAACCGGACCGACCGTCATCACGGCAACTGCCGCCGCTACGAGGAGAGAACGCAGAGTCATGCAGGTCAGATTGAGCTGAAGTTATAGCTGAAACCGAACGATAGAATCTCCTTCAGCTGGAACTTGTGCCACTTCGAGTCAGCCTCACGCGGGGTGGACGAATCGTAGCGGGCATGGATATACAGCTGTGTGGAGAGGAACTTATTGATGTTAAACTGGAATGTGTTTTCCCAGTCGCTCTGAATATAATCATAATCGGTAAACACGAAGAAACGGGAGCGATAACTGATGTTGTCGGCTATCTTCCATGTCACCTTCACCTCGGCATTGGAACCGATCTCGCTCACCACCTTGTGGCCCGGCTTGATTCCATAGTCAGTCTCGTTCATCTTCGAGTTGATACACGTTTTCATATTCCATGAAATCGGCGAGATTGAGGCGTCGAGCGTGAAAGTCTTTTTGGCATTGACGTGGTTGTAGGTCATACCAAGACCGACATTGAGTTCGCCGGGTGAGAGGAGGGCCGCCTTCATGGAATAGGAATTTGACTTGTAGTTATTGAGCAGCTGAGTCTTAAATGAGATGTTGGTTGAGTAATACCACTTCTTCGTGGCCTTGTAACCGGCAGTCAGATTAAACTGAAACAGGTCCTCGGATATGCTGTAGGAGCGGATTGTGTCGTCAGGGGCGCTGTTCATACCGAGCTTATACTGCACCGTGGTTTCGAAAAGGAGTTTTGGGTGAAACTTCTGGTTAAGCTTCACATTATAGAATAGATTGAGGATAGCGTTGACGTTATTGTTACCGCCCTGATACCAGTTGGGCGACACGTAGGCCTGCGAGAACTGCAACCCGGCATTAAACGTGCGCAGCCAGTGTCGCTTCTCAAACACCACTTCCATCTCGGTGTTGACCGGCGGGACGGGCTTCACCTCGTCGATGACAATCATAGCCGTGGCCGGATCGACCGTGGCGATATACTGCTTGGGTGGTTCGGGCAGATGAGCTTCATTATATCTTACCAGATATGGATAGTTCAACACATACTGCTGCGTGGCCTGACGGATCAGATTGGCATGCTGATTCAGGTCAATCAACCATCCGAAAGTGGCGCGCTCACCACCGGGAATCAGAGGGATGGGGTCAAGGAGATGATAGGTGTCGAAAACAACCGGTCGGAAATAATAGCCGGGCATGGTGTGATAGGTCATGTCGCGCGGCGTCAGGGCAAACCCGTCGAGCGAGTCAACCTCAGCAAGATAATCCTCGAAGAACACTGTGTCAATAGCGGTGGTATCCGTCTCGATTTCGGGGACATAATTATATATTTCGCTCCTTGATGTCGGGGTGTCAAAAAGCTTCAGCTCCGGGGCAGCGCCGGTGGCACTGACTGCTCCGGCAAGACATAGAATAAGGACAAATACTGATTTTCGAACCATGTTTTATTGAAATGTGATGATTGAATTGCAAAATTAACAATTTTTTTCGTAACTCCCCCACTAATTGCCTTATCATTCACCGCTCCGGCTGTGATTTAGATCATTCCGCCCCCTACCGGACCAAAAATCCGTAAAAATGCAGTCGCCGCAGGTGAAAATTCCTAAAACAATTTTGACAGAAAAGGAAATAATTGTAACTTTGTGCGTTAAATTCGCGTCATGTAGCCTTACACGGCCCGATTGCGTTTACAATAAACCGATTAATATCAATTAAACACTTATAATGGCAACACTTGAAAAAATCCGCAGCAGGTCAGGACTGTTACTCATAATTGTGGGTGCGGCGCTGCTTGCCTTCATCATCGGCGACTTTTTCCAGTCGGGTCACACCCTCTTCGGCCCCGGAAACACTCTCGCTAAGGTTGGAAAACAGAAAATCGAAGTCCAGGAATTCCAGCAGCGCGCTCAGCAGGCCGCTCAGCAGACACAGGGACGCAAAATCGACTCATCGGTGCTTAATCAGCAGGTGCTGGCATCAATGATCGCCGAAAAGCTCTTCAATGAAGAAGTAGAGCGTCTTGGACTTAAAGTCACCGACGAGGAGCTGACCGAGGCCATGCTTGGCCGCAACTCCGCCATGGTTGACCGCATGCTCATGCAGAATCAGATCGCCCCTTCGGGAAAAGATCTCTATGACATCGCCTTCCACCCTGAAAAATACGGCATCCCCGCCGCTCAGGCCGAACAATATAAGGATTATTGGCTTCAGCTCGAGAAGCAGGTTGAGCAGAGTCTGCTCCGTCAGAAATTCCAGAACCTTTTCACCGGAACATTCGCGGCCAACGACCTTGACCTGAAGGCTTTCTATGATGAAAACGCCTCAACTGCCTCAGTGATTTACGCCAAGCAGGATTATGTCACCCTTCCCGACGAGGAATATGAACCCTCAGCCGCCGAAGTGAAAGCCCTCTATGAGTCGGAAAAGAAACTCTATGAACTTCCCGAACAGCTCTCAACCGTCAACTATATTGCCGTTGACATCGTCCCCTCTGCCGACGACAAGCTTAACGCACAGCAGCGTGTTGAAAACGCACTCATGACCCTCAACTCAAACCCCGACGTGCAGGGCATGAATGACTTCGCCGACTTCGTGGTGGAGAGAGCCAAACAGACTCAGGAGAGCCTCCCCGTTCAGATCAAGGCCGCTGTCGACACAATGCCTGTCGGCAAAGCAGCACTCGTCAACCGTATGGGCAACACCTACACCCTGGCCAAAGTCCTCGGACGTACAAGTGAAATCACTGACGTGACCATCGACTTCATGTCGGTTCAGGCAAACCGTCAGCAGATGGACTCGCTCATCACACTGCTCAACAACGGCGCTGACTTTGACTCCATCGCATCAGCCAACGCATCGGCTGCTCAGAAAGATTTCAATCTCTCGCTCCTTGACCCTTCGGCTCTGGAATATCGTGAGGTTCTCACCAACGCCGCCACCGGTCGCTACTTCACTCCCGACACCGCTGCAACGATTGTTGCCGGTCAGATTTTCCGTGTTAACGAGCGTAAGGCTCCCGGTGAAGTGGTTGATCTCGCTACAATTACTTACGAGGTACTCCCCTCAGCAGCCACCGTCAACCGTCTGCAAGGTGATCTCATGAACTATGTAGCCAGCCACAAGTCAGCTCAGGAATTTGCCGACAGCGCTCAGGCAGCAGGCTACACCACCTTCCCCGCACAAGTCACTCCCTCATCGCCCGGCATCGGCAACATCGAGGACTCCCACGCAGCAGTGGCATGGGTGATGGACGCCAAGAAGGGTAAAGTGTCAGAAGTATTCGGCGACGAGCAGTCAGGTAAATTCTTTGCAGTAGCCGTAAATAATGTCTACGACAACTATCTTCCCCTCACCGAGCCTCAGGTCAACGCAACCTACACCAACCGCGCCCGTAACGACAAGAAAGCCGCAGCGCTTATAGAGAAATACAGCGGCAAGGCTAATGACGTTGCCGGCTACGCAAACCTCATGAGCGCAAGTGTGGACACCACCACCGTTAACTTCGGCCAGATGCAGATTCCCGGCATCGGAATCTTTGAAGCTGAAATCCTCGGAAATGTGGTCAACGCCAAGCCCGGTCAGCTTGTAGGTCCCGTCAAGGGCAACAATGCAGTGGTTGTGCTTCAGGTCACCTCGGTTGACAATAACGGTCGTCCGTTTGACGCCACACAGGATGGCGCACGTTACACCCAGCAGCGAGGCGCGGCCCGAATGTTGAACAACATGGACCGCATCCTACAGGGCAACCGCAAAGTCGAAAACCACATGACCACCTTCTTCAAGTAAGAAACTCTGAAAATCAAATATCAGCGGCGGGCGGCTCATTAATGGAAGCTGCCCGCCGCCGCTTTGTCACCATAACCCCGTCCTTTTTTACCCATCTGAAAGCAGACAGCCATCAAACTGACACTTTAGCCACAAAAATGTTACAATTATCGTCATTTTGTGTTAATATTTTTTTTAGCTTTCATTTTGTTGTAACTTTGCCTGAAATGTTATTACTTATATCTTCATACCAACTTATCACCTTATGACAAATCGCATATTTCTTGCTGCGGCGCTTGCATCAGCAGCCCTGGCAGTTATGGCCGATTCCGGGACTCCGGGCCGCTTCATGCCCTATGAGCAACCCGTCAGAAACGCCCGCCACATCACAATGCCGGCACAGTCATCCGTTTTTACCGCACAGAAAGCTCCCGCAAACCGGGTCCCCGACGACGGACGCGAATACAAGACCGTACTCGAGGAAGATTTCTCGCGCATGACAGCCGGACTTCCTGAGGACCCCGACCCGACATTTATCAACGACGAGTACAACATGATTCCGTCGTCCTACACCCACACCCCCGGCTGGGGCGGACGTTCGATCATGCAGGCCGGTGGAGCCGTATGTATAGGAATGTACACCGACCCCTGGACCGGAACCGTAATGACCGGTCAGCTTGAAACACCCGAACTTGACCTCCACCGCAATCAAGGCACAGCCTATCTCTCGTTTCGCGCCAAACTCCTTGCCCCCGACCTCTTTGATATGGTATGTGTGCGCTGGGTTGCCGAAACAGACATGCTCCCCATCACAAGCGACGAACAGACATTTCCCGTCAACGGACTGCAATGGACCGACATTGAGGTGGAACTGACAGGTTGCCCCTCAAACACGGTTATCCAACTCTACTCCGACACATACGAAATCGTGATTGACGACATCAAGGTGCAGCAATTCCGTCCTGAAATCGAGGCTCCCACAGCCCTGAAGTGGACCGACTTCACCGGCGACAGCTTCACAGCAAACTGGACTGCCGTAGAAGGTGCCGACCACTACATTTTCAACTGCTACTACGTCCGCCGCGCCGGAAGCGAGGACCAGCTTCCCGATTATAAATATGTGGCCCGCGACAAGGTGACAACCGAAACCTCCTATCACCTTGAAAATCTTAACCGCGACAAGGTCTACTATTACTACATCCGCGCCGTGTCAGAAACCGGTGTCAAGAGCGAAGAGTCTGCTCTGGTGGAGGTGCTTGACCTCACAGTCCCTGAAGGCATTGTCATCAGCGACGTGTCAGCCGAAGGCTTCCTTGTGGAGTGGGATCCCGTCTACAATGCCGAAGGCTACGGATTTCAGGCAATACTTGACCACAAAGCCATGACTGACGAGACATACGACATCCTCAACGAAAACTTTGATGCAATCGTTAACCCGGGTTCTATCGGCGAGCCTTATACCAACGCCATCGGACTCTATGACATGGACAGCTACGGAATGTCACGTGCAAACTGGGTGATGTATGAAGGTGGCGTGATCAACGGCGCCATTGCCCTCCACAACTATGTGTCATCACTCGGCACTCAATATTACGGCGAACTCGTTTCACCGATCATGACCATAGGCCAGTCAACAGGTAACCTTACCATCGAAGCTGACTTCGCCACACTCGATCCCGGCGTTCATCCTTACATCCAGATAGCCGTTCCCGGCGTGGTCGACGGCCAGACTCAATGGGTACTCGGAGCCGGTGGCGAAATCAAGCAGAACATCGGTAGCGACTGGACCCACGTGAAACTCAACTACAAAGTTCCCGCAGGACTCATCCGCTTCTCATTCGGCACCACCGACGGCGGCTGGCTCTATATGGACAACCTCCGCATCAGTGTTGACCTCCCAGAAGGAGCCGTTCAGCGTAACCTCTATAAATATGACGAAATCAAGGAAGGTCTTGATGCTCCCGGCTACTACTGCTCTACGGCTGACCGCCAGCGCGGCGACCACTACTCGTTTGCCCTCATGGCAGCCCGTCAGCGTCCCGGTTCATATATGATTCCGGTGTATGTGCTTAGCGACTGGACTGAAACATTCCAGGTTCCCGACAATCTTGATTGGAGCGGAATCGAATCCGTTGCAGCCCCCGTCTCACCCGCAGCCACCTTCACCGTCACCACTCAGAGCGGTGCCATCGCTATCACCAACCCCGAAGGCGAGCAGCTCACCGTGCTTAACGCCGACGGTCGCACTGCCGGACGCACCGCTGCCACCTCGGCCACCCTCAGAGTAGGTCCCGGATTCTACATAGTCGCATCAGCCACAGGCGCAGCCGTCAAGGTCGTGGTGCGCTGATGAATCAGACGCTTAACAAAGCAATCAACTATTAACCAATCAATAACTCAAGCAAATGAAAAAGAATTTCTTTGTCGCTGCCCTCGTGGGACTTGCAGCAGTATTCTCGGTTTCCGCCGAAGTACTGACTCCCTACGTGGAACAGTTTGAAAACCCGACCGAACGTCCTAAAGGATGGCTTCGCGGAGGTGCATCAAGCTACTCGCTCGCCACCTTCACACTCAGCTCCGAAGGCGGACATTCAGGCGGTTACATTTCCGTAAATCAGAGCAGTAACTATTACAGCTCGTATTACAACAACTATGGTTACAATGACCTCCTCATCACTCCCGCTGTAGAAGGTGAAGTGAGTATCTGGGTACGTAAGAACGGTTCTGAACCGACACTTACATTCTTCCGCATCCCCGATGTGGCCAACATTCCCACCTACGCAAGTGACTTTGTCCGTCTCGGTGAGACAGGTCTTAATCTCGTAGAAGGTCTTACGATAGATGACTGGACTCAAGTGACTGTTCAGGATGTTCCGGCCGGCACTAATATCGGTATCCGCGCCCACAATCTCGACCTCGATGAATTCACAGCCACATCAGCCAACGTGGCCTACCGTGCCTCACTACTTATTTCTGTTAAAAACGAGTCCGGAGGTACCACTCTTACAGCCGGAGAGGATAAGAATGTGACATTCAAGTTCTCTGTAACGGTTGAAAACGACGGTGACGTTGACTTCCCCGCATCCGATCCCGGTATTCTCGTATCACTCTACAACCACTCAGCTGAAGATGCAGTGTTCGGAACCGGCTACATCACCGAAGCAATCAACTGCGGACAGACCGTCAGCAAACTCTTTGAGTTTACCGGCGAACCGGTAGTTGCTCCCAACACATCGTCAAACAGCTACTATGTAAGCGTTCAGGTAGCTGAAAACAACAAAATCGAAACTTCACTCGGATGGTTCACCGTGATTCCTTACGTTCCCGCGCCCAAACTGATGTTCTTCGAGTCAAACTCAGCCAACCAGAGCAGCTACAACGATGTCAACATCACCGATGTCATTGCTATCGGAGCAGGCGCAGCCGGAACCTCACGCACCCTCTGCATGTGGAATCAGGGTACCGCACCCATGACCGTTACGGCAATCAATCTCCCCGAAGGATTCACCACCGACGCTCAGCCATTCACCCTTGAATCAAACGAGAAAAAAGAAATCACCATCTCGCTTGCAGGTGAACCCGGATTCAAGACCGGCACACTGACATTCGTTGAATCCACACTCGGCGACGTCAACTATGAGCTTGCAGGTCTTGTCACAGCTGAAGGTGACTATGCCGAAGATTTTGAAGGCGAACTCACTCCCGAAGGAATGGTAATCGGCAAAAACTGGGGCATCAAGGCTGTTCCTGAAGCCCTCAAACCCCTTGCAGGTGAAAAATACATAGAATGTAGCTCATCTTACACTGACCGCTTCATCACTCCTCTGCTCTCGTTTGACGAAGGTGGCAAGCTCTACTTCATGGCAACAAAGAGCGACAACACCGGCGCAAAACTCAACATCTACACCTCAACCGACCGTGTCAACTGGACTCTCGTTAAGGAAATCCGTCCCTCTGACTCCACCGAAGCCGACAGCCGTTTCAATGTCGACAAACCCACCGGATCAGGCTACGGAACATACGAATTCAAAATCTTCAGCATCGACATGCCCGCAGGCAACTCATACGTGGCATTTGAAGCAGGTGGTGCAAGAGTTGACAACATCCACGGCGGTAAACTCGTCGACGTGGCCCATGACCTCTATGTAGTGTCGGCAGGTCTGCCTGACGCCGCTGCTGTCAACACCCGCTACATCACCAACATCACCCTCCGCAACCTCCTCTCAAAAGTTGAAAATGACTATGCCGTAATCCTCGAAGTCAACGGTGAGGAAGTGGCTCGTGCTGCCGAGACTCCCGAACTCACTCAGGGCGCCGAAGCAACCTACGATCTCCGCTACACCCCCCATGCTGAAGGCACCTTCAACGGTGAATTCGTATTCATTTCCGGCACCGACCGAGTGGTTCTCAGCTCATTTGAGTTCACCGTAGGCGAAGAGAAGGCCGAAGCCGTCTATCAGGTAGGTGACGTCAAAATCACCGGTACCGACCCCCTCAACACCTACTACTGCGCACAGGGTCAGATAATTTATCGCGCTGACCAGCTCGGAATGGACACCGGAGTCAAGATCACCGGCTTCTCGTTCAACGGTTACAACACCGCCTTACTGAAAAAGAACGTGAAAGTTTGGATTGAGAACACTACCGACGAGGCTTACGATCCCGCAAACATCGTGGCTGCCGACAAAGAAAACATGACTCTCGTCTTTGACGGAGAATATGAGTTCCCCGTCGTTGGTGACAGCTACAGCAAGACCTACGAACCCGTGTTCGTTATCCCCTTCACCACCCCCTTCACATACGAAGGCGGCTCAATCCGAATCATGATTGACCAGCGCGACCTCACCGAAGGAGCTGACAATCACAACGTGTTCATCACGGTCGACAACAGCGTATATGACTACTGGAACGACATCTATGACAACCGCGTGATCACCAACAAGAAGGAATTTGCCGAGGACCTCGACGACGAACCTTCATGGTCAATCTACCGCGCCGGCTACCCCGTAACCTACTTCAACGTGGCTAAGGATGTAGTCGTTGCAAAAGGAACCGTCACCGACGACTTCGGCGCTCCCGTTGAAAACGCTTGGGTGAAGTTCACCTCTGACGATATTCTCTACCAGGCCTACACCACAGCCGACGGTCAGTATTCAATGAACATCGTCAACGTCAACCTCCCCTACGAACTCACTGCCGAAGCAGAAGGATATGACACCTACACCAAGCCCGACGTAACCTTCACAGCCGAGCAGCCCGAAGCTGTCAACGACATCCTTCTCCTTTACACCGACCGCACAGCCGAACTGTCAGGCCACGTCTACAACTCGCTTGACAACAATGCACCCCTCGCCGGCGTGGAAGTATCTCTCACTTCAGGCGACACCACCGTTTCAGCCGTGACCGATGATTTCGGAAACTACTCAGTAACCGTTCCCGAATTCACCTCCACATACGACATCGACCTTAAGATCGCAGGCGAAAACGTAGGCCGTCTCGAAGGCTACACCTTCGCTTCCAAAGCCGAAACCAAAGACTTCAACGTAGCTCACTCCGCTCTCGCCGGCATTAGCGCTGAAGCTGAGACCGTAGTAACCGTCAGCGGCCACAACGTCACCGTTACGGCCCCCGCCGGTACACCCGTTGAAATCTATAACATGACAGGTGTCAAGGTTGCATCTTCACTCAGCGAAGGCAAAGCCGTCACCTTCGGACCTCTCGCTTCAGGCATCTATGTTGCAGCCGGCCACAAGATCGTGGTCCGCTGATTCTGACCCCAACATCAAAACCACTTAAACCCAGTGCGGTGAGCCATCCGGCCCACCGCACTGATTTTTTTGTTCGCTGAGATTTATCCCGTCAGTTCTCCCCGAAACTCTTGTTACCGATGTGATGTCCGGTAAGCTCCTCCAGAAAGTCAAGACGCATGATAGTGAGGACATTGCGCGTATAGTCGCGCAGCAGGCTCTTGTAATGAGTCACATCCTTATGGTTTGAGCGTGTGATGCGTTCCCACAAAGTGCGTGTCTCCGCTGCTTTGTGAGCAGCCTCAATTTCCTCCATATCATTTTCGGTCAGCAGCTTGCGCAACTTTACCTCCTCAAGGACCAGAGGCTCTCCCTTAAATTCATCAGGGGCGTACTGCTTCCAAAGGCCCTCAAGATAAGCCCGATACTCGGCTTCAATCACACCGGGCAAGTCCTTTGTAAACTTCCCAATGCTTTCCGGCCGCTCCATAGCTGCCTCCCGGACAATATCACCAAAATATTTTGCAATCAGTTCTCGCTCCTGGCTTATACATAGTTCTTCTATACTCATAATACATTATTTCTAAAATTACTTGATTGTGGTGGCGCCCCATGTGGAACGGTCGAGGGTGCGGTAGGAGACGGCCTCGCGGATGTGGTGTGGGAGGATGTCGGGCGAGGCATCGAGGTCGGCTATGGTGCGCGCCACTTTCAGGATTCGGTCATAAGCGCGGGCGCTCATGTCAAACCGTTCCATAGCGGCCTGAAGAATCTTCATGGCTTCCGGAACAGGACGGGCATAGACGGCAAGCTGCCGCGAGGTCATCTGCGCGTTGCAGTGTATGGATTTCTCGCCGGCAAAGCGGGCTGTCTGGATGGCGCGGGCCTTGATGACGCGCTCACGTATGGCCGCCGACGGCTCACCTCCCTGCCGGCTCTGAAGTTCGCCGACAGGCACCGGCAGAATCTCGACATGCAGGTCAATGCGGTCAAGAAGCGGTCCTGATATGCGGCTAAGGTATTTGTTGACCTGTCCGGGCAGGCAGCTGCACTCGCGGGTGGGGTGAGTGTAGTAGCCGCAGGGGCATGGGTTCATCGAGGCCACGAGCATGAACCCGGCCGGATAGTCAATGGTGTAGCGGGCGCGGGCTATAGTTATGTGACGATCCTCGAGCGGCTGACGCATCACTTCAAGCACCGAGCGTGTGAATTCAGGAAACTCGTCCAGAAACAGCACCCCGTTGTGGGCCAGAGAAATCTCTCCCGGCATGGGATTTGACCCGCCGCCTACGAGCGCAACGGGTGAGATGGTGTGATGTGGCGAACGGAACGGTCGCGATGTCATGAGCCGCGAACCGCTCTTGAGTTTGCCGGCCACAGAGTGGATTTTGGTGGTTTCCAGTGCCTCGGCAAGCGTGAGCGGCGGCAGAATTGTGGGCAGCCGCTTGGCCATCATTGACTTTCCTGCACCAGGAGGACCTATGAGCAGAATGTTATGACCGCCGGCACATGCCACCTCAAAGGCGCGTTTGACCGTCTCCTGTCCTTTCACATCCGAAAAGTCAACATCAAAATCGCTCACGGCGCTGAAAAACTCCTCGCGCGTGTTTACCACCGTCGGTTCAATCTCCGCCTCCCCGGTCAGGAATTCAATTACCTGCCGGAGACTTGTCACGCCATAGACATTAAGATTGTTAACCACCGCGGCCTCGGGCGCATTGGCTTCAGGCACAATCATGCCGTCAAACCCGAGACTTCGGGCCATAATAGCCATAGGCAGGGCGCCACTGATTGGTAACACTGACCCGTCAAGCGAAAGTTCGCCCATAATGAGCCAGCGAGTCAGGTCAACCGTCGGGCTTATAGAGCATGACGCAGCGAGAATCCCCACGGCGATAGGCAGATCGTATGCCGCCCCCTCCTTGCGCACATCAGCCGGCGACATGTTCACAAGCGTGTGGGCGCGAGGAAAGTGAAATCCGCTTTGTGTCACTGCCGAAACCACGCGCTGATAGCTTTCCTTGACAGCCGCATCGGGCAGTCCGACGATGCAGAACATAGCACCACGCTCCACTGACACCTCTATAGTGACGCGGATGGCGTCAATTCCCTGTACGGCTGCGCCGTTGGTTTTCTGTAACATGATTCTAAACGGTTTATTCAGTTCACAATCTCATCATCGCGTGTCAGCCGATGGACGGGTGAGGCGGTCGGTCACCTGCTCGACGGCTTGCTCGGCCACCGGACCGCGATAAAGCTGACGTCCGGCGGAATCAACGGCGATAAAGAGCGGCAACCGACTGATCGCAAGATTTCGGATGGAAGGATTAGCCGTTCCGCCCATAAGCCAACCTTGCTTCCAGTGAGCGCTGTCAGTGGCAATGCGGCTTCGCCACAAGGCACTGTCAGGATCAACCGAGATTTCAAATATCTCAAGCCTACGCTCCGGATACTCGGCCCGCAGCCGGCGCATCAGCCACCGCAAGGATTGATCATCAAGCATATTTCTTCCTTTACGAACCCTCTCATAATCCTTGTTCGAATGAGGCTGGAATATCCATATTTCTTTCTCATTAATATTCATAGATTTTACTTTGTGAAAAATTAATAAACAACCGGATATAAGGTTTGACCCAATATGGAAATGTCATTATTCCCAAAGGTGCAAACTCCATGGAATTATGTTATCTGTGTGATTCATTTCTGATTCCTTCAGACCAAAATTCCTCATCGCCTTTTCGTATTCATCTTTTTTTGTATATTCATGTAATTCATAATTATCTGCCGGATCAAATGATGAAGTTTTTAGAATTTTAATTATACAATAGCTAATTAATTTTTTGTTATCACGATCAATACATTTTACTACAATATACCTGCAATTCCATAAGATTTGGGAGGGAACAGCTCCCAAATTAATACCGCAAAAACCTTCTTCTGAGGTATTCTGAGAATAATACAGACCCGGCAAAGGTTTGCCGTTAGATGACATAGCCATTGTTTCCACTAAATAGAAATTTGTATCACCTATACGTTTATACTGCATAATATCTCCATACCCTAATGCTACCAACAAGACCAATATAGGGATTAGTGCTATTACTAATAAGAATTGTTTAACGATATTCTTTTTCATTTAGGTGTTCTCTTTACATAAAATTGATAAGTATTTCCAAATTCTTTTCCTTGACTACGTCTGTGATTACCTATATAGTGAATATGGTATCCAAGAGATGTTATGCTCTTTGAATCAGTTACTACATTATTAATGTATTGCCCATCTTTGCTACTATATCCATCGTATCGATACGTACCGATGAATTGCATCGGGCTTGTTAGGCTTGCATGCCATGGAAAGAATTCTCGCCTACCAACATTTGTGTATTTTCCATTTATGCCCCTTGATCGTATTATATTTTGATTATCTTTCACAAAGTCCTCGTTCATTACAACTTGTGTATATGGGTGATCTTCTAACAAAACAGAGAATTCTGGGCCTGAACCGCTTACAAACTCATCAAAAAAATCCCACCCTCGTTCTTTAGATCTTATTAAACCACCTTTATCATTAGGTGCAATATCGAAAGTAAAGCCATTACTATAAAGACTCTCCATTCCTAAACCATCTTCACCACACAAAATATTATTAATAATTTCTTCGAATTCACCCAAAACGCTACCCTTCTCTCCAATATAGGTAAAACCCTCTCTTACTGCATTTCCATCAAACCATGTATAATAGGACGTCTCATCGTTTTGATACCAATCCATTCCTGAAGGATCAATCCTGTTTATCGGATTTCCTCCACAATAACTGTATGGACTAAGATGATGATAACTCTCGGCATGTGGATCAACTGTTGTAAACATAGCCTTTGTAGTTTCACTTATGCTCTCTTGAAGATAAATATGGCCAGCAATATCGTATAGCGTGGCAATTCCTTTCTCAAAATTGAAATCTACAAAATATTTGACCTCATCGTCTTTTTTAATTTGTACACGATATATGTTGCAAATGTATTCTGGCGTTGCTTCAAGTATGACTGAGCTGTCTCCAAACATAGCATAGGGACTCTTAGCATAAACCGTAATATCTATTCCAAATAATACAAGAATTCCAAATAATACTTGAAGTGATTTTGTTAGTGATTCTATTTTCATAATTCATTATTTTGAACCATTTTCAATCTTCTTCAACGCATTTTCTACACTTTGCTCATATTCTTCATCTGTCTGCTGCGAATATCCAAGATTATCGAGAATGTTTATCATTCGCTGATACTCAGAGTAATTATTATCAGCATAAGAAGTTCGGATATTTCCATATTTGATTTGGAATGCAAGACCTAATCGTTGATGAACGCATAATTTCAAGACAAGTGCATCGCAGAAGGTAGGTAGTACTTTCAGCACCTCTTCCGCACATCGCAAGGGAAAGTAGTCCCATAAGTTGTATTTCTGTTGATACGCTTTTCCTAATTGCGTTATCATAAAGGCAATATTCTCAGTCTCAGATAATGCAGTAAGGAAAACTCCATTACGTATTGCCTCTGTTGAAATTTTGTGCGTTTGTATCATCCATTCATCTCGGACTAAGTGACCGTTTGTAAGTTCAATGTTTATCCATTTCCCATCTTCACCTATATGTTTTATATATACGTGCCTTGGAGCAAATGCAAGTGATGACTGTCCACCAAGTTCATCACAAAGAATTTTATAATACAATGGTAATGATGTACATTGACCTGTGTGGGTTTTCATTACCTTCGTGATAAAGAGTTTTCTAAAATCTTCCCTTCCTGTAAAATCTTCAAAGTCATAACTAAAGGCTTTATTACCATTCATAGGACATGGCTTTGTGAAATATTCAAACAGAGCATAGTTTGCAGCGGTCTTATATTGCTGTATATTATTTACTTTTATAAATCGCTTTAATACAAAAGCAACACTATCTATATCATGACAGTATTTGGAATAGTCCATCAACCCTCCGGAATATGCCCATTCTACCATAAACTCAGCCCTTTTTAAGGAGTAAGGTTTTTCACCAACAAGCATTTTTTTGAGTTCATCAAGTCCATCAAGAAAAGCTCTGTCCTTTACCATATAAGGAATAGTATCATAAGATATATCCTCCATACGATCAAAGTAGATAGTGTCATTTGTGCTTGCTGAGGTTTTGTTTACCACAAGCATCAATAATATGATTAGTAGTAATTTATACATATTCCTATATGATAGTTAACGGGTTAACACCTCACTCGTATTACGACCGGAACCGTTGAGGCGGTCGGTGACCAGTTCGGCGGCTTTTTCTGCCGATGCTCCGCGATAAAGCTGACGTCCGGCGGAATCAACGGCGATAAAGAGCGGCAACCGACTGATCGCAAGATTTCGGATGGAAGGATTAGCCGTTCCGCCCATAAGCCAACCTTGCTTCCAGTGAGCGCTGTCAGTGGCAATGCGGCTTCGCCACAAGGCACTGTCAGGATCAACCGAGATTTCAAATATCTCAAGCCTACGCTCCGGATACTCGGCCCGCAGCCGGCGCAACAGCCGGCGGAGAGTGTCGGATTTCTCACCTGTCATGATGGCGAGAATGCCGTAGGATGAGCGGTGAGGCACGAAATTCAGCAATGTGTCACGTCCGGTAAAAACTGTTATAGGTCTTATAATCTTGCTTGAAGCCAGTTCCGCCTTGTCGGCAAGCAGCATAGAGAAATTGCGTCCCATGCTCACCGCGCGGGCTTCGGGTGAGAGCAACGCAAGAAGCGAGTCACCTTCCTCGACCGACACGCTGAAGTCATACATGGTCATAAGAATCACAGCCGAGGCCATCCGGTCGGGCCGCGAGCTGACATGGCGTGCTATGAGCGAGTTGATTGAATCACGGTCAGCCGACGCAAAAATGGCAGAATTTTCGCGCACGAAGGCCGACAGTTCTTCCGTGGCCTCGTTGCCTTTACATTCAGCCTCGCCCGGAGTGTCAAGATTCATCTTTACCTTGATTTTATCGCCGTTTCGGGCTATGACCGTAAAAAGCTCCCTCCCGTCGGCTGCCACTACCCTTACAATGGCCGGCTCAACGGATGACCCGTGAAACGTCACCTCATCATCCACACCGTGGGCCATGACGCGCTCAACGGCGCCGTTGTAATATATCATCTCCACCTGACCCGATCCGAGTCCGTCGATATGACACTCCACGGTGAAGCGGTCAGGCTCGCCGCAAGCTCCGGCCACGAAAGCCAGCGCCGCCGCAACCACATAACAAATCTGTCTGATTATTCTGTCCATAACACCGCAAAGTTAGCTATTTTTCGGCAAAGATATTGGAGATTAGGCAAAGAGTTGCTACTTTTGCGGCGCTATGTATCGAGTTTTACGAATCATTATCATATTGTCTGCCATTTGGGCCGCCACGAATCCGGTCAAGGGACAGATTGTGAAGCTGACCGACGAGCCGATCAATTCTGACAGCATCCGCCGTGCGTTTGACGACAGTCCCTATTTCGGCCTCTACAAGGACAATTATTTCATCTTCGGAACAGCCGTCGGACAGCGAATCACCAAGCAGAACTCCAACATCAAGTTTCAGATCTCATTCGCCCAGAGGCTCACACGCTCGTCGCTCCCCTGGGGGACATATCTCTATCTGTTTTACACGCAGAAGTGCTTCTGGAACGTCCTTGAAAACTCCATGCCCATGACCGACCTGAATTTCAATCCGGGCATCGGACTGACCAAGCCGCTCTTTGTCAAAAACCGGTTTTTAGGGAAACTGAACCTGCTTCTGGAGCATGAAAGCAACGGCCGCGACGGAATTCAGTCACGCTCATGGAACAAGATTTCACTCGGTGCAAGCATCATGATTGACCCGCAGATAATAGTCCACGGAAAATTCTGGATTCCGATCGTTGACGGAATGAACAACCGCGACATCCTCGACTACTCCGGAATCTATCAAGTGGGAACATCATTCAATTCGCTCAACGGTCGTTTCGGAGTGTCGGTTATCCTCACAAAGCGACGGGGATGGAAGCTCAACTACAACACCATCCTTGAAATCAACTACCGCATATTCCGACGCGACAACCAGTATCTCTTTCTGCAATACTACAACGGCTACGGCGAGGGACTCCTTGCCTACAAGGAATTTCATTCGCAGCTTCGCGCCGGCATTGTCATAAAGCCGCGCCTGTTCAGCGACTATTGATTTGATTCCGGCTACTGATTGTCAGCGTGGCCCTGTAGCTCGTCAGGATGTTTGCGAAAATATTCCTCAAGCAGATTGGCGATATTGAAGTAATAACCGCCGACGTTCTTGCCTTCGGCGTTCTTGACGGTGATATACTCGTAGCATGGATCATAAAACACATGGTCATCCACGGTCAGCCCCATCATGTTGAGCAACACATACTCATGCTGCGGCTCAATCACATACCAGGCATTTTCCTCATCGCGTCCGGTGCCGGTCGAGAGTATTGCCATGAGCAGATAATCGAGTTTATACTGCCATATCTTGGCCAGATTCGTCTTTCCCTTCTCCTTGAGTGCGGAGATGAGCAGATTCATGCGTCGGAGGTCAAACGGATTGTCGGCCAGAGCGCGCTCTGCGTCGGCTATCACCGAGTCACACTCCTGACGGGTTAGCTGAGGCTTCTCTGTGCCGCGCACTGCAAAGCGCATCTTCGACTCCTTTGAGCGATAGGGCGTGTAGTCCTCCTGAAACATATATCCCAAATAGAGGCGGCGGTATTTGTCAATTTTCATCAGCGTGTCGTTGCGCTGAAATTCCTCCATCAGGCGGGGATAATAGTAGGGGGATGTGCGGTCAGTGATCTCGCGTTTGATCTGCTCCATGTCCGGTTTCTCGCGCTTGAGTTGCGGAAGCACTTCAGCGCTGAGCGTCGATGCGGCGAGCATGAGGATGGCCGCAAACAGCAGGCGTGTCAGTCCTTTCATATCACTCCCACGGTTAAGGCGGCTATCACGGTGCCGACCATACATACGGTAATAACAATCGGAAACGCTTTGGCACAGAGATAATTCATGCCCTTGCGCGACGTCAGGCCCACGGCCCGGCCCGACGGGGTGCGGCTCCAGGCCAGAGCGCCGAGAAATGCACCGGCCACGGCTCCGATTATCACACCGGCATGACCTATGCAGAGTCCGGTGAGGGTGCCGGCGAGGGCAGCGCCTGCAAGATAACCTGTGCCGAGGCGCGACTTCACCACTTGCAGTGGGAGCATGAAACCGATGGCAACCACTATCATCGTGGCGATGAACCAGAACAGATAGGTGCCGGTTGAAAATACCGTGTAATCCGACAAGCCGGCAAGTGCGAGGCCGGCAAATGCTGCCGGAGCGGCCCACCTCGAGGCGGCAAAAGCGCCGACAATGGAGCCGGCAAGCATCAGGCAGGCGAGTATGATCAGGAATGTATTCATTTTTCAGGCTGTTTTTGATTATTAACGTCTGACGGAGCTGATGGTTGGGTGGCTCCGTTGGGTTTCTTCATGTCAGGATATGACACACGCGAGTGGTAGATGGTGCGCAGGCGGGTGGCAAACACATCCTTGATTTCCTTAACGTCACGGAACGAGATGGGCGAATCATTGTGAAGTCCCTCAGCTATCTGAGTGTCAATGATGCGGTTGACAAGGTTCTGGATCGACTCGGCGGAATAGTCCTTGAGCGAACGCGAGGCAGCCTCAACGGCGTCGGCCATCATGAGGATAGAGGTTTCACGGGTGGTGGGGTTCGGGCCGGGATAACTGAACGGGGCCGGGTCAACCGTGCGGTCAGGATTGGCGTTGCAGTAGGTGGTGTAGAAGTAGCGGGCGGTGCCGCGTCCGTGATGTTCGGTGATAAACTTCTTTATGATTTCAGGGAGTTTGGCCTTGTCGGCAAGCTTGAGGCCTTCGGTGATGTGTCCGGTGACCACTCGCGCACTCTGCATCGGGTCAAGGGCATCATGAGGATTTACGCCATGCTGATTCTCGGTATAGAAGGCCGGATTCTTGATTTTGCCGATGTCGTGATAGAGAGCGCCGGCGCGGACAAGCTGCACGTTGGCTCCGATGCGTCGGGCAGCTTCAGCCGAGAGATTTGACACCTGCATGGAGTGCTGGAACGTTCCGGGACACTCCTCGGAGAGTTCGCGCAGCAGAGGATTGTTGATGTCACTCAACTCAACAAGCGTCACACGGGAGGTGAATCCAAACAGTCGCTCAAAAATGAAAATCATCACGTAACAGAACGAAATCAGCACCGCGTTGATGGCGAAAAGCCCGAACATGCGGGGCGACAGGCTCTGAACGGAGCCGTTGGCAGCCACTTCCATGGCCACGTAGGAGATGCTGTAGGCTATGAAGATAAAGACGGCGGTGCGGATGAGCTGCGAGCGGCGCGAGAGGTCGTTGAGCGAGTCGATGGCCACCACTCCGGCTATGAATTCAATGAAAATAAATTCGAGGGCAAACGATGTGATGACGGCGCAGATCAGAATCTGAATCATGTAGACATAGAGCGCCGTGCGGGCATCCATGAACACCTCGGTGATGATCGGGAGAATGGTAAACGGTACCAGATAAAGCCCGAACGCAAATGTGGCGTCCATAGCAAACGCAAAGAGCGTCAGAGCGGTCATGACGGTCATGACGAAAATCATCATCCTGTCATTCTCGAAATATTGCCGGCGGAAGAAGAAGAAATAGCAGTAGAGCGCCGCAAAAAGGATTGCGATATATAGCGTCTGGCCTGCAATGGGATAGTGGGCTTCGGTTACGGTGCCGGTGGTGCGTTCGTCGGCCATCTCCTCGTAGGTCCGCAGTACTGTGGCCAGTCGGGGGGTGACTATGTCGCCCTTGTCAATGATTCTCTCCCCTTGCTGTATCACACCGATGGGGGCGAGGGCCTTGCGGTAAGTGTCGGCAAGGAGCTGCGAGGTCATGGCGGTGTCAAGCGAGATATTAGGCACCAACAGTTCAGGCAGGTTTATGGCAGAGACGGCGCTGTGGACGCCCGGCGAGGCTGTAGCCGAGTCAATTTTCTCGTATGCCTTGACCACGGAGAGATACTTGGCCACCGGAACAGAAATGGCCACATTGTCATGGATGAATCTTGCGGCGTGAATCTTTCCGGATGAGATGTCGGCATAGATTTCACGCGGCACCACACCGTCATCATACACGCGGCGAATCCGCGCAAGGAGCTGATTCTTCTCGAGCGGCGTGATGGTCAGCCCCTCGGTTTCGTTAAGGCGGGTGGCAACTTCACTGACAATCATTTTTTCGGCTGCCACGTCGCGCACAAACACCGGCTCAAACGTCCGCTCGATGCTGTCCTTGACCTCACGGGCCGAAACGGAGTCGAGATGGACCGGGATGTCAAACGGGGCGGTGAGCAGGCCGTAGCTCCACGGACGGTTTTCCTCAAACGTGTAGTGATTCTGGCTCGTGCGGGGCAGGAAGTAGACTATTGCAGCCACCGCCACGGCGAAGCAGATGACGCGGAGCCATATAGAGCGTGAATTGAGTTTCATGACTTAAAAATGGACATGAGAGGGGATTTAACGTGATCTGACGGCACGCTTGATGCCGTCGATTTTGAGAATTCGTTTACACAGACGGCTCACCTCGGAGGTGTCTGACACGAGGACACCCATTTCACACACAAACACCTCTCCCTGGGCCTCGATGTTGAGACGGCGTATGTTGATGTTCATTGCGGTGGAGATCATGCCGGTCAGCTCCTGAAGGATGCCGTGGCGGTCGATGCCCTCGATGCGGATGTCGGCCGGGAAGCTGCCCTGAACGTTGGCCCAGCTTGTGGCCACGATGCGGGGTCCGTAGCTTGCCTTGAGCATCTGGGCGCGGGGACATGTGAGTTCATGCACCTCCACTTCGCCGTTTTCATTGATGAATCCCATCACCTCGTCGCCCGGAATCGGACGGCAGCAGTCAGCAAACGTGAAGTTGCTCCCCGTGTCGTTATACGTAAGCACGTAGGTTTCCTTCGTGTTGATTTTCGGTTTTTCAGGCTCTTCCTTGACCGGAGCGGGAGCTTTGCTGTCGCCCCCTTTTCCGAGACGGAATATTTTTGCGAGGAGCGCACGTGCGCCCGACGATGTTTTTTCGTTCAGATAATCGTCAATGGAGATTTCGCCGGCGCCGAGTTTATAGAACAGTTCTTCGCGCGAGGCCACCTTGTAGGTGCCGAATATCTTGGTGATGACGTTGTTATTGAGCGTGATGTTACGGGTTTTAAGGAAATCCTCAAAGATCTGACGGCCTTTTTCGATTACGGGCTGCTGCACACGTCGCAGTTCCTTGCGCAGGCGTGTCTTGGCTTTGGCTGTGGCCAGAAAGTTCATCCACTCGGGGCGCGGGGTCTGTGACTGTGATGTCAGCACCTCCACCTGGTCGCCGCTGTTGAGCCGGTGGCTTAGCGGGACAAGCTTATGGTTCACTTTGGCGGCTATGCAGTGTGAGCCGATTTCGCTGTGTAGGGCGAAAGCCACGTCAAGCACTGTGGCTTTGGCCGGAAGGGTGATGAGTTCTCCCTTAGGGGTGAACACCACAATCTCGCTCGAAAAGAGGTTAAGCTTTAGGGTGTCGAGAAAATCAATGGCATTGGGCGTCGAGTCCTCGAGAATGTCCTTGATGGTGCGGAGCCACACATTCAGCTCACTCTCCTCGTCACTCTCGCCGATTTTATATTTCCAGTGGGCGGCAAAGCCCTTTTCGGCTATTTCGTCCATGCGGCGCGAGCGGATCTGCACTTCAATCCAGTGACCCTCGGGACCCATCAGGGTCACGTGAAGGGCCTGATAGCCGTTTGCCTTCGGATTTGTAATCCAGTCGCGGGTGCGCTCAGGGTGCGGACGGTATAGATCGGTGATTGCAGCGTAGATTTTGTAGCATGTTTCCTTCTCCTTTGCCTGATCGGGACACTCAAATATGATGCGCATGGCAAAGAGGTCATACACCTCCTCAAACGGGATGTGCTTGGTCTGCATCTTGCGCCAGATGGAGTAGACAGACTTAAGTCGGTTTTTGGCTTCGAAAGTGATGCCCATTTCGTTGAGCCGGGCCAGAATCGGGGCTGCAAATTCGGTGTAAAGGGCATCGCGGTCACGGGCCGAACTGCGGATCAGGTTTTCGATTCGCTCATATTCTTTAGGATGCTCATACTTGAAGCTGAGATCCTCAAGTTCGGTCTTGATGGCAAAGAGTCCGAGTCGGTGGGCGAGTGGAGCGTAGATATAGAGGGTTTCACCGGCAATTTTATACTGCTTGTTTGGAGCCATGGAGCCGAGTGTGCGCATGTTGTGAAGGCGGTCGGCCATCTTGATGAGAACCACCCTGATGTCCTCGCTCATGGTGAGCAGAAGCTTGCGGAAGTTTTCGGCCTGTGCCGAAGCCTTGTCGCCGAAGATACCGCCCGAAATCTTGGTCAGGCCGGCCACGATCATGGCTATTTTCTTGCCGAAGTGCTGCTCGATGTCCTCGACGGTGTACTCGGTGTCCTCCACCACGTCATGTAGCAGAGCGGCGCAGATGGATGTGGAGCCGAGACCAATCTCACGGCTTGCAATCTTGGCCACGGCAATGGGATGAAGGATATACGGCTCGCCGGAGCGACGGCGGATGCCTTTGTGTGCTTCTTTTGCGAAACGGAATGCGCGCTCTATTATCTCCACCTTCTTGCGGTGGTTGCTGCGCAGATAGCCGTCGAGCAGGTCACGGAATTCATTTTCCACCAACTGCTCTTCCTGTTCGGGAGTAAGATTATACGGTTTCATGATAGCCCGGAAATAAGATAAAACATGCAGAATACAAATTTAGACAAAATTCCCGAAAAACGTATCACCCGCACCGATAAAAAAAGGGGTCGCCTGACGGCAACCCCTGTGAGATAAAAAATGAATCAGCAATTACTTGTTGATGAATTTTTTGCCATTCTTGATAACGAGACCTTTGTAAGAGTCGTTAACGCGCTGGCCAAGAACGTTGAACATGGGAGCGTTAGCGTCCTCAACTTCGTTAGCGATGATAGCGTCAAGACCTGCATCCTCGCCGGGCTGCTGGAGCTGGCCGGTGATAGCGAAAGACTTAGCGGGAACAACACCATCATCAGTAGTGCGCTCGGGACCGTAAACGGTTACAGCGGGCATGTTGGCGGGATCAGCAGAGGGATCAGCAGCTTCAACGAAGATGAAACCGCAAGTGTTCATCTTAGAACCGGTAGCGAATACCCAGTAGTCAACAGCGTCAGCGTAAACGGGGAAGATGATAGCGCCGGTACCGTTACCTGCTGAGGTAGCTTCGGGGTTCTGGGTAGCGATGCGGATAGGCCATGCGATTGCAGTACCGCCGAGGAGATAGTTTTCAGCTTCGGGTGACGACATATCGAAGTAGCCGAGAGCGTCAGCGGGGAGTGAATAAACAGCCTGAGTAAGATCGGGATAATCAGCGCTTGCAATCTCCATACCGAGAGTGTAGGCGAGGAGGTTCATTGAGCCTTTGAAGGTGCCTTCGTAAGCATAGAAGTTCTTGTTAGAAGAAATCTTTGAGGGGATGATCAGATAACCGTCCTTAGCAACAGTGAGGTGATACTGGCAACCGCCATAAGTAGGACCGTTGTTAACATTTACACTTGAGGGATTAGCGTTACCGCCGATACCGGGAACGAGAGCGACAGACTCACCGTCAACGATGAGATACTTCATTCCGTTAGCGTCAGGATTCTGCTTTGAACATTCGGTCTGTTCCTGTCCAAGATACATTTTAACGTTTGCAGACTCGCAAAGGAGTGTACCTTCAGCGACAGCAGGCTTGTTCTCAAGACCGAGGGCTTCAGCGTCAATGAAACCAACCTCAACAGCTGCGGAAGCAGAGAATGCTGCACAGAGAGCAGCGGCGAAGAGTAAATTTTTCTTCATTTTAATTAAGGATTTAAAGTTAAATAAAAAGTTGAAATAAAATTATTGAAGGTTTCCCGGCCCGTGCGACCGGGAAACCTGAAATTTACGTGAGATCAGAGAGCGGGACCGGGATTAACGGCAGGTGCTCCATTCTTGGTTCCGTTAAAGTCATAGCGATAGACATACTGCTTGCGGCCCTCGGTGATGGTGAGGTTGAATGTCATGGTAGCAGTACGCTTGTCGGTGATTTTACCGGAGAACTCATTGCCGAACTCAGACTTAGCAACGTTGAAGAAAACGTAGCGGGGATTGATGTTGGCGTTTGACTGAGCTGTCAGATCAATGGCGGCACACTCGGCAGCCACGTTGACAACATAGTACTGGTTGAGACCGTTCTCGTCGGGAACCTGAGTGATGGTAAGTGAACCGTCAGCAATCACAGGATTGTCAGGATCAGAAGCGAGAGTGCGGGTCCACGTTCCGGTGTAGACGCCTACTGCCTCAGAAGCTACATCGACGGGATCGCCGGGACCGGGCAGACCGGCTTCATCTTTACAGGAGGTGAAGGTCAGTGCCAGTACGGCAAACAGACCGAAAAGTATCTTTTTCATTTCTTAAGTTTCTTGGATGGTTAGATACGATAGATGATTAATAGCCGGGGTTCTGGTCTTCGGGAGTGAGAGCAGTGTTGGAGTTGAACTCGTCGGCGGGGATAGGACGATACCACTTGTATTCACCCTTGTTGTTCTGCATGTCAGCCAGAGTGTTGATGTTGCGGTTGAACTCAAGGTTGTAGCGGATATACTGCTTGGTGCGGCGGAGATCAGCATAACGGGTCTGCTCTGCATAGCACTCGCGGGCATACTCGTCGAGGATAAGGTCAAGAGGCTTCTCAACAAAGTTGGGAGTAACGATATACTGAGGAGCGTAGGCTGCGAACGAAGCGAGCGCGGGGAGACCGGCACGGCCACGGACAGCGTTGATCTTCGAGAGAGCTGCGCCCTCGTTGCCGGCCATATAGTTGGCCTCGGCATTCACGAGATACATCTGGCTGACGTGGAAGAGGACGATGTCACGGAAACCGTTGCTTGCAGTAGCCTGAGGAGTAGCGGGATCGTCAAATTTCTTGACGCACATACCCTGGAAACCACCACCGCTTGCAAGGAACGCGGTAAGGATAACCTTGCTGTTCTTGGTGTAAGTACCGTCAGTCTTGAAGTCCCAACGTGTGATATATTCAGAGTTGTCAAGACGGACAGCGAAGGGGTTATTGTTACCATACTCTGTGTTGACGTTCTTGGGGTCATTGGGATCCATCGGACCACCCTTTACGGTCTGAGCCTTGTGAGCGTCAAGCCATGCCTCACATTCGGCATCAGTCATGTAGTAGGGGAAAATCTTCATCGAGATAGGCATCTTGGCGAGATCAGCGGGTGCTGCGTTATAGAAAGCGTAGTAACCCTGAGTACCCCATTCAGACATTTCGTTAGAGATGCGTTTAGCATTATAGTTGGTGGTCATGAAGGTAGCTTCGAAACGGAGGTCACCTTTCTCCCAAAGACGCATAGCCTTGAAGGAGGTCATGTCGCTACCGCCCTTGGTAGGTTTGAGCGAGGTGGTCTTGCAGTCACCGAAGTAAGCTGAGTAGGCGTTCTGGAGACCGTGGCCGGTTGAGCTGGGGTCGGTGGGAACGCCGTTGCGCTCATACTGGATAGAGAAGATTTCCTCAGCGTTACCCTCGTTGAAGGGACTCCACTTGTCCTCATAGCTCATGGTGAGCTGAATGCCGCTGATAGCGGTTTCAGACCAAGAGGCGGCCTTCTTGAAGCTTTCGGTTGAGTTGACCTTGTAGTCACCCTTAGCGGCATCAACCAGTTCGGTTTCGATGTCCCATGCCTTGGCAAGATAGAGCTTGGCAAGGAGAGCGGCTACAGCCTGCTTTGAGGCTTTACCCTCATGGCTTGCAGCGGGGATGCTTGAATTGGCATAGAGATCCTCGAGGTCAGCGATGGTTTCGTCATAGATCTCTGCTAACGGAGTACGGGGATAGTCGCGTGAAGCATCCTGAATGTAGTTGGTGACATAAGGAACGGCACCGAACTGCTGGGTGAGCAGATAGTAGATAAGACCGCGGAGGAAACGACCCTCATAGGCGTAGCTTGTACCCTCGCCGCCGTAGTGGATAAGGGCGTTGGCATACTGGATGGTCTTGTAACCGTTGGAGTAGTAGCTCTTCACGGTTCCGTCCTCAGCGTTGTTAAGGAACTTGGCATAGTCAGGGTCACCTTCAGCTTTAGGACTCATATAAAGGTCACTGCCATATTCATGGATGTTGACCTGAACGCCAAAGTTGCGGAGCGACTCATAAGCCGTCGGCAGAAGCACGTCGGGGTTTTTCGAGAAGTAATCCTCGGCATTGTTGTCGCCGGTCGACTTGTTCTCGGCATCGAGGAAGTCAGAGCAGGATGTCAGTGACATCATGCAGAGAGCGGCGGCTGACAGATATTTTAAGTATTTCATTGTAGTTAAGAGATGTTAGAGTTAAGGTTAGAACTTAATGCTTGCACCGATCTGGTAGGAGACGATGCTCGGACCGTCGTTCTTGCCGGCAGCGGTTGCCCACTCAGGATCGAAACCTTTATACTTGGTCCATACGAAGGGGTTCGTAACGGTGAAGTAGAGGCGGAGGTTCTGGCAAGCGATCTTCTTGAGCAGATTCTTGCTGAAGGTGTAGCCGAGAGTGATGTTCTTAACTTTGACGAACGAACCGTCAACGAATTTCTTGGCGTCATTCCAGAATGTCATCTGAGAACCGGCACCCATGTTTGATGCACCACCCATAGTAGGATCTTCACCGTAGTAGGTGTAGGTCATGTACTCGGGGTTGATGAATGTACCGTCGTCACGCATACCGTCAGCACCTACGAGAGCTCCGCAGGGGAGATAGTAGTCAAGAGCGATGGAGTTACGTGCGCGCTGGTCATGACGGAAGAGGTCGCCGCCCATGAAGGGTGAGTAAACCTTGAAGCCCTGCTTAGCGTAGATGTTGAACGAGAAGTCGAGCTGACCGCCATTCTTGGGGAGACGGTAAGAGAGGTTTGAAGTCACGCTACCGGTCCACTTGGGATCACCGTTCATGTGAATCTTGTCATAGTCGTCGATAGTACCGTCACCGTTCTGGTCAGCGATATATACGTTACCTTCCTGGAGACCGTAGCAATCATAGAAGTAGTCAGCCATCACAACCTGGTCGCCGGGTGTGTAACCCTTGTCGATAGCGATCTGATGGTCGGGAACAGTCATCATTTCGTCGGTAACGATGCCACCGAAGTCATAGCCGTAGAGGGTGTGGATGGTGCGTCCTACGAAGAGAGAGCCGGTTGCGCCGTTGATGAGTTCATCGGCAACGCCGTTGATTTCCTTAACCTTGTTCTGGTTGTGAGCAAAGGTGAAGGTGGTTGACCACTCCCAGTTGCGGTCGGTGTAGTTGACAGTGGTAAGAGAAACCTCGACACCACGGTTCTGAACCTTACCGATGTTGGTAGTCAGTGAGCCGCCGCCCGATTCGAGAGGCAGGTTAACCTTGTAGAGAAGGTCCTTTGAGTTCTTCTGATAGATGTCGACGCTACCCATGATGCGGTTGTTCAGGAAGCCGAAGTCGATACCGGCATTGTATTCGTGAGATTTTTCCCACTGAAGACCTGCGTCAACAACAGAACCGGGATAGAAACCTGTTCCATAGTTAGGACCGAAGGGATAGTAAACGGGGCCGTTGAAGCCGATAACGGTAGCGTAGTTGCCGATACCCTTGTTGTTACCGGAAACACCGTAAGAGAGACGGAGCTTCAGGTTAGAGAGCCACTCCTTGCGGAGGAATTCCTCCTCGCTCAGACGCCATGCGACAGCGACAGAGGGGAAGGTACCCCAACGATAGTCCTTACCGAGCTTTGAAGAACCGTCCCAACGCACGGTGGCGGTGAGCATGTAGCGGTCCATCAGAGAGTAGTTGCCACGGAGAGCGTAAGAGAGCATGGAGCTTTCGCCGTAGGACGAAGTGATTACGCGCTGAGTCTGGTCACCGGATGAAACGTTCCACCAGTCGGTATATTCCATCACGTTGGCAGCTTCCATCTTATAATCTTCAGTGTTGCCCTTTTCGAGAGAAACGAGACCGAGGACGTTGACAGAGTGGATGTCGTTGAAAGTGCGGTTGAAGTTGATGGTGTTGTCCCAAGTCCAGCCGAACGAAGTCTTGTTTTCAACAGTTGCAGAGTTGTAGCTTGTTTCGGGGTCTGACATGCTTGTGCCGGCAAAGGTGTAGCCGGGGTTGTCAGGATTCTCGTAACCTGCAAAGTAACCGTGACGGTAGTGAGTGAAGCTGGGCGAGAAAGTGGTCTTGATGTTAAGGCCCTTGATGATGTCCAACTGGAGGTAAACGTTACCGAGAACGCGATATGTCTTACGCTTCTGGGTAGAGTTCTGAAGCATGAGAAGGGGAGAAACCTGGTCGGTGAACTGGTTGGCATCAGTTCCGAGAGCGCCGTTGGCACCCGGTTTCATGATGATGTGACCCTCTTCATCGTAAGGAATCATGAACGCATTTGCACGGTAAGCGTCGGCGATACCGCCGTCGTCAGCGTAGCTGTTTTCCATGTAAGCGAGGTTGAAGTTGAAACCGCCGCTGATTACTTTGTTCACGCGGGCGTCAACTGATCCCTTGAAGTTGTAGTTGGTACTCTTATCACCTTTATAGATACCTTCTTCCTCAGTGATACCAACGCCGAAGTGATAGTTGGCGGTATCGCTTGCGCCGGAGATAGCCACATAGTGGTTCTGCTGGTGTCCGTCGCGGGTAACGAGGCCGGGCCAGTCATAAGTCTGACCGTTGGCAACCATTTCTTTAAGAAGGAGGGGTGATGTGGGGTCCTTGGAATCCTGCTGGATGTAAGACTGACCGAAAGTAGTCTGGTTTGCGAAAGTGTTGGTAGGCATTGAACCGCCCATGATTGACTTCTCCTGAAGTTTCATCACGCGCTGACGCATGTACTGATTACCGTCAGAGAACTCGGGCATACGGGCTGCGTGGTTGATACCATAGTAACCGTCGTAAGTAATGGTAGCTTTGGTATCCTTCTTCACGTTTGTACCGCCCTTGGTGGTCACCATAACGACACCGGCAGATGCGCGCGAACCGTAGATAGCGGTTGACGAAGCATCCTTAAGCACGTCGATGCGCTCGATGTCCTGAGGGTTAAGGAAGTCGATGTCAGAGCAGATAACGCCGTCGACAACGAACAGAGGGGTGGTTGAAGAGTTGAGTGATGACTGACCGCGGATCTCGATGTTGATACCGCCGTTGGTACGACCGGTTGACTTGGTGATGTTCACACCGGGAGTGGTACCCTGGAGGTTTTCGAGAACCGAGGGAGCGCCCTTGGCATTCAGTTTCTCGGTATCGACAGAAGAAACGGCACCGGTAAGGTCGCTTTTCTTCATTGTACCGTAACCGACCACAACCACTTCGTCAAGCACCTCGGAATCCTCCTGAAGAGTGACGGTGATGTTGGTCTGTCCGTTGATGGCAACAGTCTGCGTCTTGTAACCGATGTAGGAAACAGTCAGCTTACCGTTTGAAGGCACATTAGCAAGAGTGAAGTTACCGTCAAAGTCGGTAGCCATACCCTTGGAAGTACCGTCGAGCAAAACTGAAGCGCCGATGATAGGCTCACCCGATGCGTCCTGAACAGTACCGTTAACGGTGATGTTCTGCGCAAAGACAGGCAATCCTACACAAAGGACCGCTAAAATCATCATTGTCCTCACCAGACGTGCGGGCGAGAACAACTTCAGCCATTGATAATGACTTTTCAAATTGTCTTTCATGATGTCACTGTGTTATTAATAAAAAATTTCATGCAAAAAATGATATTGGTTGTATATGTAATCGAGTCTGTTGCTGATAGATAAGGGATGACGGTTAATGGCTAACGCGCCACAGGCCCGATTATTTTACCGTTTTTAATAAAAAATGTGAAAGTTTGACTGCGCTTGTTGGTTTTAAATGATTTTTAGGTAATTTTGTGCAAATATACAAATTAACTTTGAATTCCATGAAAAAAGTAATGTTAATTTTAGCCTTGACCCTAATATTTTCCGTTTCAAGGGCAAATGACCCTGACGAAGCGTGGAAAACGGTCTATCCGGCTATCGAGAAACAGATCAAGGCCCCGACCTTCCGTGACAAAGACTACAACATCCTTGACTACGGCAAGCGGAGCAAGAAAAAAAACCACCTTTACACCACATTAATTAATAGTGTAATAGAAAAATGCCACAACGAAGGCGGAGGACGGGTGATAATCCCCGCCGGGACATGGCTCACCGGTCCGCTCACCATCAAGAGCAACGTCAACCTCCACCTCGAGGAGGGCGCCATACTCCTCTTCACCACCGACCCCAAGGAATTTCCCCTCGCATTCACCCGCTGGGAAGGAATGGACTGCTATAACTATCAGCCCTGCGTCTATGCCATCGACGCCGAAAACATAGCCCTCACCGGCAAAGGCACCGTGGACGGCGCCGCCGAAAACGGCAACTGGTGGCGGATGTGTGCCAAACCGGTCTACGGCTACACCGACGGCATCATCTCGCAGAAAATCGGACGCCCCCTCCTTCAGGAATGGAACGAAAACGGCGTCCCTGCCGAAAAACGAATCCTCGGCGACGGCTACGGAATGCGCCCGCAGTTGGTCAACTTCGTCAACTGCAAGAATGTCCTTATCGAGGACGTCACCCTGCTCCGCTCACCGTTCTGGGTCATCCACCCGCTGTGGTGTGAAAACGTCACCGTCCGCGGCGTCCACATCCAGAACGACGGCCCCAACGGCGACGGCTGCGACCCCGAATCATGCAAAAACGTGCTGATAGAGCGCTGCTACTTTGACACCGGCGACGACTGCATCGCAATCAAGAGCGGACGAAACCGCGACGGACGCGAGGATGGCCGACCGAGCGAAAACTTCATCGTGCGCGACTGCCAGATGAAAAACGGCCACGGAGGCGTGGTGGTGGGTAGCGAAATCTCCGGCGGATTCCGCAACCTTTTCGCTGAAAACTGCACCATGGACAGCCCCGACCTGGAGCGAGTGGTCAGAATCAAGACAAACCCCTGCCGCGGCGGAATCATCGAGAACATCTATGCCCGCAACATCGAGGTGGGACAGTGTGACGAAGCCGTGCTGAAAATCAACGTTGACTATGAGCCGCGCGAAGCCTGTGACCGCTCCTTCCCCCCGGTGATACGCAATGTCTATCTTGACCGCGTCAACTGCAACAAGAGCCGCTACGGTGTCATGCTCATCGGCCTCAAGGACCGCTGCAACGTCTACAACGTGGAAGTGAAAAACTGCGTGTGGAACAACGTGGCCTCCGGCAACTCATTCACCGGCGAATATGCCAACGTCCGCCTGTCAAACGTCACAATCAACGGCAAGAAAGTCAACGAATACGCTCCCATGTCACAGCGCATGGCCCTCTCGGAGATGCAGCGCTGGCCCGAGTCATGGATGCTTGACTATGTCAAGGCCCCGAAGTGGCAGTATGCCATCGGTGTGGAACTCGACGCCATGATGCAGCTCGCCGACCGCTACGGCGACACCGCTATCCGCGACTATGCCCTCCAGTATGCCGACACGATGGTAAACTCAAAGGGGCAGATATGGAAATACAAGACAAAAGAATATAATATTGATCACCTTAAAAACGGTCTGCTCCTGATGCAAGCCCTCGAAATCACCGGAGAACCCAAATACCGCATAGCCCTTGACTCGCTCTGGAGCCAGATTCAGACCCACCCCCGCACCACCGAAGGCAACTTCTGGCACAAAAAGGTGTATCCCCACCAGGTGTGGCTCGACGGACTCTATATGGGTCAGCCCTTCTACATCACCTACGCCAACAAGTATCTCCCCGAAAACGAGCGCGAAAAGGTTTACAACGACGTAGCCGACCAGTTTGCCAACATAGCCCGCCACGCATACGACCCCAACACCGGACTCTATCGCCACGCATGGGACGAAGCCCGCGAGCAATTCTGGGCCGACAAGACCACCGGCCAGTCGCAACACGCATGGGGCCGCGCACAGGGATGGTTTATCTGGGCTTTGGTCGACGTTCTTGAGCAGCTTCCCGCCGACAATCCACGCCGCCCCGAACTGATAGCCCTCCTGCAATCGCTCGCCGACGGCATCCTCGCCTATCAGGACCCCGAATCGGGCCTCTGGTATCAGGTACTCGACCAGCCCGGACGCGAAGGCAACTATCTCGAGTCGACTGCCTCGTCGATGTATGTCTACAACCTCCTGCGCGCCGACCGACTCGGCCTGCTCAAAGACCCCAAATATGCCGCAGCAGCCAAAAAAGGCTATGAAGGCATGCTCAAGGAATTCATCACCGAAAATCCCGACGGCACCGTATCGCTCACCAAGTGCTGCGCCGTGGCCGGACTCGGTGGCAAGGACCGCCGCGACGGCTCGTATGAATACTACCTCAGCGAAGAGGTGCGCGACAACGACCCCAAAGGCGTGGGACCGTTCATCTTCGCGGCCCTCGAAATGGAAGGCCGCCAGTTTGAATAACCCCTCATCATCACAATCCCATCATCGGGAGCCTGCACCGTCGGCGCAGGCTCCCGATTTGTTAATTCATCCATAAAAATTCAAAAAACATAGGCAAAATGTGCTAAAATATATAATTTTTACCACATATTTTAATATAATTAATTACCTTTGCGTAGCTAATTGCACCAAAAGCGCAACCTTAGTCATTATCACAGAAAAATAACAACCTTAATACCATTTCCACAGATGAATAAAATAACCATGCTTGCAGCGGCTCTCACTCTTGCCGGAGCGACAGCCTTTGCTCAAGCCCCCGCATTCCCCGGCGCCGAAGGCCACGGACGCTACGTCACCGGCGGACGAGGCGGTAAGATTCTACATGTAACGAACCTCAACGACTCTGGTGAAGGCTCGCTCCGCTGGGCGCTCTCGCAGAGCGGCGCACGAACCATCGTGTTTGACGTCTCCGGAACAATCGAACTCAAATCAGACCTAAAGCTCAACAACAGCAACGTATCCATCCTCGGACAGACCGCCCCTGGCGAAGGTATCACCATAGCCTACTACACCTTCAACAACAACGCCAACAACGTCATCATTCGATTCATCCGCTTCCGCCGCTCACAGGTGAAGGATGTCAATGACGGCGCCGACGGATTCTGGGGCCGAAACCGAAACAACATCATCCTCGACCACTGCTCCGCATCATGGTCAATAGACGAAGTAGCTTCGTGGTATGACAACCGCGAATTCTCGATGCAGTGGTGTCTGATTGCCGAAGGTCTCTGTAACCCCGGTCACTCCAAGGGTGCGCACTCCTACGGCGGCATCTGGGGTGGCAAGCCTGCATCGTTCCACCACTCGGTGATTGCCCACGTGCAGAACCGCGCTCCCCGATTTAACGGCGCCCGCTATGAGTCAACCAACTACGACAAAAATCTCTTTGCCAACACGGTGCTGGCCGAAAACGTTGACTTCCGAAACAATCTCCTCTACAACTGGGGTAACGGAAACGGCTCCTACGGCGGTCCCGGCGGAGGTCAGATCAACATCGTCAACAACTACTACAAGGCAGGTCCCGGCACGAACAACAAGACCCGCGTCACTCAGGTTTCGGTCGGCAACTCAGGCAACTCCACCAACGCCAACCTCATTGGATACGCCTCACGCTACTATATTGACGGCAACTATGTCACAGCCGCATCCACTCCTGAAAACTATGACTGGTCAGGCGTGATATATGACGGTGGACTCTCAACCATCGACGGCGAAAAATATATCCCCGACGCAAAACACCTCTATGGCGAAAACGCAACCTACGTCAAAAACACCTCCGGAGTTGACTGCGTCCGTCTGCGCCTTGACGAACCCACCATCACCGGCGAAGTGACCACCCACACCGCCAAAGAAGCATATAACAAAATCCTCAGATATGCAGGCGCATGTCTCTTCAAAGATGCCGTAGACACCCGCATCATGGAGGAAGCCCGCACAGGCACCGTCACATACAACGGCAAGGAACCCTTCATTGACGCCACCGGCAAGAAATATGCCACATCAAACACCCCCGGTATCCCCGACTGGGTAAATGACCCCGAAGCCGCAACGCAGAATCCCAACGTGCCTTCCTTCCCCGTCATCAAACAGGAATCACGTCCCGAAGGATTTGACACCGACGGCGACGGCATGCCTGACCAGTGGGAAATCGACAACGGACTCGATCCCAACGATCCCGCCGACGGAAATCTCTACACCATCGACACAGAAAAAGGCTGGTACACAAACTTCGAGGTATATGCCAACTCAATAGTAGAGCATATCATCAAAGCCCAGAACGCCGACGCAATCAACGCTGTTGACGAATACTTTCCCGTTGCCAACAACCAGTCAGGAATCGCCGACAACTTTGCCAACGAAGCCGAAATCGTAGGATTTGAATACTACAACCTTCAAGGCATCCGTCTCGACGAACCCTCTTTCGGCATCAACATCCGACGCATCATCTATAGCGACGGAACCGTCACCTCCGACAAAGTGATCAAAAACCGCTAATCTCAACTCTATTAAAACGATATCATACGCATGAAAAAAATCATTGCATCCGCTCTTGTCGCTCTGGCCGCAGTGTCAGTGCCGGCAATGGCTCAGGAATCAGGTGAAATGCTCGCATTCCCCGGTGCTGAAGGCTTCGGCCAGTATGTCACCGGAGGTCGCGGCGGCGCCGTCTACCACGTCACCAACCTTGACGACTCGGGCGAAGGCTCATTCCGTTGGGCCATCGGCCAGTCAGGCAAGCGTACCATAGTGTTTGACGTTTCAGGCACAATCATGCTCAAGAGCGAACTCAAGCTCCGCAACGGTGATGTCACCATAGCAGGTCAGACCGCCCCCGGCGACGGAATCTGCATAGGAAACTATCCATTTGTCATCTCCGCACCCAACGTCATCATCCGCTACATGCGCTTCCGACTTGGAAACGAAGCCCTCAAGACCAACAAAAACGCCCATGAGGGTGACGGTCTCGGCGGAATGGACTCCCGCGACATCATTATTGACCACTGCTCGGTTTCATGGTCAATCGACGAATGTCTTTCAGTCTACGGCTCCAAGAACACCACCGTACAGTGGTGTTACGTCACCCACAGCCTTGTAAACTCCGGTCACTCCAAAGGCGCCCACGGATATGGAGGCAACTGGGGCGGTTCAGGAGCTTCATATCACCATAACCTCCTCGCCCACCACGGCTCACGTACTCCCCGCCTCGGCCCGCGTCCAAGCACACAGACCGACGAACGAATGGACTTCCGTAACAACGTCATCTACAACTTCGGCGGAAACGGCTGCTACGGCGGCGAAGGCATGAACGTCAACATGGTCAACAACTACTACAAACCCGGCCCCTCCACTCCGACCGGCGACAAAGGCCGACGCATCGCCGCTCCCGGTATCCGCACCGTTGACTACTGTCTCGACAAGCAGGGAATCTGTGACAACTACTTCATGAAAACCGGAACGTCAATCTCGACAAACAACGTCACCGGCGGACGTGACAAGACCCTCGGCAACTACGTCATCATCAAGGGTAAACGCTACTACATCAACATGGCCGACAACACCATTCAGCTCGAATATAACGGCAAAACCTACACAATGGCCATCAAATGGAACAGCTGGGCCAAGATGCTTCACATCTGGGGACAACTCTTTGTGGAAGGCAACGTAAACTCAGAGTATGATGACCTCACCGCTGACAACTGGGGCAAAGGAATTTACAATCAGATTTCCGGAGGCTCAGGTAACGACGGAACATACACCGACGAGCAGAAAGCCTGGATCAAACGCGCCACCCCCATAGCATTCCCCGCCACCACAACCCACACCGCCGAAATGGCATTTGACCGCGTGGTAGACTATGCAGGCGCATCGCTCCACCGCGATGAATATGACGCCATGATTGCTGACGAAACCCGCACCGGAACTGCCAAATTCGGCAAGAAAGGCCTCATTGACTCGCAGGACGACATCACCTACGCCGATGGCCACAAAGGCTATCCCGTACTTGAATCGGAACCCGCACCCGTCGACACTGACCTTGACGGAATGCCCGACGATTGGGAAAACGCCAACGGACTCGACCCCATGAATCCCGATGACGGCGCCCTCACTGCATCAAACGGCTATACCAACCTTGAGAACTATCTCAACTCCCTCGTAGCCCACATCACTGAAGCACAGAATGCAGGCGGCAACGTTCAGACTGCCGGCATTGAAAACATCTTCACCGATGCAGTCAACGAGCGTCCCGCTGACAACCGTATATTCAACGTGATGGGCGTTCAGGTCACCGAACCCCTTGCCCCCGGCATCTATATCCGCAACGGCAAGAAATTCATTGTCCGTTAACGCCATCCCACACAATAACACTCCCCTAAAAGAAGCGCGCCCAAACAGGCGCGCTTCTTTTTTACGATAATTTTTCAGGATTTTTTCGTATATTTGTAGTCGGAACCGGGCAGAGGCTCTACGGTTTCGACAAAAGAAATAAAATATTAGCGTTTGCTATTTGTTCATTCCACACTGAAATCGGCAAAATTTTAATGGAGAAAGAAAGGACAAGTGGTAGATGTTCGCACAATATGCGAATACTCAACCCTTGCTTTTCTCCGAGGCTTTGCCGAGCCACAGTGTGAGCACCAAATACGTTGAGTGTTCGCATTTGTGGCTTGATTAGCCTCGCAAAACCACACGCTGATACATTTTCGTCAAACCCAAATCTTATTGAAAAAATGAATGTACACATCGGATCTCTGATCCGAAAGGAACTCGATCGTCAAGAAAGAACGGTGGCATGGTTTGCCCGAAAAATATGCTGTACCAGACCACACGCCTACAAAATTTTTGAAAAGGATAATCTTGATGTAAAGCTGCTCATGAGAATCTCCCGCGTGCTTCGCCATGATTTTCTTGCCGACATTTCGCAGAGCATGTGTTGCCAAAAAGATGACGGTTCCGTATCCACATCAAACACTGTTTCAACCCGCATTTAAATGATTGGTGTTTTAACTTTGCAAAAATATTTTTTCAATTTTTAAACATTAATCACATCACGATGAAACAGTCAATCAAACTTCTTTCAATGTTACTCACATTCTTTGCTATGAGCTTCACACTTACTTCTTGTAGTAATGATGATGATAACCCCACATCGTCAATTGATGACTATTATTCAGAAGTAACTTCTGTGACAGGTGGAGGTTGGACACCTCAGGAATGTAGCCAGTTTATGAACGAGCTGAATACCAACGCATCGCTCAAACTTGGTCCGGCCTATTCATGGATCAATATTGACAGAGATCAAGCGATCTACTATTTCGACACCCAAATGAAAACTCTGAAAGCCGCTTTCGGTAATGGATTGTCGGGAATTTCCGGAACGCTTACAATCTACGTCGTACTGAAAAACTCCAGCGGTAAGACCATCAAGGGAGCAACTTTGAGCGTCACCACAACATCTTGCACCCTTAACTGATTCCGACAAATCCACTCAGACCTTGTCACTTGAATAATAAAAAAAGTGGGCGTAAAAAGAGGTATAGTTTGCCTTTATGCGCCCACATTTTTTTAATTCTCATGTAATTAACTTTTCCATCATCACTATGAAAAAATTTCTTCTCTATTCGGCTGCTGCAATAGCATTATCGTTCACATCATGCAGCGACAATAACTCCGACGACCCTTCTCCCGTCACCCCCGACCCCACACCTGGAACCGGTCTGACAGCCGAAGATGCCAAGCTATATCTTGAAGCTACGGCTAAAGAATTCATCAACGTGATTGACAATGATATAACTATTTCAAAATATATCCCGGCAGCACACTGTTTTGTTGATGAATACCTCGACTATGACCTGCCGGAGGAACTCATCTCCGTATCGGAACACAACCTTTCGTCGCCGGCCAAACTCATGCAGGCCGTTGTGATAGCGGCCAAAGGCAATCCCTCAAGCCTGAGCCGCGGCCTTCAGGAATACACCTACGATGTCCGCTTCTCCGATAATTTCGGCATTTACGAACCAAATTCCTACCGTCGGAAATGGGTCCGCACCTCCGACAATACGTCAGACATACAGTTTGTTTTCACAATCAGTCAGGTCAATAAATCAGGCCGGATTGTGATCACTCCCGATCTGTCCTCAACATCTGAAGTGGAGTATGATGAAACCTATAGTGACGAATACTATGACTACGCTTCAGGTAAATATGTGACCGACGTTTATCGTGACAATTATATAATCAGTGTACCGAAATCGGTTAGATGTGAGGTGTATCTTGACAACGAAAAAATTGCTGACCTCATCCTCCGTCCCACTTTCAACGAAGCCGCAAAAAATATGTCAGTCACCCTCGAGGGCAATGTAAGCAATGTGACCATCAGAAGCACCACCAACATCACCAACACCCAGATAACATCGACCGACAACGTAACAGTAGGCGCGACCACTCTTGCATCCTCCACTGTCAGAATCAACGGCAACAACCTGTGCGACAGAAACAAAATAGAATCATCAATAGAAAATGATTTCTCCCACAATCGCCTGACAGACTACATCACGTCCGGTTCTGCCGAAAGCACGATCTTGAACCGACTCATGGTCAACTCAAACTTCAAGGCAAGAAACGAACTTCTTGACGTAGAATTGCATTATTGGGGCGATGGAGCTTACAGTTCATTCTTCGGACCTGCTATCCCTGCCGAAGCCACCGAAACCGCAACCCTGCTTAACTCCTGCATTTCCATCGAGATGAGCAACACCTCTATGCAGAAACTCGGTTCGCTCACATTCAAACCCATAATGGAAACCTACGGCGAATATTGGTATTGCGATGTGGAGCCGATGCTGCTCTTTAGCGACGGAACCACCTATGAAATCGAGGAATACTTCGACAAAAACTTCGACGGTTATGCCAATCAGTTCCTCAATATCCTTTCAAGCTATGAAAGAATGTGGAATCGCTATTCCTCAAAATAGATTTCAGACAACCTGTATTTTTGAAAAACTAAATTGATGTTCTTTATGCGAAGGACAGCATTGTGGGCATCAGCCGTAGCAACGCTGTCCTTCACTATTCCATCCTCCGCCTGTGAATCAGCCATAACCCCTGACTCGGTGGTGCATCAGCTTGGAGAAGTGGAGGTCAAGGCTTCGGTAGCGCCCACGGTCCGCGCCACCGGACATGGCAACCTGAGCATCAGCTCCCGGGCGATTGCCACGGCAGGACGGACACTCGGTGAAGCTGATTTCATCAATATCCTCCGTACCCGTCCGGAGGTCTACTCCCGCTCCGACTATTCATCCGGAATCTCTCTCGAAGGAGCCACCCCCAATCAGACCGTCTATCGCATTGCAGGCGCCCCAATCTTTTTCCCTTATCGTTTCGGAGGCATATTCTCCACCTTCAACACCTCTCATTTCAGCCGGATGACAGTGGAGAAATCCATCCATCCGGCCTCATCACCTCAACGGCTCGGAGGTGTGGTTGATTTCCATTCGTTTGATCGACTTCCTGAGAGTGTCCATGCCAATATCAACATTGGTCTACTCTCATCGTCACTCACCCTGCGCACTCCGGTGGCCGGACAAGTCGCTGTCGGATTCTCGGCACGAATATCATATATTGATCAGCTCTATTCCAGACTTCTTTCAAAGGAGAGTCAGGAAATCGGTTACCGTTTCAGCGACTTCAATCTTACTGCCACCTATCCCACAGAAACCGCCGGAACATTTTCCTTAGACGCCTATTTCGGCAATGACCGGATGGGGTATGATGACCGAAGCTATGACATAGATGTGACCGCCGGATGGAAAAACCGTATGGCCGCCCTGTCATGGAGCCACTCGCCAAACGAGCGCGTCAACTATCTGTCAAGACTGTTTTACAGTTCCTTCTCCTCTGACGTGAAAGTCAGTCTGACAGGACTCGGCATTTCGCTGCCATCCTCGCTCCAACAAATCGGATTGACAGGAAACTTTACACTCAACACTGACACCTCGTCACTAACCAAAATTTCAGCAGGCTACGAAGTATCACTCTACCGCTTTAATGTCAACACCGGATTCATTTCCGGATTTGGACAACAGGGAGCCACACCACCATCATCGTCAGTCTATCAATGTAGCGAGCAGAGAATCTATTCTGACATAAGTATGCGTGTTTCGTCACTCCTGAGACTCGATGCCGGACTATCAGCGGGACTATGGGAAACCGGAAACATGATTTTTCATGCCATCAATCCGAGAATCAGCGTATCGGCTGAATGTGACAATTCATCATACGCCGCGCAGTTGGCCGTCTTTTCGCAATTCTTCCATCAGGTTGGATTTTCAGAGATAGGCATGGCCACTGATTTCTTTCTGCCCGCATCGGCAAACATCCCAGTGAGCAGAGCTTATGGAGTGACACTCTCCGGAACGCATGAACTGCCGTGGGGCATCGGCTTAGAAGAATCGGCATATTTCCGGCTCATATCAGGCGAACCCGACTACTCAGGGCAGCTACTTGACATTGCCTCATCTGACTATAATCCCGAGAGTCACATCCTCTCCGGCCACGGATTCAATACAGGCTTTGCGCTGACGGCACATAAGAGTTTCAGTAAAATCCTTGTTGAGTCAAGCTATTCACTCGGTATCGCCCGACGGCGCTTTCCAGGAAATGACGTGTGGTTTCGTGGAGTGTCTGAACAAGGCCATGCCATCCATGCCAATCTGACATTCGCTCCATCCTCACGATGGAACCTTCAGGCAAACTTCATATACACATCCGGACGTCCCTACACTCCTGTCAAGGCCATCTATATCATTGCCGGAAATATCATCAATGAATTCGGGCGTCACAACTCATCCCGGTTTCCGGCCTACCACCGTCTTGACCTTTCGGCCACCTACCGGACATCGTCGAGGATTGGTCCGAAAACACTCAGCCATCTCATCAACTTCTCCCTGATAAATGCCTACGGACGCCGCAACGTTGAGATGCAGTCGTTTGAACTAAACCCCAAAACCGGTGTCGTAAAGCTTCACCGTCGCTCGTCGCTTTACCGGTTCCTTCCGTCGATAAGCTACACATTAATTCTATGAACCATGTCACGCATCCTCATCATCATTTCCATAGCCATTCTTTTAAATTCCTGTCTGACTGACGATGACGGAGTGAACCATCCCGACGTGCCTGTCCTTGACGCATGGATTGATTCCTACGGTTTCCCGGTAGCGCTGCTGACAGAATCACTTGACCCCGGTTCGGGAGCCGAAATATCATCGAAAGTGATCCGTTGGGGCAAGATTACAATATCCGATGGCGAAACCACCGCCATCATGACCGGTTCACCTGACCGGAATTATTTTCCACCTTACAGATACCACACGTCGGAACTCTATGGCGTTCCCGGGCGCACCTACACCATAACAGCCGAATTCGGTGGTAAAAAGGTCACCGCCTCAGCCATGATGCCTGAACCGACTCCGATCGACAATGTGACAGTTTCGCCGATCGCCGGCAATGACACACTGCGGAGTGTCAGCATGACATTTACCTCGCCTGACGACACTCCTGCCTATTACTATGTGACAGTGCGCGATCTGAACTCTCCCTCACGGGTCCGCGCCCTTCCCGCCATCATGTCGACAGTCAAGGCCACCCGTAGTGGTAGACCGGTGGAGATTCCCGTATTTATGCCCAAAGTAAAGCATGACACTGTCACATACACCTCCAACCCTACAGTAGGTCAGCGGCTCGAGCTTAATTTGTGTCGGGTAAGTGAGGAAGTGTTTGACTTCTGGGACGACTATAACAGCACCATCCTGATCGGAAGTTCGGAGTTCATATCAGGCGACATATCACTTCGCGGCAACGTCAACGGAGGATACGGGGTGTTTTCGCCTCAGGGTGTTTCGCGGATGGTGGTGGAGGTGGAGTGAATCAGACAACTAAAATTTGGTGGAAATAGGGGATTTGAGTAACTTTGCGGTATGCTTCAGACCACATTTCACACCGATTTCATATTGACGGCGGCCGACTGCAATGCTCAGCGCGAACTCTCGCCCGCTAATCTGACAAACCTCATCATCGAAACCGCCACCGGTCACGCCAATGCGCTCGGTGTCGGCTTTGACCGCATGATTGCCGACGGCATCTCGTGGGTGCTGAGCCGCATCTCGATTGAGTTGTCGGAGCCTACACGTGTGGGGCGGCACTACCGCCTCCTGACATGGGTCCACTCCATCAACCGACTTTTTTCAGAGCGCGATTTCGAACTGATTGACCTCGACAGCAACCAAACCATCGGTTACTCGCGCACCATCTGGATGGCAATAAATATGGAGACCCGTGCCGCCGGTGACCTTTCGGCTCTCACTCCGCTTGCCGATGTTGTCACCGATAGGCCATGCCCCATTGCCCCTCAAGGCAAACTCTCAGCTCCCGATCCTGACGATAAAGCCGGAAGCTACACATTTGCCGTGTCAGACATCGACGTCAACCGCCACGTCACCACACGCCGTTACGTGGAACTGCTGCTCAACTGCTGGCCACTTGAAATGTATGAACATAACTTCCTTTCACGCTTCGACATCGCATTCAAGCGCGAGGCCCGCTACGGACAAACCGCCATCTACTCTGGCGCACCCACAGCTGACCCCGGTGTGATGACCGCCCGCATCGACGCCGACGGCCACACCTGCACACTTGCATCACTCGTCTTTACCCCCCGAAGCGTCTGAAGTCCCGTCGTTCAAACTTCTCTGACAATAAACCGGCCGGTCCGCCGCATGATTTCCTCATGCCCCGGACCGGCCATAGATTACATCAGTCCCCTCGTCACTGTTAACCTTATGAAAAAAATACTGATTCTTAATTATCCTGATGCAAAATTACTACTGATTTTCCACACCGGATATACCCGAAAACGGGTAAATTTCAGGCCTTTTCACACGTTTCGTTAATCAAAAAAGGTGATAACTCGCCCGGGGTGCGCAAAAGTGACAAATAAATTCAAGAATTTTTTCATTAATAGTTGTCTGCTCGCCGAATTCTGCTTACCTTTGCAGTGGCGGATAACTGTATCCGCACTGCCAAAGGTTCGAAATTTCTAAACAATTCATTTTTTCATAATTAATTTCGCAAAACTACTATGTGGTTAACTTGTTCATCTGTAGGACGCAAGCTTGTGATGGCCATCACAGGTGCCTGTCTCGTCCTCTTTGTCACGTTTCACTGCTTGATGAATGGTGTAGCGCTCTTCTGGCCCTCGGGCTACAACGCAGTGTGTGAGTTTCTTGGAGCCAACTGGTATGCACTGATTGCAACCGTAGGACTTGCCGCCCTCTTTATCATCCACATCATCTATGCATTGTGGCTGACAGTACAAAACCGTCGCGCCCGCGGCAACGACCGCTATGCCGTCACCGCCACCCCAAAAGGCGTGGAATGGTCATCGCAAAACATGCTCGTGCTTGGCATCGTAGTCCTCGCATTCTTAGTGGTACACCTCATCCAGTTCTGGGCCAAGATGCAGCTTCAGGAAATTCTGGGTGGCGAGTATGTTCACGACGGTGTGGAAGTGGCTCCGGCTGCCGGCACTCTCTTCATTCAGATTGCCTTCTCACAGGTATGGACTCCGATTGTCTACATCATCGGCTTCGTAGCCCTCTGGTTCCACATGAACCACGGTTTCTGGTCAATGTTCCAGACAGCAGGATGGGACAATGACACCTGGCTTCCCCGTCTCAAAACAATCAGCTGCTGGTGGACTACAATCGTAGTAGGTCTTTTCATCGCTCAGGCCATCGTGTTTACCGTCCGCGCTCACCGCGACGACTTTGCAAAGCAGTATGAGGAATACGTTGAGTGGCAGGCCTCACGCTACGCCATCTCTACGGATGACTTCAATGCCGGTCACGCCCCCTGTGACGCTCCCTGCAACGCTCCCTGCGACACTCCTTGCGGAATGAAAGCCGCCTGCAATCAGGCTGACGCTTGTCAGGAAGCCGCATGTCAGGAAGTGACAACATGTTCGCCCGAAGCCTGTGGCAAAACCGTCTGCCTCGGTGCTGAATGTAACGGCGAGGCATGCGGAAACACCAACTGCAAGGGTGCGACATGTAACACCGAAGCCTGCGGAAACCCCGCCTGCCCCAACGGTAAGTAATCAACATCTATCAACCACTCACCATCTTTAACAGATATGGCAGACATTAAAAATCTCGATGGGATGATTGACTCAACCCCCATCATGAAGGATTTTGCCGACATCGAATCCTCAAAACTCCCTGAATATCAGGTAGACTCTAAGATACCCGAAGGCCCCTTAGCTGAAAAGTGGACCAACTATAAGGCTCATCAGAAGCTCGTCAATCCCGCCAACAAGCGCAACCTCGACATCATCGTTGTCGGCACAGGTCTCGCCGGCG
>CAZKNK010000002.1:0-6355 GCA_964554195.1 uncultured Staphylococcus sp.
ACGCATCAGCATGTTGTGGCGGTCCTCCTTAATGCCGAGTCCACTCAGGAGTGCCGCAGCGTCACTCTCGGCATTCCATCCTTCAAGTTCGGCAAAGCGCTCCTCGAGTTCCGATGCGCGGATGCCGTCCTCATCAGTAAAATCTTCCTTAGCATAGAGAGCATCCTTCTCCTGCATGATGTCCCATAGAACGGTGTGACCGCGAAGCACAGTCTCCATCACCGTGCAGTCGTCAAATTTGAAGTGATCCTGTTCGAGAACGCTCATTCGTTCGCCAGGACCTTGTGTGACGGAGCCGTGGGTGGGTGAGAGCTGATCCGATAGGATTCTCATCAGTGTGGACTTGCCGGCACCGTTGGCACCGATGATGCCGTAACAGTTGCCGGGCGTAAATTTTATATTAACATCTTGAAACAGAACTCTTTTACCAAACTGGATACCTAAATTGTTGACTGCAATCATTATGTTTGTCTATATGGTTAAATATAATCATGTTTTTGAGGGTGCAAAGTTACTAAAATTTGATGGATTTTAGTTACTTTTGCAGTAATAAAGACAGAATATTATGGAAACAAAGATCGAAAAATGGAAATTGCTTGAAAGCAAATATCTCATTCGTCGTCCCTGGCTCACGGCGAGAGTGGATAAGGTCGAGCTGCCCGACGGTCGCATCAACGACGAGTATTATGTCCTTGAATATCCGACATGGATTAACGTTATAGCCCGCCGCAAGGACGGAAAGTTTGTGATGGTGGAACAATATCGTCACGGCTTGGGCGAGACGCTTGTCGAACTGTGTGCGGGTGTTGTGGAGCAGGGTGAGGATCCCGAGACCGGCGCCCGTCGCGAGTTGCTTGAAGAAACAGGCTACGGCAACGGTCGTTGGACCTTGCTGACGGTTCTTTCAGCCAATCCCGGGTCGCTAAATAATCTCAGCTATTCATTTCTTGCCGAAGATGTAGAGCAGATTACCGATCGACAGGACCTTGACGATACGGAGGATCTCGCTGTGAGAATCATCACCCGCGAGGAGCTAAAATCCATGCTTGTCAACGACGAAATCCGTCAGTCGCTCATGGCTGCTCCGCTCTGGAAATATTTCTGCACAATAGATAAGGACTGAAATATGGAAATCACCCCCGGAAACATCATGCTCGTTCTTGCCGTGCTGCTGTTTTTCAGTGTGCTTCTGGGCAAGGCAGGAAGTAAGTACGGTATGCCGTCACTGCTCCTTTTTCTTGGAGTAGGAATGCTTGCCGGAACGGACGGATTCGGCATTCAGTTTGACAGCGCTCCTATGGCGGAGTTTATCGGTATGTTTTCACTGTGTATCATTCTGTTTACAGGTGGATTTGACACTGAATTCAAGCAAATCAAGCCGATTCTCGGTCCGGGTATCGCGTTGGCCACAGTAGGTGTGCTTCTGACAACGATTCTGACGGGGGCTTTTATTCATGAACTGATGCGGTTACTCCTTCCTGACTACGGTTTCGGATGGATTGAGTCACTGCTGCTGGCTTCAATCATGTCGTCGACCGATTCGGCATCAGTGTTCTCCATACTCAGTTCCTCCGGAATAAGCCTGAAGGAGCGTCTGAAGCCTACGCTTGAACTTGAGAGCGGATCAAATGACCCTATGGCCTATCTGCTCGTGATTCTTTCAATCTCAATACTTGAGACCGGGGCGGATCTGACGGCATCGCTTGCGGTTTCATCACTCTTCCGCCTTGTGGTGCAGCTTATAGTCGGAACTATCGGCGGAGTAGTGGTGGGCTATATTATGGTAAAGATCATCAACCGCTTCAATGCTTCAAACGAATTTTTTTATCCCATCATGGTGATAGCGGGATGCTTCTTCGCTTTCACTCTAACTGAAATGTGTGGCGGCAACAGCTATCTGGCCGTATATATAGCCGGACTTGTTGTCGGTAATAACCGTATTGCACTGAAGCGCACCATAAGCACGTTTCTCGGCGGATTCACGTGGCTTGTTCAGATCGTGATGTTCCTCACACTCGGATTGCTCGTCAATCCGGCCGAACTCTCTCATATTGTTCTGCCCGGCTGTCTGCTCGGTCTGTTCATGATCGTGATTGCGCGACCGGTGGCGGTGTTTGCGACCCTGGCCCCGTTCAAGCGCTTTTCATTACGCGCGCGAACATATATCTCGTGGGTCGGACTTCGCGGAGCGGTACCCATTATTTTCGCCACCTATGCACTCATGTCGCCTGCCGTAGAGCATGCCCGCTTCATGTTCAACATTGTGTTTTTCATCACCATTTTCTCACTTCTGATTCAAGGCACTACGGTTAATCCTATGGCCCGATGGCTTGGTCTGACACGCAAGCCGGTCGACAAAAAATTCAATATTGACCTCCCTGACGAAATCAAGGCCTCGATGCAGGAACTCATTGTCACCGGTCCGCTGCTTGCCGACGGACATACCCTTAAGGAGCTGTCACTGCCGCCTGAAACGCTCGTAATCTTTATCAAACGTGGAAATGATTATCTCATTCCCACCGGCAATACCCGTCTTTTTCTCGATGACACGTTGCTGATTATTTCGAGCCACGAGAAGCGGTTGCGTAACCTTGTGAAAGCAATGCGATGAAGTCAGACAACAGTAATGAAATTTTCCCGATCGTTGACACTGACGGGAATACGATAGGCAAGGCCACACGCGGCGAGTGTCATTCGGGCAGTCGTCTGCTTCACCCCGTGGTCCACGTTCATGTGTTTGATTCTGCCGGACGGCTCTATTTGCAGCGGCGTCCGGAGTGGAAGGATATTCAGCCGGGAAAATGGGATACGGCTGTTGGAGGGCATGTGGACTACGGCGAACCGATAATGGAGGCTGTGGTGCGTGAAGCTCGTGAAGAGCTTGGCGCAGATGTGTGCGGTCGGCTTAAGCCGCTGTCACCTTACGTGTTTGAATCGGACCGAGAGCGGGAACTTGTTAATCCGTTTATAGCCACAGTAGAGGAGAGTGAGATTCATCCTTCCGATGAACTGGACGGCGGCCGGTTCTGGACTCTTGATGAAATACGTCGTAATCTCGGCAAACGTATTTTCACTCCAAATTTCGAAAGCGAATTTCACCGTCTTTTTTCCGAACAGTCATCATCCGGCTCCGGCATCAGTTCCGGTAATTGAGCGTGACAGCTTTTTTACAAGTTCACGTTCCTGTTTCCTTCTCATCTGGCGTGTCATGACTTGACTATGGGCGGATAACGAGGTGTGATTTCCGGCTCCCGAGGCTTCTTTGGCCCTTTCCGCTCGTTTCTGTTTCCTGAGTGCAGCAGCCTGTCGGCATCGGGCCGAGCGGGTTATGGCTTTCTGAATGTCAGGCGCGATGAAATGATAAATCTGCCGTGCAAGTTCGGTGCAACTTGCGAGAGCCGCATCCACGGATTCCTTTCCACCGACAGCGATATTAATTATTCTGATAAGTTCCCGCGCCAGATCAGAGGGAAATGAATCGTTGACGCGCTGAATTAAATCTGCGTGAAAGCGGTCTGAGACCAAGAGTTGATTTTTCATAGCAATTCGTATTAAGATTCTGCACTGCAAAGGTAACCCGCCTTATCTTATAATTTATGCGATAATGCTGTAATCCGACTGAAGCAACAGAGGGTGTCCGCGCGATTGCAGACACCCTCTGGATAGGTTTGGGATTGAAATAATTATTTCAGTTTCTTGAGAGCTTTTTTGTTAAGCTTGACAGGATATTTTTTGTGAAGGTCATCAACCCAAAGTCGCTCGAGTTCCTGCTGATAGTCAGAAGTGACGATACCGCGAATGTCAGATGCTTCTTCCGGATTCTCAATCAGGCGGCCTGCATATCCGAACCATTCAGTCCAACGGCCTACGGGGGCGGGCTTTTCACCACCGAAAGCCACATTGTCAAGGATAGCGTTCTCGCCCTGACCGGCAACCACTTTTTCAACCTTAATGTTGCGGCCGAATTCACCGCGGAGGGTGGCGGCAAGCGAGTCGGGGGCAACTGTGTTTGCAGCAAGATATGCTTTAGCTGCGGAAGCAACAGAGTCAGATGTGGCAAAAATTACGTAGCCTTTATATTTGGGCTTGTCCCAACCGTATTTAGCACGATTGGCGTTGAAGAACTTCTCCAGTCCCTCCTTGTCTTTGCTTGACTTGTCCCACACATTGCGGTTTGAGATTTCAAAAAGTAGGATTCCGTCACGATACTCGTTGATGAGATGACGATAGTCAGGGTAGAGTTCGGGGAGTTTTTCCTTATATGTGGATGTGGTGAGTTCATTGAGGTATTCACCGGCGGCATCGCTGAATGTGGTGAACGGGTCGGTGGACATGGCGCGGGGATTCTCGCCGATGGTGGCGGCAATCTCCGAGGCCTTGATCGGTTTACCGTTGAAGGATGCAACCTCGATGTTGCTTTCAGCAATACGCGCAAATGCCAACGAGTCGGATCCGGCTTCAGCGATAAGCTTCTTGATCTTATCCATTCCGGCAGGAACAATTACGGCATGGAACTGCTTTTTGAGTTCGTTTCGTTTCTCGATTTCAGGAATCGACGAGCGACTGTCCTTGCTTATGGCCTGACGGAGAAATTTTTCAGCTACTTCAAAAGGCTCAACGTCAGTGCGCTCGATAACCTGAACGATGTGGAATCCGTAAGGACTCATGAAAGGTTCGGAAATCTGACCGGGTTCAAGTGAGAACGCTACGTCCTCAAACTCCTTCACCATTCTACCCTGAGAGAAGAAACCGAGGTCGCCGCCGTTACGGGCCGAACCTCTATCTTCACTGTTGGCCGCTGCAACTTCTGCAAAGTCGGCTCCGTTTTTCACGAGATTGTAGAGTGAGTCGATGACCTGCTTGCGGATTGCAATCTGACTCTCGTTCATGCCCTGAGTGAGCTTGAGGATGTGGCGGGCGTGAACTCGTCCGGCCGACGGTTTCTCACCTTCAACACGGATGATATGGTAGCCGTAAGGAGCATCCTCGATAACTTCTGAAATCTGACCTACCGGAGTGGTGAAGGCTGCAAGTTCAAACGGGTATGGGTACATATTGGCATTGATGAAACCGTAATGGCCACCGTTTTGGAGTGCGGAGCGGTCAGATGAGAATTGTTTTGCAAGTTCGGCAAAATCGGCGCCGTTGAGAATCGCCGTGCGGATGCTGTCGAGGCGGTTACGGTTTGCGATTTTTTCTTCAGACGTGTTTCCGATCGGAAGCATGATCTGGCTGACGTCGACCGAGCGCTTCATGCGATCATAAGCCTCACGAACCAGACGCTCCTCCACGAGTGTGTCCCGCATATATGGAGCGGCGAGGTCGTTGCAATAGACGGCGTATTCCTGACGGAATGAGGCAGTGGTGTCGATTCCGGCAGCTTCAGCGTCGGCAACCTTGAGTTTGTAGGTCACAAACATATCCACGTATTCGTCAATCGATTGCGGTTGCTCCTGCTGGGCATTGTTTTTGTGGTAAAGATATTCAAATTCGCTCTGACGGATGTCCTTGCCGTTGACGGTCATCAGCACCGGGTCGTCGGTTTTCGCGGCCGCGGCGCAAAGCACGGCTAATGCGGCGACAGCGACAGGTAGAATTGGTTTTTTCATCGGTTGAAAATGTTTATTATAAATCTTATTTAAAAACGGAGAGAGTGTTAAAATATTATATTTTCCATGACAAAAAAACGCGCCGGAACGATGTTGGTGTTTCGTTCCGGCGCGATATGAGGTGATGGTAATATCAGTGAGGCATTGAGCTGTAGTTGGGAGCTTCGCTCGTGATGGCCACATCGTGGGGGTGACTTTCAGCCACTCCGGCATTGGTGATTCGGGTGAATTTAGCTGAATGGAGATGGTCGATGTCAGGGGCGCCACAGTAGCCCATGCCGGCACGAAGCCCACCAAGCATCTGGTAAACAACCTCATAGAGTGAACCTTTATAAGGAACACGGGCTGCAATGCCTTCAGGAACAAGTTTCTTCGCGTCGGTTTCATTGGCCTGGAAGTAGCGGTCTTTCGAGCCTTTTTCCATAGCTTCGAGCGAACCCATGCCGCGATATGCCTTGTATTTACGGCCGTTATAGATGATTGTGTCGCCGGGCGATTCCTCCACGCCGGCCAACATTCCGCCGAGCATCACACAGTAGGCACCCGCTGCGAGGGCCTTTACAATATCACCTGAGTAACGGATGCCACCGTCGGCGATAAGAGGTACACCTGTACCCTCGAGGGCTTTGGCAACATCGTAGACGGCGCTCAGCTGCGGAACACCCACACCTGCAATCACACGTGTAGTGCAGATGGAGCCGGGACCGATACCCACTTTCACACCGTCGGCACCGTTTTCAACAAGG
>CAZKNK010000002.1:6365-54154 GCA_964554195.1 uncultured Staphylococcus sp.
AGCACACCGATCACACCGCGGCTGTGGCCGTGGGCGGTATCGATCACGATTGCGTCAACGCCGGCCTTGACAAGAGCGTCGACACGCTCCATTGAGTCAGCCGTCACACCGACACCGGCAGCCACACGCAGACGTCCGCGTGAATCCTTGCAGGCCAGAGGTTTATCCTTTGCTTTAGTGATGTCCTTGTAGGTCACCAGACCGATCAGATGTCCTTTTGAGTCAACGACAGGGAGTTTTTCAATCTTGTGCTGTTGCAGAATCTGAGCGGCTTCCTCAAGATTTGTTGACTGGGTTGTGGTGACGAGATTTTCCGATGTCATCACGTCGTCAATCTTGCGGTTGAGATCGCGTTCAAAGCGGAGGTCGCGGTTTGTCACGATTCCGACAAGATAGCCCTCGCTGTCAACCACGGGGATACCACCGATGTGACATTCCTCCATCATGCGAAGTGCGTCGGCCACGGTGCTTCCTTTCTGAATGGTGACGGGGTCATAAATCATACCGTTTTCAGCCCTCTTGACGGCATGAACCTGACGGGCCTGCTCGGCGATTGACATATTTTTGTGAATCACACCGATACCTCCCTCGCGGGCGATGGCGATGGCGAGAGCAGCCTCAGTCACGGTGTCCATTGCCGCGGAGACGATAGGGACGTTAAGCGTAATGTTGCGGGAAAATTTGGTAGTAAGGTTCACTTCACGGGGAAGTACTTCCGAATAGGCCGGAATCAGAAGAACGTCGTCAAAAGTCAGACCGTCCATCTTCACTCTATCTGCAATAAATGACATAGATGTATGAACTATTAAATTTTATTGCATGCAAAGATAATGATTTTTTTTGAGTCGCTGAAATATCCAACCTATTTTTTGACTCTGCGGATGAATATTTGAAAGATTACGGGTGATTTCAGTCGGTGGCAGTGAAGAGCGGGGCTACGAGGAAGTTGCTTCCACCGATAAAAATCATGTCGTTATCCCCGGATTGCTTTCGGGCCGCTGTCATGGCATCGGCAAGAAGCGGAAACACTTCACCGCTTAATCCGAACCCGGCTGCTTCAGAAGCGAGCGCCTCGGCAGCAAGTCCACGCGGAACATCGGGAGCGGTGAAATATAGAGTTACGTTTTTCAGCGTGCTTATCATCGAAAGGACGGATGAAATATCCTTGTCGGCCACGAACCCGATAATCAGATGGACATGACCGGGAAAGTCAGCGAGCTGACGAGTGATATATTTCCATCCGCCGGGATTGTGGCCGGTATCGCAGACGGTAAGAGGGGAGTCGGCAATTTTCATCCATCGACCCATCAGACCGGTCATGGCTGTGACATGCCCGAATCCTTCGGCCACCGTGGAAGGTGTGATGGTGAAGAATCTGCTGAGAATGGACAGCGCGGCAAGAACTGTAGCCGTGTTTCGCACCTGATAGTCGCCCTTGAGTTCTCCGGTAAATGTGCCGTAGAGCGACGAGTAGCTAATCCCGTCGGGTGTCTTGACATGATTCACGGCGGGAGCGAACAGAATCGGTGACTTCCGGGTTGCGGCAGTAGAAATAAAAACTTCTCTGACAGCGTGATCATCAGCTTCGCCGATGATGACCGGAACGCCGGGCTTGATGATGCCGGCCTTCTCGGCGGCTATTTCAGCCGGAGTGGAGCCGAGAAGAGAGGTGTGGTCAAGGGAAATGTTTGTGATGACAGACAGGAGGGGGATAATGATATTGGTGGTGTCAAGTCTGCCCCCGAGACCGGTTTCAATTACAGCCACATCAACCTTACAGTCACGGAAATACTCGAACGCCATGATTGTGGTCAACTCGAAAAATGACGGAGCGCAGTCGAGCTGCATGTCGAGATAGCGGTTGGTGAAGCCGACCACATTTTCACGCGGAATTTTTTGGCCGTTAATGCGGATTCGTTCACGGAAATCGGCCAGATGCGGCGATGTATAAAGTCCTACCTTATAGCCTGCCGCCTGAAGAATGGCTGCTAACGTGTGGGCTGTGGAACCTTTTCCGTTTGTGCCGGCTATATGGATTGTTTTCAGGTTCTTAGACGGAGAGCCAAACGCTTCGTCGAGTTTACGCGCTGTGTCAAGCCCCGGTTTGTAGGCACCCGGACCGGAATGTTGGAAAACGGGCAGACAACCGAACAGATAGTTGATGGTTTCTTCGTAGGAGGTAAACATATCAGTAGATCAGCAGTCCGGCCACACCGGCAAGACATATTATGAAAATGGGATGCCACTTGAGTTTGTAGACCATCAGGAATGCAGCCAGACACAGAATAATGCCCCAGATTATGTCATAAGGAATATATCCGAAATTTTCTCCGTTCATGAGCAGCAGGGCTGCCGAAGCGATCAGACCGACCACCACCGGGCGCAGTCCGGCAAAAATTCCTTTGACAAGCGTAGACTCCTTGTGGCGATGAATGAGGTGACTCAGGAATATCACGAGCAAAAAGGAGGGGAGAACCACAGCGAGCGTACATGCGATAGAGCCGAGAATCCCGAAAAGCGGGCTTGAAAGTGATTCGCTGTAAAGACCGGGGGCAACGTAGCCGATATATGTGGCTGAGTTGATTCCGATAGGTCCGGGAGTCATCTGTGAAATGGCTACAATGTCGGTGAACATCTGTGATGTTATCCATCCTGCTCCGACAATTTCGCGTTCAATCAGCGCAAGCATGGCGTAACCGCCGCCGAAACCGAACAATCCGATTTTGAGATAGGTCCAGATGAGTTTAAGATAAATCATAGCTTCTGATCCTCCTTTCTGATTTCATTTTCAACAGCATGGAGAGCTTTGAGATGATTGCGGAACCAGAAATAGCCGCCTGCGCCACCAATAACGATATAGATGATCGGGTTGGAAACCACCGGCAGGCGCGACCAGATAAGAAGCGCGACAGCGATAGGTATTATCACCGTTTTCCATCCGATTTTGGCTGCTTTGGCTGCCGAAATGACCGGTGCGATGATAAGTGCAACCACAGCGGGACGGATTCCCCGGAAAATACGTGACAGGATGTCATTGTTTTTTATCAGGTCCGGTGTGAGGAAAATGGCAATGGCAAGGATGATCAGAAATGATGGCAGAATGGTGCCGAGAGCGGCCACAATGCTTCCTTTAAGACCTCGCAGACGGTCACCGACGGCCACTGAAATATTAACGGCGAGGATGCCGGGTAGTGACTGGGCCACGGCAAGCAGGTCAAGAAACTCATCTCTGGCAAGCCATCCGTGTTTGTCAACGATTTCCTTCTCGATAATCGAAATCATGGCCCATCCACCTCCGAAAGTGAAGGCTCCGATTTTGAAGAAGGTCAGAAATAGTTGTAGAAACAGATTATTCATAAAGCGATTTATGACTTTTCGGCTGCAAAATTACGAAATATTTTCCAACAGAGATAATTTTAAGTATTGGTGAGGCGTTAAATATTCGTGCGTACGTGTGCGTGAAACCTAAAAAAGAAAGATTTCGATGAAACAATTCAGAATAACGACCCTGATAGCCCTTGTTTTTGCTGTGCTTGCTTCCTGCTCCACGGCAAAAATGAAAACAGCCGACGAGCAGATGGCCCGAGGTGAATATTTTGACGCTTCAAAAACATATAGAAAAATATATAACAAACTGAAAGCCAAAGAGCAGCGCGCCGAACGCGGGGTAGTGGCGTTCAAGATGGCGGAGTGTTACCGTGCCTTAGGTCAGGACGCCCGGGCGGCTGCGGCGTATCAGAATGCGATAAGATATGAGTATCCTGACTCCACGGCTATTCTCCGCATGGCTCAGTCGCTTCACGGTGACGGCAAGTATGACCGTGCCATCAAGGCATATCAGGATTATCTGAAACTCAACCCGGTGAGCGATGTGGCGAGCATAGGTCTTATAGGAGCCAAAAAAGCTCTTGAACTAAAGAAAAACCGTACACGCCACGTGGTCAAGAATGCGAAACTGTTCAACTCCCGCAGAGCGGACTTTGCGCCTATGTTTAACGGCGACATACTCTATTTCACCACCACAAATGAAAAAGTGACCGGAACCAACCGCAGTGAAATCACCGGAATGAAACGCAGCGACGTATGGTTGGCCCGCAAAAACGAGCGCGGCGAATGGCAGCGCCCCGAACCGGTGGAGGGAGAACTCAATTCGGAGAATGACGAGGGAATTGTTTCATTTTCGCCCGACGGCTCCACCATGTATCTGACCCGCGCGCGCCGCGAACCCAACCGCAGCACAGGTGTGGAAATATGGACTTCGCAGCGCAGCGACGCCAAGTGGAGCGCTCCTGTCAAATTTGAGATTATCAATGACACGGTTGCTTCATTCGGACATCCGGCAGTAAGCCCTTCGGGAACATATCTTTATTTTACATCAGATATGCCCGGCGAAGGGGGTAAGGATCTCTGGCGCATCAATCTTAAAGAACGTGCCGGCTCGCTTGAGAACCTCGGTGCCGGAATCAACACTCCGGGCGATGAAGTGTTTCCGTATCTGCTGACGGATTCAATCCTTTATTTTTCATCTGACGGGCATCCCGGACTCGGAGGTCTTGACATTTTCAAGGCCACTCTCACTCCATCAGGCGGCTGGCTTGTGGACAATGTCGGCGCCCCGCTTAATTCGGAAGGTGATGACTTCGGAATCACATTCGAGAATCCGGGGCGTGAAAGCGGTTATTTCAGTTCAAACCGCGGCGATGGCCGAGGATATGATCATCTGTATTCGTTTGAACTGCCTGATCTTAAAATCACTATTTCAGGTTGGGTACTTGACAAGGACGAGGAGCCGGTGCCTAATGCCGTTATCAGGATTGTGGGCGACGACGGTTCAAACCAGCGCACCATTGCCAAGCCTGACGGTTCATTCTCATTCCCGCTTGAGCGTGGAGTGAGATATGTGATGCTTGCCGGAGCCAAAGGGTATCTTAACGCGAAGCAGCAGTTTACTTCTGACACTGCCGAGGAGGATGCTGAATATAACATTGACTTCATTCTTGCGTCCATCACCAAGCCAAACATCCTTGAGAATATCTTCTATGATTATGACAAGGCCACACTCCGCCCCGAATCCAAAACGGCACTTGATGAACTCGTTGAGCTGCTCAACGATAATCCGAACATCACAGTTGAGATGGCATCACACACTGACCGACATGGGTCGGAAGAATATAATCTTGACTTGTCGGGACGTCGCGCAAAGTCGGTGATAGACTATCTCATCGAAGCCGGAATCGCGCCTGACCGACTTCAGTTTCAGGGCTACGGAAAATCGCGCCCAAAGACTGTCACCAAACGCCTTGCACGCGAATTTCCGCAGTTTAAGGAGGGTGATGTTCTTGATCCTGAATTTATCGAGACTTTGACACCGGAGGACCGCGATGCTGCTGACCAGATTAACCGCCGCACAGAGTTTCAGGTTCTCTCCACTGACTACATGATGTTTTGACAGTCATGCGGTTCAGAACAGAAATCATTCCCGAACGATCCGGATTCAAGATTGATCATGAGTCCGGAATAGTGATGCTCGGCTCATGTTTCACCGACGAAGTGGGGCAGAGGCTTGTTGCCCAGGGGTTTCCGGTGGTTTCAAATCCGCTCGGACCGATTTATAATCCGGTCACTTTGGCCGAAATTCTTGACAGGGCCTTATCTGACCGAAAATTCACAGAATCAGATCTCACCGCCGGACCACGCGGACATCACTGCCTTACGTTTGCTTCACGTTACAGCGGTCAGGAGGTGGAAATGGTATTGGAAAGTATCAATTCTGATTTTCAATCTTTGGCCACATCATTACGGTCAGCCCGCACTGTAATTCTCACACTCGGTTCCGCTTACGTGTTTTCACATATAGAGAGTGGTCGGGTTGTGGGCAACTGCCATAAATTTCCGTCAGACTGCTTCACCCGGCGCAGACTTGGAGTGGATGAAGTGATTGCAGTTCTTGAGCCACAGTTGAGAAGGCTGACTGATTCCGGGTGCAATGTAATACTCACCATCAGCCCGATACGTCATCTTGCCGACGGCCTTCACGGTAATACTCTCGGTAAGGCAGTTCTCCAGCTTGCAGCCGACTGTCTTTGCCGGTCAGTTTGCGGAGTTGAATATTTCCCTTCCTACGAAATATTGATTGATGATCTGCGCGATTACCGCTTTTATGCGGCTGATATGAAACACCCCTCGGAAGTAGCTGTGGATTATATATATGAGATTTTCTCAAAGGTTTATTTTCTGCCTGAAACCGTTGAAGCCGCAAGGGTTGCCGGTGCAGAATATAAGCGTAACAATCACCGTCAAATTTTACAATAATGTTATTCCTCAACATTTCACCGATCTACGTTAAAAAAGGCTCGTCGTTTGATGAGAACCATATATATAAATATGTATTGGCTGACAGCCGTTCGGTTTTTGACCCTGAAGAAACTGTTTTTGCCGCTATCCGCACGGATATTGGTGATGGTCACCGATTCATTCCCGAACTTGCATCCAAAGGTGTGAAGGTGTTTATAGTGGAGGAAATCCCGCCATATTGTTTCAACATCGACGCCACTTTCATAGTGGTTAAGGATGTTCAGGAAGCACTGTCAAGATTGGCCTATAGCCGCATCCGAGGTTTCCGTAACACGGTAATTATCACCGGAAGTATCGGTAAAACAGTTACTAAAGAGTTGATTTTTACCGCACTTAACGGCTCGTGTAATGTTAGGCGCAGTCCCCGCAGCTGGAACTCGCAGATTGGTTTACCGCTTGCAGTCTGTGATATGTTTAACCGGAATGCCGGTATTCCTGATGTAGCCTTGATTGAGATAGGTATTGATGGCCCGGGGCAAGCCTACAGTCGGTTGAACTCACTCCCGATTGAAAAAATGATTGGGGTTATCACTCCGATAACCGATGAGCATGACTCATCATTTTCATCCCATCGCGAAAAAGTGATAGAAAAGGTCCGGCTCCTTGATCGCTGTTCGGATATTTTTTACGCTGAATCGGATCCTATTCTTCCTGAAATATTGAAAGAATATACCGAGGCGACACTTCATCCGGTTGAGAAGGGAGATTATTCCACTGTCTATCATGCGCTTGCAGCCGCCGTGACGAAATTTTCAGGCTACAGTGACACCGGCATTTCAGAACTTCCGCTTGTGGAGAAACGCCGTGAGATATTTGAAGGCGGTTTCGGTAACACGATATTCGTTGACCGTTTCACACCTGATATTCGCTCGCTCCGTGAAGCCCTTGATTTTTTCCGCCGTCACTCTTCCCCCGAGCGGCCCCATGTGCTTGTGCTTGGTGACCTCCTTGCCCCCGGCAGCAATCCGTCGGTGGGAAAAGTTGAAACCATCTATAAGGAAGCATTTGAAATGGCCGGAATGTTTGGCGTAGAGAAAATCTATTGTGTTTCTGAAACATTTGCCGAACTTAGCGATATCATCACCGTCCCGGAAAATGTGGAGGTGTGCAATCCGATTATGCCATATATCTTGTCAAGCTATCAAAACGGCTCGCTTATTCGTGAGAGTCAGATACTTATGTTTGGTGCAAAGTCGGAGCCGCTTGAGCGTTTTGCCGAAATCTGCATGACTGCCGGCCATGACACCTCACTTGAGGTTGATCTTGATGCGCTTACCCACAATTTCAACCGCTACCGCAGTCTGCTCCCCAAAAACACCGGACTGATAGCTATGGTGAAGGCTTCGGCCTACGGTCTCGGTGCCGTAGAGATAGCCAAGACGCTCCAGAGCATAGGTGCCGCTTATCTTGCCGTTGCGGTGATTGACGAGGGAATTGAGCTACGTGATGCGGGAATCACTATGCCTATCATGGTGCTTAATCCGATTACAAACCGCTATCCCTCACTCTTCGCTCACAAACTTGAACCGGCTGTTTTCTCACCGGAGGAACTCACACGTCTAATTACTGAAGCAGAAAAATATGGTACGGAATCATATCCTGTTCATATCAAGTTTGACACAGGTATGCACCGTGTAGGTTTCCTTCAGAATCAGATTCCCGAAATTGCCCGCAAGATTTCAGAAACTGACTCCGTGAAGATTCGGTCGGTGTTCTCTCATCTGGCCACAGCTGATTGCCTTGACATGGATGATTACACCGAGGGGCAGCTTGAATTGTTTTATTCGATGGCTGCCGAACTTGAATCACTCATCGGTTATCCCGTCAAACGCCACATACTTAACACGGCCGGAATCATGAGGTTTGCTGCTTACGGGAAGTATGACATGGCCCGTCTCGGGATAGGACTCTACGGCATCTCACCTTACGGCACCGCTTCCGGTCATAAGCTCCGGAACGTAGCTACGCTCCGCACCCATATCATATCACTTAAACGATGGCCGGCGGGAACTCCGATCGGTTACGGTTGCCGTGGGCGTGTGGAACGTGATTCGGTAATAGCTACCATTCCAATCGGCTATGCCGACGGAATCAACCGTCATCTCGGTCGCGGCAGAGCATCGTTTATCGTAAAAGGAACTCCTTGCCCGACAATCGGTAACATCTGCATGGATCTATGTATGATAGATGTCACCGATGTTGCCGACGTGAAGGTTGGCGACAGTGTGGAGATATTCGGCAATGACGCTCCCGTGGAACGACTTGCATCAATTCTTGACACTATTCCTTACGAGATTCTGACCTCCGTATCGCCACGTGTAAAGCGAATTTATTACAGGAAATAATCGCCGTCACGGAAAAAATTAGTAGATTTGCACCAATCATTAATCCAACAAGTCATGCCCAACGATTATAATTCCTCCAACCGCAAAAACAATCAGTCGAATCCGATAAAAGACTACGGAGGACGGATTCCGCCCCGTGACAAGGATCTTGAGGAGGCCGTACTCGGCGCTCTCATGCTTGAGAGGGACGCCTACACAATCGTTTGTGACATACTTAAGCCTGAATCGTTTTACGAACCGGTAAATCAGAAAATCTACTCGGCAATCCAGACCCTCGGAGCCTCGCAGCAACCCATAGATATGCTCACCGTGACGGAGCAGTTACGCCAGATGGGAGCGCTGGAAGAAGTGGGAGGTCCGTTGTTTATTTCCGAACTTACTTCGAGAGTGGCGTCGGGCGCTCATGTGGAATATCATGCCAGAATCGTAGCGCAGAAATATCTTGCCCGCGAGCTGATAAGGTTTGCGTCGCAGATTGAATCACAGGCATTTGACGAGAGCTATGATGTGGATGACTTGCTTCAGGAAGCGGAAGGTAAACTATTTGAGATTTCGCAGCGCAACGTCAAGAAGGATGTGACTCAGATTGACCCGGTGATCGGTCATGCCATAGAGCAGATTCAGATAGCGGCCAACCGCGCCACCGGTCTGTCAGGTCTTGAGTCAGGCTATCATGAACTTGATAAACTAACTTCTGGCTGGCAGAACTCGGATCTTATTATTATTGCTGCACGTCCGGCCATGGGCAAGACGGCCTTCGTGCTTTCCATGGCTAAGAACATGGCTGTGTCAAGCAACATCCCGGTTGCGATTTTCTCGCTTGAAATGTCAAACCTCCAGCTCGTCAACCGTCTGATTCAGAACACTTGCGAGATTGAAGGTGAAAAGATTAAGAGCGGACAACTATCACCGATGGAGTGGGATCAGCTCATGTCACGCATCAAGCACCTATATGGCGCCCCGCTGTTTATTGACGATACAGCTTCACTATCGATCTTTGAACTCCGCACAAAGGCTCGTCGACTGGTGCGTGAGCATGATGTGAAATTCATTATCATTGACTACCTTCAGCTCATGAATGCGTCCGGAATGAAATTCGGTTCGCGCGAGCAGGAGGTCAGCATGATTTCACGTTCGCTGAAGCAACTCGCCAAGGAACTAAATATTCCAATCGTGGCCCTTTCGCAGCTTAACCGAAGCGTGGAATCGCGTGGCGCTGACAGCAAGGATGGCAAGCGTCCGCAGTTGAGCGACCTCCGCGAGAGTGGTGCGATAGAGCAGGATGCTGACATCGTATGCTTTATCCACCGTCCGGAATATTATCTTCGATCCGGAGTCGACGCTGCCGGAAATGATATTCGCGGTCTTGCCGAATTCATTGTGGCAAAGCATCGTAGCGGTCGAGTTGACGACGTGAAGATGCGGTTTAAATCCAAGTATGCCCGATTTGAGAATTGGGATGAGAACACCACAATGACATCCATGACCGTCGGGTCACGTATCAATAATGCAGGGCAGGGGAGCGGCATACCCGCAGGCATAGCCACTCCGCCGTTTCAGGGTGGAAGTGCCGACATCACGGCTGCAACCTCTGAAGAACTCGCGCCCTTCTGATTCCGCCCTTAACCTCAGAAATTTTCAGTAAAGAAATCAAGAATGGGGAATATCACCTTGCTCCAGTAGTTCCATGAATGGTTGCCAGGAGCGGTGACGAATGTATGGCCGACTTTGTGTCGGTTTAGTTCGCGGTCAAGATCGCAGTTGACGTCATAAAAGAAATCTTCTGTTCCGCACACAATCATGATATTTAGGGTTTGCGGTTCAAGATCTTTCACCAGATTCACGATTGAATGTTCCTGCCACCGACGCGGATTCGATTCGTATGTGCCGAGGCGCTTTGACATGGTCCATTTCTTATGAAACTGCGGTTGGGTTATATCGACGCCACCGCTCATCGTAGCAACGTTTTTCCAGATGTCGGGGTGACGGATTGCAAGCCACATCGCACCCTGTCCGCCCATGCTAAGACCTGTAATAGCACGTGATGATGCTTCAGGGATGGTTCGGAAATCACGGTCGACCGTCGGAACGAGATCGCGCACTATATAGCTCTCCATCTGCATCCTTGAGTCGACAGGAGAGTCCCAATACCAACTGTTTCGGCCATCGGGGCAGACAATAATCACACCGTAGCGCGAAGCCGCAGCCGCAAGGTCCATTTTCTTGGAATAGTATGAGTAGTCATCGCCGAAGCCATGAAGCAGATAAACCACCGGATAGCGGGCTGTGTCGGTTTTCTCAAGATAACTCTCAGGGACAGCGACCACGGCTTTGGCCGGAGAAACTATAAATTCGGTCGACACTGTCAGCGTGTCGACCTGATTTGACATTGCAAAGCAGGCCGATGTCAGAGCCAGAAATGAGATGATAGCAAATAGTTTTTTCATTTTTACAGAAACTTGTTTTGTCAAAGGTAGGCAAATATTTCCGAAATTCCAATGGATTTATTAATTTTGAGATGTGAATAAAGAAACCATCAAACTTTCACCGGAGATTCTCAAAGCGTGTGGAATCCGACCGGACCATAGACTCCTTGTGGCGCTGAGTGGCGGAGCTGACTCGGTGGCTTTGTTGCGGCTGCTTTTGGATGCGGGGATAGACTGCAAGGCCGCGCACTGCAACTTCCATCTTCGTGGAGCCGAAAGTGACCGTGACGAGGGTTTTGTCAGGGATTTATGCTCCGGGCTTAGAGTTGAGCTTTTCGTAAAGGATTTTGATGTGGCTTCACGACGCGCCCTGACGGGAGAGTCGGTGGAGATGGCTTGCCGTACGCTTCGCTATGAGTGGTTTGAGCAACTTCGCGTTAGTCTTGGTCTGGACGCGATAGCGGTGGCACATCATCGGGATGACAATGTGGAGACCTTTCTGCTCAATGCGCTTCGTGGCTCGGGAGTTAAAGGCTTGAAGGCCATGCTTCCGCGAAACGGCGTAATTGTCCGTCCGCTGCTTGAACTGACAAGAAAAGAACTTGAAAAATATCTTGCTGATTCCGGTGCCGGTTTTGTGACCGATTCAACCAATGCCGAGAACATTTTTACTCGCAACAGAATCCGCAACCGGCTTATTCCTGAAGCCAATAGCCTGTTTGCCGGAGCATCGGCGCGGTTGGGGGATACGGTTGCCATTCTCCGCGATAATTATTTCATGCTTGAGGATTATATTAAACTCCTGAAGGAAAAATATGTTTCAGACAAGGGGGAAATAGCAGCGGGACAAATTGTCAGTGAGAATCCTCATCCGGTTCAGGTGATATATGAGCTTGGAAGAGATGGTGGGATAGGACGCGAGATGGCTGAAAAAATAGTCGCTGACCCTAATGCCGCCGGACTGACATTCGGACATTATACTCTTGACCGCGGCACACTCCGTCCGCTCGCCGAAAATGAATTCAGGTGTGAAAGGGTATTTCCCGGCCAACCTCCACTCATTGTGAGAAGGGGAGAGGCCGGCACGTTTCGCCCGGTGCGTGATCCGATGCGAGCATGGTTTGATACCGCTGTGCTTGAAGGAAATCCCCACTTTGAGGTCCGTAACTGGCGGAAGGGTGACAGGTTTACACCGTTCGGCATGAGAGGAAGTAAAAAGTTGAGTGATCTGTTTTCTGACATGAAACTTGATGAAAACACCAAGCACTCGGTCAGGATTCTGACGCGCGACGATGAAATAATCTGGATTCCGGGACTCAGGGCCTCAGCACTATTTCCGGTCAAGGATAAGACTAAAGAATTTGTTGAATTTCAATGGATTGAATCATGATAGAAGAAATTTTGAATCACAACCGCAAATTTGTTGAAAGCAAGGGCTACGAACAGTTTGCCACATCAAAGTATCCCGACAAAAAGATTGCCATAGTGACATGTATGGATACCCGTCTGACCCATCTTCTGCCGGCAGCACTCGGACTGAAAAACGGGGATGTCAAAATCATCAAAAATGCCGGCGGAACCATCACCAATCCCTTTGATTCCACTATGAGGTCCATTCTTGTAGCTGTGTATGAACTCGGTGTAAACGAGATTATGGTTATCGGACACACCGGATGCGGGGTGCAGGGTATGAATTCAGCCGAGATGATACATCTGATGAAGGAGCGAGGTGTCAGTGAGGAGCATATCAGCCTGATGCGTCATTGCGGAATTGATCTTGACAGTTGGCTGCATGGGTTTGAGGATACACCGGTAGCTGTCAGTGAAACGGTTGATCTCATCCGCAACCATCCGCTCATGCCTGATGATGTCCGTACAGCAGGATATATAATGGATTCATCAACGGGCGAACTCACCAGAGTGGAGTGAAGAATTTTTTGGAATTCTCGCATAAATGATTTAATTTTGTATCATCAAAACGGCAGGGGATTGCTCCGTGGTTTTGATGATACGTTTTAAGCCCTTGTAGTTCAATGGATAGAATATCGGATTCCGGTTCCGACGATTAGGGTTCGACTCCCTACAGGGGTACTACTCATCACTTTTTTATTTCATGGCTGTGGATGTCCGAATAGAAAAATCATGGAAAGAGGCACTCGCATCAGAGTGGGATCAGGAATATTTCAGGACTCTCACGGATTTTGTAAGAAGTGAGTATTCGTCAGCCCGGATTTTCCCTCCCGCATCAAAAATTTTCGCTGCTTTTGACCGTTGCCCGTTTGACAAGGTCAAGGTGGTGATTCTCGGCCAGGACCCGTATCACGGTGAAGGTCAGGCTAATGGTCTGAGCTTTTCGGTTAATCCCGGAATAGCCATTCCGAAATCACTGATAAACATTTTCAAGGAACTTCAGGCAGACCTCGGGACAATGCCGCCACAATCGGGCGATCTGGGCCGATGGGCTGATCAGGGAGTACTTCTGCTCAACTCTACGCTTACGGTGCGCGCCCACACCCCGACCTCACATTCCGGGAAGGGATGGGAGCAGTTGACTGACGCTGCCATCCGTCAGCTTGCAGAGCGCCGCGAGCATCTCGTTTTTATCCTATGGGGTGCATACGCGCAGCGGAAAGGTGAATTCATTGACCGAAACCGCCATCTGGTCATCTCCTCGCCCCATCCGTCGCCACTCAGCGCATCGCGAGGATTCTTTGGCAGCCGACCGTTTTCCAGAGCTAACAATTACCTCATTGAGCAAGGACTCGAACCGATAAAATGGTAAATGATCTTCAATCAAGAATAGACAGGGCTATGGCTCTGCGTGCCGAAGGCTACAACTGCTCGCAGTGTGTGGCTATGGTATTTGATGACCTGACCGGTGTTGATAAGCAGATGCTTGCCCGCGCCACGGCTGCTCTCGGTGGAGGTGTGGCCGGAATGAGGGAAGTGTGCGGTGCCGTGACGGCAATGGGTGTTGTGGACGGGCTGATGCAGTTTAATTGTCCGACCGACAAAAAAGCTGTCTATTCGCTCACTTCAGCCGACGCCGGAAAGTTTCGTGAACTAAACGGTTCCATCATCTGCCGTGAGCTGAAAAGTCAGGGCGCAAAGCCGTGTCAGTCGCTCATAGCTGATGCCATTACTATATTATATAACAGGCTTTCAGCGGAAAAGAAGTGAAGCTCAGACGGGTCATATTGTTATTTGTGCATCTTCTCGTCGCTTCATGGGCTTTAGCGGCTGTAACTGACACGTCTACAGGTATTTTTCATCCGTCGTTCCGCTCGCTTCAGGTTGAAGTGGAAGGCGCGCCCTACGCTCCTGATGTGATTATGCTTGGTGATGAAAGTGACCGCATTGTAATCAGTTTTGACGAGTTGGCGGATGACCGGCGCTATATGCGTTACGAACTGATTCACTGTGACCGCGACTGGCGTCCGGAAGGACTCGTGGATTCTGAGTTTCTTGACGGATTCAATCAGGCCGACGTAGAGGAATATGCCTTTTCAGAGGCAACATTGGTTCATTATGTTCACTACGTTATCCGAATTCCCAATGCCGGTATGCGCATCACCCGTTCAGGCAACTATCTGCTGCGGGTGTATGATGAAAATGACCCGGACGAAACCCTGCTTCAAGCCCGGTTCGGAGTTTGTGAGGCCACAATGAGAGTGGGCGCGGAAGCCACGTCGCGCACCGATATTGACACCAACGCATATCATCAGCAGATTTCGGTTACGGTTGATACACGTGAAACGGATGTGAGGGATTATTTCGGCGATATAACCGTGAAAGTCAGTCAGAACGGTCGCTTGGATAATGAGGTGGCCGTCAGCCGGCCGATGCGGGTTTCATCCGGCAAACTATATTTTGAACATAACCGTCAGCTGATATTCGATGCCGGAAACGAATACCGCCGCTTTGAAATCATATCCACACAGTTTCCGGGAATGGGAGTAGAGGATATTGATTACCGCGCTCCGGTCTATAATATGACCCTGATTCCTGACATCAGGAGAAATACTTCGGGCTATCTGTATGACAGCACACAGCATGGACGTTTCCTTATAAGAGAATATAATTCAACCGATTCGGACGTTCAGGCTGACTATGTGATGACACATTTTTCACTCGAAATACCACGTCAGGAGGGAGTGGATTTCTTTCTTGACGGTGACTTCACCATGCGCAGGTTTGATCCGATGTCACTTATGGTATGGAATAATGCCACCGGTCGCTATGAAGCCTCGATGTTGCTGAAGCAGGGAGCCTATAACTATCAGTATCTCGCCGTCCCGGCAGGAAGCATGAAGGGAGCTACCGCGCAGGTTGAAGGTAATTATTTTGAAACGGTCAATGAATATGAGATCCGTGTCTACCATCGTCGTCCGGGCGAGCGGTTTGACCGGCTCACGGCGGTGACAATGGTGAATTCCGGACGATAAAAAACTTTTATGGACGAAGAACAGATCATGTTTCAGATACAGGATACACTCGTTTCGCTCGATCTCGCCGAGCGCTTTTTCTGCTGTGACCTTGACGCATGTCACGGCGAATGTTGTATTGAGGGTGACGCCGGCGCACCTATCACCGAGCAGGAGCGGGATAAAATCAATGAAATCACACCGTCGCTGCGCGATGAGTTGCTTCCTGCCGCACGTGAGGTGATTGAACGTGAAGGAACGAGTTATGTTGACGAGGAGGGTGATCTGGTAACGCAGATCGTTGACGGAAAAAACTGTGTTTTCACATGTTATGCTCCGGGCGGATTGTGTCTATGCGCCATTGAGAAGGCATGCTCCGAGGGGCGGACTGGCGGATTCAGAAAACCGTCGTCGTGTGCGCTGTATCCGGTCAGACTGACTGAATATCCCACCTTCACGGCTGTCAACTATCACCGCTGGAAAATATGCCGTCCGGCTGAACGCAAGGGTCGTCAGCTCGGCATCCGTCTATATCAGTTTCTTGAAGGTCCGCTGACTGAGCGTTTCGGCAAGGAGTGGTATGACGAACTCAAGCTCGCGTGTGAGACATATCTCGCCGAGAATCCTTGACAGCTTACTCCGCTTCACGCGGAGCGATGAAATATTTGTGGTAATATGACAGGACAAGGGTGGTCAGCGGAATGGCAATGATAAGGCCGATGATTCCCAAAAGAGTTCCCCAGATTGACAGCGAGAGGAATATCAGAGCGGGATTGAGGCTCATGGCCTTGCCGATGATTCGGGGGGTAAGATACAGGTCCTGAATTACCTGCACAATACAATAGACCGCAATGCACTCCCACCAGAGCTGCCAGAATGAAATGCCTGCTCCAACGGAGTAGACGATGCAGATGAGTGTGGTTGGGATAAGGGAAATGAGTTGCAGGTAAGGAACCATGTTGAGCAGGCCAATAAACATTCCGAGGACAATGGCCAGCGGCAGACCGAGAATCAGAAATCCGATGCTGAAAAGTATGCCTACACAAAAGGCCACCAACGCCTGACCGCGGAAATAATGATTCATGGAATTCTTGACGTCAGTTGCTATGGTCGAAACTATCTTGCGATAGCGTGGCATGATAAGCCGAATCATGCCGTGACTGATTTTTTCATAGTCTATCATTACGAAAATCACATAGAGAAGCACCACCACCCATGAAAATAGCGAGAAAATCAGGGAAATTGAGCCTGTGATGACAGACCATGAGGCCGACAGTCCCTCCTCGATCATGCGCGACCACTCCTCGTGTGATAGTTTTGAAGCAATCAGTTCAAAGTCAACGTTTCGGCGCAGAAACTCGTTGAGTCCTTCGGGGATGAACGGAATGGATCGCTCCGTGACGGCATAGCGCTTTAGCATAAGGGCCATTTCTGACGCTTCACCCGTTATCATAGGGATGATGAAATAGCAGAGTGCAGCGATAAAGAATGTGACCTCGAAAAGCGTCACGAATGTGGCCGACACCCGGCCTTTCAGCTTGAGCAGCCGGCGGTTATACTGAAGAAACGGCTCAAGAAGATATGCGATCAGACATCCTACGAGAAATGGCAAAAGCACCCCCTTGAGGGTGTTGACAAGCCAAAGAGCGCCGAGAAACAAGACGCAGTTTATCAGTAGCCTGACCGTGCGGTCAAGATTGAAAGGTTCCTGAGAAATCAATCCCATTTGTATTCGGATTTGAAAGATTATTAAAATTTTGCCACGAAAATAGTAAATCTTTCCGTCATATACATTATAAATTCGTAAATTTGCAAAAAATTTGTTTATCAAAACCAATAATAAAGCCTAAAATGGAAAATGTAAAAGAAGTGCTATCCGACAAGGCCTGGGCGCGGTGGACCGCTCTCGGATTGTTGGCAATGGCGATGTTTTGCAGTTATATCTTCATGGATATACTGTCGCCGATCAAGGACCTGCTTGAGTCGACCCGCGGCTGGGACTCAACCGCATTCGGAACAATGCAGGGTTCAGAGACGTTTCTCAACGTGTTTATTTTCTTCCTTATCTTTGCCGGAATCATTCTCGACAAGATGGGAGTTCGATTCACGGCTGTTCTTTCCGGAGCCGTTATGCTCGTTGGCGCTGTGATCAACTGGTATGCGCTTACGGATGCCTTTATCGGTAGCTCGCTCGACGTATGGTTCACCAATCATCTCAACCATATCCCCGTATTTGACTCGCTCGGCATCGCACCTTTTTATGAAGGAATGCCCGCTTCGGCCAAGTTTTCGGCTGTCGGCTTCATGATATTCGGTTGCGGAGTGGTGAGCCGCGGTATCGTCAAATGGTTCAAGGGCCGCGAGATGGCTCTGGCTATGGGATCGGAAATGGCACTTGCCCGTCTGGGTGTAGCCACCTGTATGATTTTCTCACCGATGTTTGCCGAGCTTGGCGGAGATATATCCGTTTCGCGTTCGGTGGCCTTCGGTGTTGTCCTTCTGATGATTGCGTTGATCATGTTTATAGTCTACTTCTTCATGGACAAGAAACTTGACTCGCAGACTCATGCCGAGGAGGAGAAGGATGAGCCGTTTAAGATCAGTGACCTCGGTCAGATTCTCACCTCGAGCGGATTCTGGCTTGTGGCTCTGCTCTGTGTGCTTTATTACTCGGCCATTTTCCCGTTTCAGAAGTATGCCGTGAATATGCTTCAGTGTAATCTGACATTCACCGACGTTGCTCCCGACTCATTCTGGGGCGGTGATGGGGTTACCATCGTTCAGTATATCATCATGATTGTGGTTGCAGCCTCGGCATTTGCAAGCAACTTCTCCAAAAAACCGCAGATGCGCTATGCGATGCTTGTGGTGTCGATTGTTTCGCTTGTGATATTCTGCTATATGGGATATATGCGTCAGTCGGCCAGCACGATTTTCGCCGTGTTCCCGCTCCTTGCAGTAGGAATCACCCCAATCCTGGGCAACTACGTGGACCACAAGGGTAAAGCCGCCACAATGCTCATTCTCGGTTCGTTGCTCCTGATTGCGTGTCACCTGACATTTGCATTTGTTCTTCCGCAGTTTAAGGACAGTCCGGTGGGTGGTGTGATTGTGGCCTATCTGACCATCCTGGTCCTCGGCGCATCGTTCTCACTCGTTCCGGCATCACTTTGGCCCAGCGTTCCCAAACTTGTTGATGCCAAGATTATCGGTTCGGCTTATGCTCTGATTTTCTGGATTCAGAACATCGGTCTGTGGTTGTTCCCGCTCCTTATCGGTAAGGTGCTTGACAATACCAATCCAGAGATTGTCAAGGCTGTGGCCGATGGCACCATGACAGCAGAGCAGGCATCGGTCAGCTATAATTACACCGCTCCGCTCGTGATGCTTGCCGGACTCGGTGTAGCTGCGCTTATTCTCGGACTTATTCTGAAAGTGATTGACAAGAAGCATCATCTTGGCCTTGAGTTGCCTAACATCAAGTCAGACGAAACAGAGGTTCTCGAATCGGAAGTTGCCGCTGCCGAGGAATAATCCCCACCGCCGACAATTCTCCCCACATAATAAAACGAATACGGGCTGCGCCATCTCACCGCGCAGCCCGTTTATATTGCTTGAAAACTTAGGTAAAAATGTAATTCCAGTTTCTTGAAGAAGGGTATGACGGGATGGATTGATTAAAAAATTAGGGTGTGGCATTGAGGTTCGCAATGTCACACCCTCGGGAGATGATTGTTGGGGATGGGTAGATTCGGGTGGTTATTTCACTACGTATTTCTGCGATTTAGCTCCTTGACGGATAATATAAATGCCTGACGAAAGGCCGTCAATACCGTCGGCCACTCTGATGCCGCTGAGGTTATAGATTTCGACGGCTTCGTTAAAATTGATTCGGCCTTTGGACGAGTCAGTGAAGGTGGAGACTAAGCCTGAAACTGATGCCGAAATCTCAATTTCAAGTGTTGGACCGTCGGCATAAAGTGTTTCGGCTATTATCTTGCATGAAGTTGCCGATTCGGAGTCGGCCATGATTGTCACAAGGCCATTGTTGTCAACAGTAGCGACGGAGGGATCGGTCGAACTCCAGAATAGGTGCGGCAGCGAAACGTTTTCAGGCATTATTGAGGCAGTGAGCTGGAAAGTGTCGCCTGACTTGCCTGAAATCGTAGTGTTGCCATTATACTCAAATCCGGTAGGTTCTATCAAGGTTTGCATACTGCTGAATTGGTTCCAGGGTGAACCGGCATTGCTGTAGGCAGTGATGGCATCCTGTCCCTGAAGATAAAGGGTGCCGGAGAAGTTGGAGAATGGTTCTTCTGAAGTATTCGGAGGAGTCTGAGCTGTGATGCTGAGCGATGTAATGGGACAATAGTTGAATGCAATTTCACCGATTGACTTCACATTATATCCCATTATTACTGATGACAGATTATTATCTGAAATAAATGCCATATTATTGATTATTTCAACCGAAGGAGGAATTACAATATCTGTCAGACTGCTACAGAATGCGAAGGAGCGGAGTCCTATCGTTGTCACTGTGTTTGGAATTGTTACAGATGTCAGCGCACTGCAATACGAAAGAAGCATCGGGCTAATTTCGGTGATTGAGTTTGGTAAAGTAATACGTGTCAGGCCACTACAGTACAAGAATCCTCCTGTTCCGATTTCAGTTACAGAATTGGGAATGGTCAGTTCAGTCAAGCCTTTCAAAGAAAAGAAAGCATAGTCGCCGATTTTTGTGACGGAGTTGGGAATATTTAACTCAGTCAGTCCGCTGCATCCATATAAAGCGTAATTATCAATTTCAGTGATGGAGTTAGGAATAATCAATGAACTTATACTTGTACAGTTGTAGAATGTATACGCGCCAATTCGTGTGAAGGTGGCCGGAATCTCGACGGCAGTTACCAATTCACCGTTTATATAGAGATTTTTGGCTAACGAGAGTGGATTGGATGAGTCATTGCCAAATGATATTGAACAGAGTGATTCGATGCTCTGATATTCGGCCCGGGTCAGTTTAAAACAATATCCGAAAGCATTTTCTCCAATTTCTTGGACTGAATTTGGAATTGATACAGAGGTCAGGCTACCGCAAAAATAGAAAGCTTGTCTTCCAATCTTGACCACGGAGCCGGGTATGATTAACTCTGTCAGTCCTTCGCATAAAGAGAAAGCGTATTCTCCGATTTCAGTAATGGAGTTGGGAAGCGTCACCTCTGTCAGTCCTTTGCAATTATAGAAAGTGAATTTTCCAATTTCAGTAATGGAGTTAGGAAGAGTTAACTCTGTCAGTCCGCTACAATTATAGAAAGCTCCATTGCCGATTTGAGTGATGGAATTGGGAATTGTCACGGACGTCAGACCGGTGAAGCCGCTGAACGTATAATCACCAATCTGGTTAATGGATGCGGGAACTTCAACAGAAGTGACCGACACACCGTCAATATATAGATTATTTGCTAATGAGAGCGGATTAGCCTTCTCGCTTTCAAATTTAATTGAGCAAAGTGACTCGATGCTTGCAAATTCAGCCCGGATCAATCCGTTACAGTCCGAAAATGCTTCCTTACCGATTTCAGTGATGGAATTAGGAATAGATACGGAACTCATTGTTAGACCGCAGAACGCATAACTTCCAATTCGATTAACTGTGGCCGGAATCTCAATATCAGAAGTAAAAATTTCTCCGTTGATGTAAAGTTTGTGGGTATAATAGAGGGGATTGGAACCGCGTGATTCAAAATTTATGGCGCAAAGTGATTCGAGGCTTTCAAATTCAGCCCGGGTCAACCCACTACACATATAGAAGGCATCCCGACCAATTTCGGTAATGGAATTAGGAATGGTCACTGAATTCATACCACTGAAACCGCAGAAAGCAAAACCGCCAATTCGATTAATTGTGGCCGGAATTTCAAGATCTGGAGCCACCGCCTCTCCGTTTAGATATAGATTATGGGCATAATAGAGGGGATTGGAGTTGCGAAAGCCAAAATTTATTGAACAGAGTGACTCGATGTTTGCAAATTCAGCCCGAGTCAATCCGTCACAATCCGTGAAAGCTTGTTCCCGAATTTCAGTAACAGACGCAGGAATGTAGACCGAAGTCATTTCACTACTTTTAAGGAAAGCAAATTCTCCGATTGTGGTGACGGTGTAATCCGTTGTGCCATCACTAACGGTTTCCGGTATAATCAGATCACCACTGACAGTGTTTCCCGGAACACCATATTCCCCCCCTTTGATTTCTACACTTTTAGTTGCCTCGTCAATGACGGTGTAGGTCAGCGTTTGGCCTTGATATTCGTAGCTGAACTCGCGGGCAAATGCCGAGAGCGACAGAGAGCCGCCCAAAATCATCAGTAAAAGTTTATTCATAACTCACTTTTAAATTGCCGCCGGGTTCTCAGCATTGGCTTATAAAAAATATGATTGATAAGATAAAGAACGAAACTACGTGAGAACCTTACCTGTTGCCCGTTCCACTTACCGAGGCTCTGGTATTGCCCATCTTCGTAGAACGGACAAACATGCAGAAGCCTCACGCAGAACATGATATGCATTCATACATGACACAGGCGTGTCAAATACGAACGGAAAAAATACAGATCCGCAAAAGGCATCTACTGTCTGTCACAGTCCTGACGAAGATTGAAATTTACCAGATTCCGATAAGTCAAGAAAGTGCGTCGAGTAAACGCTGTTTCAGTATGTAGCGGCTTGCCCGAGGGCAAACATATTGCTGACGACCCACCCCGTAGCCCATTGACCGGGCTTCTGCGATGCGGTCAGCTTCTGCAAATTTACGCAATCTATTTGATTCACGCAACCCGGTTGGAGAAATTATTTGCATAAAAAAACGCAGAAACGCCGGGTGGGCGCCTCTGCGGTTTTTGATACTGAACTGAATCTCTTTTACGAATTACCTGCCGGCTACAGTGGGGGGCTGGTTATTCGGTAATTTCTTTATGTTCTTTTGTCTTGGTGGGGTGGGTTGCGATCCACTCGAGAAGTGAGCTGAGTGACCATGCCACAAATGAGATTCCTGTGATGAGAACCACAACATTGTTAAGAGTGCGGATGTTGGTGGTGAGCAACACCACTCCGGCCACAATCATAAGCACGGGCAGGATGTAGTAATAGAAGGGCAAGACAAACGGGCGGGCAAGCCATGCGACATAAACGATATGGTAAATTCCGCCGATGACAAGCAGTCCTGCGAAGATATAGACTATAACTCCGGCAAATGCTTCCGGCATGATGACCATGATGGCACCGAGGGCCGATGCGCCGATTCCGGCAATGACCTGTGTGGTGCTTCCACCGTTTTCACGTTTGCGCATTCCGAGAATCAGACTGAAGATTCCGGGAATCAGGAACATCACTCCAATCAGAATCACAATCCACGCGAGGATGTTGATGTGCTGACAGAAACATATCATCACGATTCCGGCCACTGCGACCACAATAGATGTTAATAAATCAGATTTTCCGCTCATAATAAAATAGTTTAGGGGTGTTTTTATGCAATTATAACACTTGTTGAGCCATAATGGTTGAATGTCGGTTTTCATTTGAGTGAAATTTTCAGTATTTTTGCATGACAAATTCACGAAAAAACATGGTAAAACGAATCCTCATACTTTTAGTGACGGCGGCTGCATGGCTGATGGCTTCGGCTGAATCGGCCGACGGACTGCTCAAGAGCGCCGGTGAGAAGCTTAACAGCGCCAAGTCAATCAACGCTTCATATCGCGTATCGGCTGAAGGACAGTCAATAAAGGGAGCGCTGACGGTGGCTAAAAACCGGTTTGTGATTGACTCCCCGCAATTAAAATCATGGTTTGACGGAAAGACACAGTGGACATATTCCGCCGAAATTGGTGAAGTCAACATCACCGAACCTACCGACGACGAGCTGGCTCAAGTGAATCCCTTTGCCATACTCAACACCTTCCGCACCAAGTATAAGTCACAAATTCTAAAGACCGACGGAAATTCGCAGCTGATTGAAATGGTGCCTGTTAACAAAAAGAGTACAATCACAAAGCTCCTTGTCACCATTGACCGCCGAACACTTTACCCCTCAAAGATTGTTATATATACTGACGGAGGTTCGGCCGTAACAATCGACGTGACATCTGTCAGCGAAGGGACTTTTCTACCGGAGTCGCAATTCAGATTCGACCCAAAGAAATTTCCCGGAGTAGAGATAGTTGATTTAAGATAACCCCTCACACAAACCGTCAATAAAAAACGATATGGAACAACAAGAGATTACGACCCGTTGCCTGATAATCGGTTCAGGCCCCGCAGGCTATACTGCCGCAATCTACGCCTCGCGCGCCAACAATAATCCTCTGATGATCGAGGGCTATCAGCCCGGAGGTCAGCTGACAATCACCACCGAAGTGGAAAACTTTCCCGGTTACCACGAAGGAGTGGAGGGAACGCAACTGATGGACGACCTTCGCAAGCAGGCTGTCCGTTTCGGCGCCGACATCCGTCCGGGAGTGGTGAAGGAAGTTGATTTCAGCAGCCATCCTCTTATAGCAGTGACTGATAACGGAATGCGAATCAAGGCCGACACCGTGATTATTTCAACCGGAGCCGCGGCCCGCTATCTCGGTATTCCAGACGAAGAAAAATATAACGGACTCGGAGTGTCGGCATGCGCCACATGCGACGGCTTTTTCTATCGCGGCAAGCGTGTGGCCGTAGTAGGTGGCGGTGATACGGCCTGCGAGGAAGCACTGTATCTCAGCAATATAGCTTCGGAAGTCTACATGATTGTCCGCAAGGATCATCTCCGCGCCTCTAAAGTGATGCAGAAACGAGTGGCAGATAAAGAAAACATCAAGGTGCTGTTCAACACTGTCACCCGCGGACTCTACGGCGAGGAATTCGTCGAAGGAGCCAGACTGACTGAAACAGCAGGTGACGATGTGAAGGAATATGACCTGCCTATCGACGGATTTTTCCTTGCCATAGGTCATACTCCCAACACCGAGGTATTCAAGAAATATATCGAACTGGATGAACACGGCTACATCAAGGTTGACGGAGCCTCGACCCGCACCAACGTGGAAGGCGTGTTTGCCGCCGGCGATGTGGCGGATCCAACCTACCGTCAGGCCATCACGGCAGCCGGAATGGGATGTAAGGCAGCCCTCGATGTTGAACGCTATCTGATTGAGAAAGAGTGAATCTGACAGACGGCACATTGACCCTGCGCGCCCTTGAGCCGACTGACACAGAGGTGCTTTATCGTTGGGAAAATGACCCGACCATCTGGAAAGATGGAGCCACGATAGCTCCGTTTTCACGCACACTGCTTGAGAATTATATCACTGAATATAATCCTGATATATTCGTTGCCCGACAGCTCCGTTTCATGATGGAGCTGAGCGGGTCGACGGAGTGTATCGGCACGGTTGACCTATATGATTTTGACCCGCGCAACAGCAGGGCAGGAGTGGGGATTCTGGTCGATGCCGCCCATCGGGGCAAAGGCTACGGATGCCGTGCATTGGAGATACTGGCCGGATATTGCCGCAATCACATCGGAATCCACCAGCTATATGCCGTCACGGGAGTGAACAATATCCCCAGCCGACGTTCTTTTGAGAAGGGCGGATTCAGGATAACCGGTCGGTTGAAGTCATGGATTAAAACAGGGCCGTCATACACCGACGCCTATTTCATGCAGCGGCTGCTTGTGTGACGGGTGTCAGTGGCGATGGGTGAGCGAGTCGGAGAAAAGAGTACGGTTAACCAACGAGCGACCTAAAGTGACCTCGTCAATGTATTCAAGTTCGTTTCCAACAGCCACACCGCGGGCAAGCTGGGTGATTTTCAGGTCGGCAAACTGAGCGAGCTTCCGGAAGATATAGAAATTGGTTGTCTCACCCTCCATCGTGGCACTCAAAGCCAGAATCACCTCCTTGATTTCACCGGCAGCCACACGATCCACAAGCGAGCGGATTTCAAGTTGCTCCGGACCGATGCCGTCCATAGGTGAAATTACGCCTCCCAACACGTGATAAACTCCGGCAAACTGGCCGGTGTTTTCAAAAATCATGACATCCTTGACACTCTCCACCACACAAACCGTCGAAGCGTCGCGCGACGGCGATGAGCAGATAGGGCAGAGGTCGGTCTCGGAGATGTTGTGACACGCGCGGCAGTAACGGATTCCGCGGCGCATGTTAATGATGGATTCGCCAAGAGCCACCCCGGATTTCTCATCGCTCCGCAATATATGAAGCGCAAGACGAAGAGCCGTTTTGCGACCGATTCCGGGCAGACGCGACAGTTCGGTCACGGCATTTTCCAATAATGTAGAGGCATATTCCTGTTGCATAATTATAGAACGTCACAATCGTTTTGATATTGTAGGAAATTAACTATCTTTGTGGAATCATACTTAACTGACACCTGAAAAATGAAAAAACAATTACTCTTACTTCCTTTCATGGCCGCTGCCGCATTTCAGCCCGTCAGGGCCGACGTGATTGTGGAAACATCGGCCTATAAGTGGCACGGCGACACCATCACACAAGGTGAGTTTTATGCCACAGCTCCAAGTGAAACCGAAATTGTGTCGACATATTCCGCTCAGCCGGGCTATTACATGGGAATTGACAAGACATGGAAACTTAAAAACGACATCACGTCATACCCGAAACTTACGACCGACAACCGGCTCCATGCGGCAATCTATAACATGGGTCTTGACGAAATGGTGAATGCCGTAGAGCCTGACACAACCTTGCGCACCGGCAAGGAATGGGCCGGAGTATGGACACGCGACGTCAGCTATTCCATCCTTCTCTCCATGGCCTACATGCAGCCCGAGGCGTCAAAGATTTCACTCATGAAGAAGGTGGATCCGCTCGGACGCATAATCCAGGACACCGGCAGCGGCGGAGCATGGCCCGTTTCGACCGACCGTGAAATCTGGTGCATAGCCGCTTTTGAGGTCTATAAGGTGACGGGTGACCGGAAATGGCTCGAATATATCTACCCGATCATGAAGCGCTCGCTCGAGACGGATGCCGAGGCTTTTTATAAAACCGAGTCGGGTCTTGTGAAAGGAGAGACCTCGTTCATTGACTGGCGTGAGCAGAGTCATCCGAAATGGATGCAGACAGCCGACGTGTATAATACCGAAACACTCTCCACCTCCGTGGTTCACGCGCAGGCATGGAAGGCGCTTGGCGAAGCGGCGCAGTTACTCGGCCACAAAGCAGAGGCGGAGAAGGCTTTCGCTCAGTCAGCCCGAATCGCTGAAGCCGTTAACCGTCAGCTTTGGCTTGATGACAAAGGCTATTACGCCATGTATGCTTACGGGCGTGACAATCTGATTCTCAATCCGAGAGCCGAGACCCTCGGCGAGTCACTCGCCATAATGTGGGATGTGGCTGACCCGGCCCGCGCCCGCACCGTAACCGAGAGTAATCCCGTCACACCCTTCGGAGCCGCGATTTTCTATCCCCAGATAGCCGACATGCCGGCTTATCACAACAATTCCCTTTGGCCGTGGGTTGGCGCATGGTGGGCATTGGCCAATGCCAAGTCAGGAAACGAGCAGGGCGTGATGCAGGCAATCGGTTCGGTGTTCCGTCCGGCTGCCCTTTTTGCCACAAACAAGGAGAACTTCAATCTTGACAACGGTGACATTGCCACGGAACTCAATTCGTCGAACATGCTCTGGTGTCTGAGCGGAAACATTGCCATCACTCACAAGATTCTGTTCGGTATCGACTATATGACCGACGGACTTGCTTTCCATCCGTTTGTTCCGAAATCACTTGCCGGCACCCGATCACTGACCGGATTCCGCTACCGTGATGCGGTGTTGAACATCACCGTTTCAGGCTATGGCGATAAAATCAAATCATTTAAGGTCAATGGCCGCGAGCAGGCTCCATTTATTCCGGCTGACAAGGCAAAGGGAACAATGAACATTGAAATCACGATGGCCGACAATGAAATCTCACCGCTTAAAGTTAATGAAGTGGCTAACGTTAAGGCGCCTCTGACCCCTATAGCCCGTCTGGACGGAACTACATTGGAATGGAATCCGATAGAATATATAAACCACTATCTGATTCTTCGCGACGGGAAAGTTGTGGCTAAGGTCAATACCACCACTTTCGATGCCTCGGTTCCCGGCGAATATCAGGTGATCGGAGTCAGTGACGAGGGAGTTGAGAGCTTTGCATCAGAGCCTATGTCAACCAGACTTACGCTGACGGTGGAACTTCCCGGCGAGGGAACTGCGATGAAATCAAAGGAGGTGGCCTATCAGCCTGAAACAGAAATGGCCGGCTATAGTGGCGACGGATTTGTGGAAACCGACCGCAATTCAGGTGAAATCACCGTGCCGGTCACCGTGCCTGAAAGCGGAGAGTATTTTCTCACTATTCGTTATGCCAACGGCAACGGACCGGTGAACACCGAGAACCGTTGCGCTATCCGCACGGTAAGCGTAGACGGTAAGCGCGCCGGAATCGCCGTGATGCCGCAGCGTGGCAGAGGGAACTGGAATGACTGGGGCTGGTCAAACTCCGTGGCAGTGGATCTTCCGAAAGGTGACCACACTGTCACACTCACGTTCACCCCTGACAATGAGAACATGAACATCAGCACAAATCATGCGCTGATTGACCGCATCCGTCTTGTGAAGAAATAAACAGGGCAGAAAGAAACCTTGATACCGCTTCAGGCCGTGGGAAACAGAAAGAAATGCTTCTCACGGCCTGAAGAATCTTGAAATATAAAGGATCACTTTAACTTTTTCGCCTAAAATTCACAAATTTTATTATTATTATTATTATTATTATTATTATTATTATTATTAATTTTACGTCCGTAAAAATAGAGAATGAACGGAACGGAAAAATTTTTTATCAGCGGCAACAGGATAGAGCATCCTGAGACGCTTGACTACAGCCGGGTGGGTGAATATGTCCGCGCAGCCGAAGCCTTTGCCCGCTCTACCTATCAGAGCATCTACATAATTGATTATTCCCAGCAGAAATTTCTCTATGTTTCGCCTAATCCGATGGTGCTATGCGAACTGACACCGGAGCAGATGATGGCGAAAAACTATCGGTTTTACCTTGAATATGTGCCGGATGAGGAGCAGGAAATGCTCGTTACTCTAAATAGAGTCGGGTTTGAATTTTATCATGGAATCCCGGTAGAGGAGCGTCTGGAGTGGTATATTCAATATGATTTCCATGTGATTAACCACGGAAGAAGGATTCTGATAAATCATAAGCTCACACCTCTTGTCCTCACTCCTGACGGCAGGGTATGGCTTGCGCTATGTGTGGTTGCAGCATCGACACATTCCGGTCCGGGCCAAATAGAGATTCATCGCACCGGCTCCCCTGACTTCTATGAATATAATCTACGCACCAACCGGTGGGACAAGAAGCAGATGCCTATGCTGACCGACATCGAGAAGTCAATCATCACGCTCTCGATTCAGGGTCACACCATGACTGAGATTGCCGACAGCATCTGTCTGGCACCCGACACGGTGAAGAAGTATCGTCAGAAGATTTTTGAGAAACTTGATGTGAGAAACATCTCCGAGGCTATTGTTGCCGCTATAAATAACAAATTGCTTTAGAATCCGGGGCAAATTATACACTTTTGGGGATTGCTGAGGTTGATATTCAGCCGTAATTTTGTGACATAAATCAAAAATCGTCACGAAATGGAAATATGTTTCCTGACCATAGTCATAATTATAACGGTTTATGACCTCATGACTGAAAATAGAAATAACCTCAATATGAAGAAAATCATTCTAATTGCCGCTACCGCTACGTTTATATGCGGCAGGGCTACAGCGCAGACAAGTATTGCAGATTCGATTTCCAATCAGCAGCTTCAGGAGGTGGTTGTAAAGGCCCCTAAGGTAATCCATAAATCGGATATGGACCTTTATTATCCCTCCCGGAGTGCTGTGGAAAACTCCAAAAACGGTGTCCAGTTGCTGGGCAATCTAATGATACCGATGCTCTCGGTCAACGATGCACTTAGCAGCGTCACTTCGGCAGGACAGTCGGTGCAGATCCGTATAAACGGTCGGGTGGCCTCGGTTGACGAAGTCAGAAACCTGCTCCCGTCCACAATCAAGCGGGTGGAGTGGATGGAGAATCCCGGATTGAGATATAACGGCGCTACGGCGGTGTTGAATTTCATAGTCGTAAATCCGACTACGGGCGGTTCGATGATGGTGTATGCCACGCAGGCTCTTAACGCCGCATGGGGACAATATAATCCGTCGGCAAAATTCAATTTCGGACGGTCACAGATTGAAGTGGGCGGCGGTTACAAACTGACTGAGAATCTCAAGGCTCATCGTGACTACACGGAAACTTTCACCCGCCCTGACGGTCAGACATTCACCCGCGACGAAAAACCGATAAGCGGTCAACTGAACAACTCGATAGGAAATGTCTGGGCATCATATAACTACATAAAACCAGACACCACCGTAATAGTCATTGATGCAAGAGGGTTCATCAAGCCGACCAACAAAAGTGAGTTTCTCGGTTTAATGTCGTCATCACTCGGGACGGGAGATGTGTTGCTCCGTGACGTTAACGGTGACAAAGGCTCGCGCCCCACGTTATCGGCCTACTGGGAGCAACATTTTGCCGGACGGCAGATTCTTGTGGTTGACTTCCGAAGCCAGTTTTATTTCGGACGCACCTTCTCCGGTTACATGGAACAGTATCCCGAAGCATCGGATTATCTGACCGACATTCACACCAACATCAAGGACCGCAATCAAGTCTATGTCATCGAGGCGGATTATATCAAGAACTGGAAGAACTCCCGACTGACAGCCGGAGCATCATACACGGCAAACCGAAACCGCTCTACATACGAAAACCTCGGCGGCGCCATCTTCCATCAGAGGCAGGACAAGGTGTATTTCTTCGCCGAGTATTTCCAGCGCATTGACCGCGTCACACTGACCGGAGGCATCGGCGCACAGTACACTGATTTTCTTTTCCGTGAAACGGATCTCGGAAGCAGTTCATGGAACATACGTCCGCAGGCATCCGTCACCTACAGCATCAACCAGAAACATCAGCTCCGTTTGAATTTCGAGACGTGGCAGTCAACGCCAACACTGGCCGAAACCAATCCCACGCCCCAACAGATTGACGGATTCCAGTGGCGAATCGGAAATACCGACATTAAGACTGCAAACAGCTACATGCTCACGTTCCGCTACAATTTCCAGTTGCCGAGAGTCTACGGTCAGTTTGGTGTCAGAGCTTTCACATCGCCCAACGCCATCACACCCTTGCTCCGGTGGGAGGGCGAGAAACTTGTGACCAGCTACGAAAACAGTCGCGGACTGAAAAATCTGTCACTTTTCATCGCTCCGCAGGTTGAGATTGTACCTGACTGGCTCACTGTCAGCGGCTATCTGCAATGGCGTACGGAGCGTATGCGTGGTACCGGTTATAATCTGACAAACAGTGCATGGAGCGGACATGCGATAATTCAGGTGCGTCATTGGGGTTTCACGCTTTCAGGACAGTATGTGCGCGCACAGCGGGATCTTTGGGGCGAGAAAATCTCGTGGGGTGAGGATATTAACCTGATTGATTTGACCTATAACTGGAAGCAATGGGGATTCTCGGCAGGCTGCCTGCTTCCGTTCGGAAAATATGATCAGGGTTCAAGATCGCTGAGCAAGTGGAACACCAACGAGCGTCATCTCCGCACAGATTTCAGGCTGCCGTATATTTCAATCAACTACAATCTCCAGTGGGGAAAACAGAAACGCGGGGCGTCGAAGCTGATCAATGGCAGCGCAAACGCTGACACCTCGACCGCCGGCTCAAGATAGGAAACAGTTACGAAACAGCAAGTCATATAATTCGGAAAGAGGGCTGCGGACAGTGATGCCGGCAGCCCTCTGAATATGTTGCGATTCCATTGTCAATCAGCAGGTAATTTGAAGTCAATGGGAAGTGTATATTTTGCATTGACCACCCTACCATTCATCTTGCCGGGAATGAAATTCGGAAAAAGTTTTACAACACGCAATGCCTCTTGGTTAAAAGCAGGATCTTTAGCTCTTATAATGTTTGGCTCGCAAATATTTCCCAATGTATCCACATAAAACTGCACGACCACACAAGTTTTAATTCCTTCTTTTAATAGCTCTTCGGGATATTTCAAGTGCTGACTAATAAAACGTTGCATTTCATCATCACCTCCCGGGAACTGCGGATTTTGATCAACAACGTCGTAAATCTTATCCGGATCAATCGGCTCCGGAGGCAGATCGTAGGGAACTTCGCCTAAAGTTACCATAATATCAGAAATATCAGAAGATGAACATGAAGTTGAACATGAAATTGAATCTTCAATCATCGGCAGCTCGCCGTCCTCGATTGTGTCAGTAACTTCAATTTGTTCAACCGGTTCGCTTTGTGTAGCTACATCTGATGTTTGATTTGACGATGTATTGTTGCAACCAGAAAAGAGCAACATACTCGCCGAGATACCGGCAAGGGCTACGGCTTTCCCGGCTAAAGAGCGGGTGCGAAGTTGCTGCTCAAGGTAACGCACCTCGGCTTCGCATTTGGGGCATGTGCCGAGGCAGTCGCCTTTGTAGCGACATTCTGACGTTGCGAACTCAATGCCGTTTGCCTCGGCAATCTGTCGACGAATCTCTTTCAGGATCTTGCATGTCTGTTTTCCTTTTGCCATAGTTTCAGTGTTTACGGATTTGGTATGTGAATAAATCGAATCGGGTGAAGCCGAGTGCTTCGAGAGCCTTGCGACTAATCTCGCGGTCGGCATCGGTGTTGTAGGAGGGAATCAGCGGCAGGCGGATAATGCAGTCGCTTTGTCGTCCGGCTTCGGCTAACAGGTGGAGATTTTCAAGAACAAGGTCATTGCTCCGCTCCGTATAGTTGCGGTAAATGTCAGGATTCATGTCCTTAATGTCGATTATCAGTGTGTTGACCACCGGAAGCAATGCCTCGACATTGCAGGTAGGCACATTGAGCGACGTTTCCAAATTGAGCCGCCATGCCGGACCGCACAACTCACGAAACTTCCGGATAAACTGCGGGCGCAAGCAAGGTTCTCCACCGCCGAAAGTAACTCCGCCATTAGTGGCGATGAAATAAATTTCGTCAATACGGGTCTCGGCATAGAGCCGCTCCGGCGAATACTCGCGGAAATGCCTTCCGTCGCCTAACGACTGCGGGTTAAGACAATAGGAGCAACGGAGCGGACAGCTATGAAAAGCCACAAGCGTAGTCACACCATCGCCGTCAGTCAAGAGGCGATGACGTATGATGCCGATTATCTTTGCCCGTTGGTTCTTCATGAGTCAATTATATGTTTTATCGCAAATTTACGAAAAAAAGATATATTATCTACCTAATGTGATTATTTTTCGTAACTTTGTATAAACTCAAATTCTATTCCATGTTAAAACATTTCCTATTATCTTGTGCGATATTTTTTTCGGTTCCGGTGTCGGCGCGTGTGACATATCTTCACACATTGCCCGACGGGGTGGAATTCAAATCCGACGGGGTTATGACGAGGCTGCAAGTAGTGACTCCCGAGATAATCAGAGTTTCATCCACGCCCGGAGAATTTCCGGAGGACAGTTCTCTCATTGTCTTGCCTTATACTTCCAAAGGCTTTTTGTCACTTAAATCAACGCCCTATTATGCCATATTGTCGACCAAAAAAGTAATTGTCAAAGTTAATATGGAAGATGGAATAGTAAAATTTTATGATAATAAAGGGCATCTTCTCCTTAGTGAATCTGCGGGAGGAAAGTCATTCACACCTGTTACGGTAGAAGGGACTGATGGCTATACGGTCACTCAATCTTTTGAGTCGCTTAACGATGACGAGGGATTCTACGGACTCGGCCAGCATCAGGCAAATGAGTTTAACTATAAAGGGAAAAACGAAGAGTTGTTTCAATATAACACCAAAGTGTCGATGCCTTTTGTAGTGTCGACGGATAATTACGGTATTCTTTGGGACAGCTATTCTTTCTGCCGCTGGGGCCGCCCGGAGGATTACCGTCAGCTCGGCGAGGTGTTCAGGCTCTTTGACTCAGAGGGAAACGAGGGATTCCTGACCGGACGCTATACAGCTTCAGATGGAAAGGAAATGATACGACAGGAGCCGCAAATTTATTTCGAGCATCTGATTCGCGGTGATCTAAATCATGTGGTCAATCTGCCACGTGACTTTAAATTCAATAAATCAAAAGTGGTGTATGAGGGTGAAATTGAGCCGCTTGAGGATGGGCGTTATGATTTCATACTCTATTATTCAGGTTATCAGACGGTATATATCGACAATAAGAAAGTGGTGGATGAGCGGTGGCGCACATCGTGGAACCCTAACAGCTATAAGTTTTCCGTAGAACTCGAAAAGGGTAAAAGAGTGCCGCTGAAAATAGAGTGGGAGCCTAACGGGGCGGTGGCATACTGCGGCCTGCGTGTATATCCGCCCGTAGCTGACAGCGAGCGCAACAAAATGATATGGTGGGGTGAGATGCAGGATATGATAGACTATTATTTCATCTACGGCCAGACTCCCGATGAAATAATCAGCGGCTACCGCACTCTCACCGGCAAAGCTCCGGTGATGCCTAAATGGGCCATGGGGTTCTGGCAGAGCCGCGAAAAATATAATGACAGCAAGCAGGTGCTTTCAACCGTCAATGAATTCCGTAAACGCAACATTCCGCTTGATAATATCGTGATTGACTGGCTTCACTGGAAGCAGGACTCATGGGGCAGTCATGAATTTGACCCGGCACGCTTCCCTGACCCGAAAGGAATGGTGGATTCCATCCATGCCCTTGATGCCAGGGTGATGGTTTCGGTGTGGCCGAAATTCTATGTCACTACGGAGCATTACAAGGAATTTGACCGCAACGGGTGGATGTATCAGGGAGCTGTCAGGGACAGTATCCTCGACTGGGTCGGAAAGGGCTATCTCGGTTCATTCTATGATGCTTATAATCCCGAAGCCCGGAAACTGTTCTGGAGCCAGATGAATGATCATTATGTCCCTCTCGGAATTGATGCATGGTGGATGGATGCGAGCGAACCGAACATACGTGACTGCATTGACATCCAATATCGCAAGGACTTGATGACACCAACCTATCTCGGCCCGTCGGCAAAATATTTTAACGCATACGCTCTTATGAATGCGGAGGCTATCTATGACGGACAGCGCGGAGTGGATCCTGACCGACGGGTGTTTCTGCTCACCCGCTCCGGATTCCCGGGACTTCAACGCTACTCCACCGCTACGTGGAGCGGGGATATTGCCACACGTTGGGAAGATATGGAGGCCCAGATAGCTGCCGGACTCAATTTTTCGATCAGCGGAATCCCTTTCTGGACTATGGATATAGGCGGATTCTGTGTGGAGGACCGGTATGTCCGCGCACAAAAACTGTTTGACAAGACCGGTGAGGAAAATGATGATCTGAAGGAATGGCGTGAGTTGAATTCACGTTGGTATCAGTTCGGAGCGTTTGTTCCGCTATTCAGGGCGCACGGTCAATGGCCTTTCCGCGAAGCATATAACATTGCTCCGGAAGGAGATCCCGCCTACAATTCCATCACGAAGCATATCCGGTTGCGTTACACCCTCATGCCATATATTTACTCACTTGCGGCAATGGCACACTATGATGACTATACTCTTATGCGTCCGCTTGTGATGGACTTCACAGCTGACAGGAAGGTGAGAAACATCAAGGACCAATATATGTTCGGCCCGGCCTTGATGATAGCACCGGTTTACAAATATGGTCAGCGAAGCAGGACAGTGTATCTTCCGGCAGGGGCGAAGTGGTATGATTTTCATTCCGGAAAACAATATGAGGGAGGAAAGGAAATTGAGGCTGATGCTCCCTATGACCGGATTCCGGTGTTTATAAAGGGAGGCTCAATCATCCCGTCGGGCGGCGAAATAATGTCGACCGCACAGAAGGCGGAGGGACCTATGACTATTTCGATATATACGGGAGCCGACGGCTCATTCACTCTATATGAGGATGACGGAGTGACGTATGATTACGAAAAAGGCATATATTCCATGATCCCATTCAGCTATGACGAATCAGACCGATTGCTGACCATCGGCAACCGTCAGGGTAGCTATGAAACCGGTTCAAGACAGTTTGAAATCGTGGTGTTTGACGGTGTATCAGTAACCGGAAGCCCACTGAATGCCGCCGGTCAGATGGTGGAATATGATGGAAAAGAAATAAAAATCAAGTTATAAGTAAGTATCTACAATCAGCATAATGAAAAAGCTTTATATTACCTGCGGGATATTGCTTTCCGCTCTGACCTCAATGGCTGTGGCTGAAACGCCGGTGTATCTTGACCGTACGGCTCCGATTGAGGAACGGGTTAATGACGCTCTGGCGAGAATGACCCTTGAAGAAAAAGTAGCCCTATGTCATGCACAAGGTAAATTTTCCAGCCCGGGTGTGGCCCGGCTCGGAATTCCGGAATTATGGATGAGCGACGGTCCTCACGGTGTCAGAGCCGAGATTAACTGGAACAACTGGAAATATGCCGAATATACCAATGACTCCATCACTGCTTTTCCGGCACTGACAGCACTTGCAGCAACATGGAATCCCGAGCTGTCGGCCCTTTATGGCAAGAGCATAGGTGAGGAGGCGCGTTATCGCAAAAAGGATGTACTGCTCGGTCCGGGCGTCAACATCTACCGTACTCCCCTCAATGGCCGCAACTTCGAGTATATGGGTGAGGACCCGTATTTAGCGGGGGAGATGGTGGTGCCTTATATTAAGGAACTCCAGAAAAACGGAGTAGCAGCCTGCGTGAAGCATTTCGCACTCAATAATCAGGAGAAATGGCGCGGAGAAATTGACGTGACCGTGTCGGACCGTGCGCTCTATGAAATTTATCTTCCCGCTTTTAAAAAAGCTGTGATTGATGGCGGTGCGTGGAGTGTGATGGGCGCTTATAATAAATATGACGGTCAACACGCATGTCATAACCATCGCTTGCTCTGCGATATTCTCCGCGGGGAGTGGGGATTTGACGGTGTAGTGATAACAGACTGGGGTGGCGCACATGACACACGTGAAGCAGCTGAAAACGGGCTTGACATAGAAATGGGTTCATATACCAACGGACTTACATCGGAAAGCAAGTTTACGTTTGATGACTATTATCTTGCACGTCCATACCGCGAGATGCTGCTCAATGGCGAGGTCTCAGACTCTACGGTAAATGCCAAAGCCGCCAATATACTGCGACTGATTTTCCGCACATCGATGAACACTGAAAAGCCATTCGGCTCACTGACCACTCCGGAGCATTATGCCGCAGCCAAGCAGATCGGCGACGAGTCAATAGTTTTGTTGAAAAACACCGGCATATTGCCGCTTGATCCCTCGAAGGTGAAAAATCTGCTTGTGGTAGGTGAGAATGCCACCCGTCTGCTCACAGAGGGAGGAGGATCATCGGAACTGAAAGTAAAGGATATGTTCACACCGCTTGACGCACTTGAAAAGGCGTTTGAAAATGTGAGCTACACCGAAGGATACCGGTCGGGGCGTCCGCGCTACGGCAAGGAGGATATTGTTCCGGCTTCGGTGCTTGATTCTTTGAGAATGAAGGCTGTGGAAATGGCCCGCATGGCCGACGCAGTCATTTATATCGGCGGACTCAATAAGAACGGATTTCAGGATTGCGAGTCAACTGACCGGCGTGAATATAATCTGCCGTGGAATCAGGATGAACTCATCACTTCACTGGTCGAGGCTAATCCGAACCTGATTGTGGCAAACATTACAGGAAATGCTTATGCAATGCCGTGGCTTGACAAAGTTCCGGCAGTGGTGCAGTCATGGTATCTCGGGACAATGTCAGGGGAGTCAATGGCCGACGTTATTACCGGCAAGGTGAATCCGTCAGGTAAACTGCCATTCACTTTTCCGGTAAAAATAGAGGATAATTCCGCACACTATTTCGGTGAAATATCCTATCCCGGTGTGACTGACGCAGACGGGAACAATCCGCGTCAGGAATATCTTGACGACATACTCGTCGGTTACCGCTGGCATGATACGAAAAAAATCAAGCCCCTTTTCCCGTTCGGTTACGGACTCAGCTACACTACATTCAGCTACGGCAAGCCACGTCTGTCGGCCAATACGTTGACTGACGGAGAAACCCTGACCCTCACCGTACCGGTGACAAACAAGGGTACGCGCAGCGGCGCAGAGGTGGTTCAACTCTATGTCACGGATGTTAAATCCACTCTTCCGCGTCCGGTCAAAGAACTGAAAGGATTCCGGAAAGTGAATCTTGCCCCCGGAGAGATGGCTGAGGTAGAGTTTGAAATCACGACAGATATGCTGCAATATTTCGACGATGCCAAGCATGACTGGACAGCTGAACCGGGTGAGTTCCGTCTGCATGTCGGCACATCGTCGGGCGACATAAAAAACAGCTCAACGATCCGTTATCGCTGAGCCGTAAAAGATAGGAAAAATCCGAAACCGGATTATTTTTCAATACGCAGGGTTGGAGCGGTGTAGATTATTTCACATCCCTCCAATCCTCGTTTTATGTATTGATTGCAAATCGCGGTCATTTCTTTAACAGAAGATGAATAATGCGCCGGGATTCTGACAATTTCAGTGACCACCGCTCCGGGAATCACACTCTCCATCAGTGTGGCAACGGATGGGGCAGTGGGTAATGCAGAGTAGTCCTGATAGGTGTAAGTGGTAAAAGCCGTATATTGTGAAATTCCGCGACGATCAAGCAGATAACCTCCGTCAAGACTGACAGGCGTTGACGCATCTACAGATATATCCGAAGGTGCGGGATATGATGTAATGGCCGACCGCGATGAATTAAGCGTAACGGGAAGATTGTCGGTGAAATCTCCTGATGTCTTATAAATAATTATCTCCGGAATAGATCCTACCGGCAACGCTTCAGACGAAGCCGATTTTGACGAAACACCTGACGAACTGCATGAGGTTGCCATGATGAGCGACATGGCAACCGTCAATGTGGAGAATTTGAAAAATGGATTCATTTTTTTACAAATTTATGGGTACGGACTGATTGTCCGGCCTCAACCGAAACAATATAGATTCCAGCGGGAATCTCATCTAAATCAAGCTCCATTTTTGATGACCCGGGAGTAGATACCGTTAAAACCTCACTACCCATAGAGGAGTAGATTGAAAGCATCGAAATGGAAGCCGGTGCAGAAACTGAAAGAGTGTTGCCGCCTGCATTAAAATACCAACCGTCAGATTCAATCGATTCAATGCCCACATTTGAAGCTGTGGTAAACATAATTGTTCCTGTAATCTGAGTGCCGTTGTAGAATGCTGCGCCGAGATAATTAGTTGACGGATAACCGACAAACGGACATTTAACCTGAACCGTTTTTGACTGCCCTGCATCAAGGAACAGCACATCAGATTCAGCCATAGCAATGGCACTTCCGCCTTCAGCCGGGAAAACACCTACATTCACATTATCGGAGAAATAGCCCGAAGTGCAAGAAACCTTAAGATTGTAGGTGAGTTCGGACGGATTGACAGCATTAGAGTTGCCGGCAACGGAAATCGTTGCAGAAATCTTAGGTGTGGAAGCTGACGTGAGTGTAACGGGGAAGAAAGAAGATATAGCCGAGTATGACGGCACCATATTGTTGCCGGAAAGCGAGTAACCGTTGCTCACCGCAAGTGCAAAATAATAATTTCCGGCAGTAAGGGCGGGAGCGTTGGACGGACGGCTTGACCACGAGCCGACGTATTCAAGTGGAGTTGAAGCCTGCGCAGGGAGTTCAAGCGTGATTTCATCACCAAACGCAGCAATGTCACTGATGTTTTGTGAACGGAGCAGGACAGGGGTGATGGTTCTGCTATAATCAATGGATGCTGTGTTATTTACAGACGCTGATACACTGAATTTTCTGTTCAGGTAGAACGGGGAGTTGAATTCAACGGAAGAAGCTGTGATACTACCTTTCGACGGAATTTCGGCTGTAACGGTTGAACCGATCTGAACACGTGCGTAGTTTTCGAGATACGGAGGGAATGACACACTGATTTTCTCGCCTGATGACGTGACAAAAACAGGATAGAATTTCCACGTTCCTTTACTGAAACTTTCAACTGATACCCCCATGTAGGCTACTCCCACACCGGGTGCATACTCATCATTATTACTCTGTGTGATGATTTCACGTCCGGTGGATTCATTGATGCAACGGAGGGCGAAATAGCCGTTGAGAGTGTAGGTGGTGAAATTGTAGAACGGTCCGAACATATAAACAGCCGTACCGTCAACAGCTACCGAAGGCGTAGACCAAGCAACGATGTTAGGAGCAGATAGAGGCGAAGATGAAGATTGGGGCTTGCGGATGCCAATTACGGCCATCTGTCCGGAATTATAGCCGGCTGTGCTTCCGCCGATGCCCTGTGAGCCGGGATTAAGTGCTGAAAGAAGGTAATAGCCATCAGACATGCCGCTCCATCCCCAGTTAATGTGGAAGAATCCGTCAGCCTCATAACCGTCGCACACAAAGGCATGACCCGCCGAGTTGTTTGAGCCGCAGTATAACACCGGACCGCAAGTGGCGAGGTTGTTGTAAATAAGCGTTTCCCAATCGGAATTTGTGTAGACATTTCGGCAAGCATTCCACAGGCCACGGTCATAGTTGAAATAGGAAATCAGGGCTTGTCCGATTTTTTCAGACTGGGCGGCACTCTCATTAGTCCCGTAGTTCATTTCCAAACTGTAACCGCAAGCTTTCATCAGACGAGCCACGGCAGTTTTTGATGTGGCGGAATCGGATGAACCGTATGAGTTGAGCATATTGTTCCAGTCAAATGTCGTGGCGGCGAAATCCATCGAAAGGGTCTGACCATTCCATGAATATGAAATGGATGAAGTACCCTTTTCCGGCCAGTTGAAATATTTCATGACCTGAGCCATAGCAGTGGCCGCACATCCGGTCACGGTGGAAGTGGAACCGACTTTTGGACAAAGCGAATTATATGGCGAACCCTGATCCCACGTTGTGGTAACCAACGGGGCTATGCGGTTACGGTTAGGACGAGGTGCGGCAAGGAATGATGAAGCTGAATTCCTTCGGGCGAAGGCAATTTCTGAGGCGTAGGAATCGAGCCACCAACGTAGGTTTTCAGGCATGTCATTTTCAGAAAAACTTCCATTCATGCCATAGCCGAGAACCGGAGCGGCACAATCGTCGGCCGGAAGGATAATGAATCCGTCGGCCGAATTGCGAAACAGATATAGCGAAGGCATCTGCTCTCCTTCGGCGCGAAGCTGCATGACACATTCAGCCTCTTTTGAAGAAATACCGGCTGCTTTCAGCGCCATGCCTTCAGAAGCGCGTTGCCATGCTGATTCGGGTGACAGAAATTCAGCAGAAGCCGCCATGGCTGAAAGCATGACGGCTGAAACAAGAGTTATTTTTTTATTCATCAGAAGTTATTCTTTAACAGCTTTAAAACTCATGTCAAGGCCCTTGACTGAATGGGTTAAAGCACCGACAGAAATAAAATCGACGCCGGTCTCGCCGTAGTCACGCAGAGTGTCAAGCGTGATTCCTCCGGATGATTCAATTTCTGCACGTCCGTTGATAAGTTTGACGGCTTCACGAGTCTGCTCAGGGGTGAAATTATCAAGCATAATCCTGTCAGCCTTAGCTTCGATGGCCTGAAGAATTTCAGGAGTGTTACGCACCTCGACCTCGATTTTTAAATCCTTACCTTTTTCAGCAAGATACTCACGGGCGGCCTTGACAGCCTGAGGAATTCCGCCGGCAAAATCAACATGATTGTCCTTGATTAGAATCATGTCAAAAAGGCCTATACGGTGATTCATTCCTCCGCCGATTTTCACAGCCTCTTTTTCGAGCATTCTCATTCCGGGAGTGGTTTTACGGGTGTCGAGGACTTTTGTCTTGAGACCTTCGAGTCGTTTCTGATATTTGGCGGTGGTAGTGGCTATTCCACTCATTCGCTGCATGATGTTGAGCATGATTCGCTCGGTCTGGAGCAGGGAGCGGACACGTCCCTGAACCTTAAAGGCAACATCGCCGGGCTTAACATGGGCGCCGTCATTGATAAAGACGGTCATTTTGAGTTCCGGATCAAATTTCTCAAAAACCTTGCGGGCCACATCAACGCCTGCAAGGATTCCCTCCTCTTTGACAATCAGTTGCTGACATCCTATTTCATCGGCAGGGATTGTGGAGAGAGTGGTGTGATCTCCGTCGCCCACATCTTCAGCAAAAGCGAGAGTGAGAAGATCATCTATAAGTTGGTCTTTGGTTTTCATATTTTTAAATTGAAACGGTTAGAGGTTCAAAGTCAGTCACCCATAGTGCGGAGGAGTTCATCATTATCGGAAGTGCGCTCCATGCGGTCCTTGATAAATTCCATAGCCTCGATGGAATTGCGGTCAGAGAGGAATCGGCGAAGAATCCACATGCGGTTGAGAGTTTCCTGACGCAGAAGCAGATCGTCGCGGCGGGTGGATGATGCCATAATGTCGACAGCCGGGAATATACGCTTGTTTGAAAGCTTACGGTCAAGCTGAAGCTCCATGTTACCTGTTCCTTTGAATTCTTCAAAAATCACCTCGTCCATTTTGGATGAAGTCTCGGTAAGGGCAGTGGCAATGATGGTGAGCGATCCGCCGTTTTCAATGTTTCGGGCAGCACCGAAGAAGCGTTTAGGCTTCTGGAGCGCGTTTGCATCCACACCTCCCGAAAGGATTTTGCCCGAAGCGGGTGCGCAAGTGTTGTAGGCTCGGGCCAGGCGTGTGATCGAGTCAAGAAGAATCACGACATCATGTCCACATTCCACCATACGTTTGGCTTTTTCAAGAACGATTGATGCAATTTTGACATGGCGCTCAGCCGGCTCGTCGAAAGTAGAGGCAATCACCTCGGCATTTACGCTGCGTGACATATCGGTCACTTCCTCCGGACGCTCGTCAATAAGAAGAATCATGATGTAGGTTTCGGGGTGATTCTCGGCAATGGCATTGGCGATGTCCTTAAGAAGAATGGTCTTACCGGTTTTCGGGGGTGCGACAATCAGGCCGCGCTGTCCTTTGCCGATGGGTGAGAACATATCCACCACGCGGGTCGAGATATTGCATGACCGACCTGATGTCAGGTCAAACTTCTCATCCGGGAAAAGCGGTGTGAGATGTTCGAAGGCCACACGGTCACGGATAAATTCCGGTGAGCGGCCATTGACACTGATAACATGGCTGAGCGGGAAATATTTTTCATTTTCACGCGGCGGGCGGACTGTGGCTTCAACGACGTCGCCCGTGCGCAGACCGTATTGGCGTATCTGCTGCTGGGTTACATATACGTCGTCAGGTGAAGCGAGATAATTAAAGTCGCTCGATCGAAGGAATCCGTAGCCTTCAGGCACAATTTCAAGCACTCCGGAGGTCTCGACAATGCCGTCAAAATCATAGACCGGCATTTTGGGCTGTTCAGGCTGCTCGCGGTTGAAATTGTTGTTATTGTTACGGTTTTTCTTATTCTTTTTGTTACCCTGCGGCTGTGGCTGCTTCTCGGCAACCGGTTCGGCAATCACGATAGGGGCAGCTGCTGCGGCGGCAGCGGCCTGTTCGCGTTCCTGCTGGGTGCGAGGAGCAAAAGTGCGTCCTCCTGAACGGGGGAAGAACTGGCCGAAAGCCGAATTGTTCTTGTTAGGTCTGAAATCCCGGCGGGGTTGGTTCGGCTCATGATTTTGCTCGTCAACATTTCTGACTGCTTCCTGTGCAGCCGGAAGTTCAAGCTGGTTGTTCTCAGTCACGCCTGAATCCTGAGCGGATTCAGTTTCATGTTCCGATGCGGTTGCATTGTCAGCGGGAGCAGGAGCGGGGAGAAGTTTCTCATCGGCATCTCCTTCCGGTTTCTGCTGCCGGTTGTTTTTTGATTTCCGCTTTGATTTCTGATTATTATCGTCAGGTTGTGGGGCATCCTGAGCCGGCTCAGCTTCATTTGGAGCTTGAGGCGCTTTTGAATCGGCACGTGGACGGCCACGCTTGCGCTTTGGCTCCGCGGCAATTTCGGGTTCGGTCTTAGCCAAATCCGGCTCGGAAGAGTCTTGAGGTGTTTCGCCTTCGGGCTGAACGTCGGGCTGCGGCTGATCAGCCGTTTTTTTCTTAGGTTTGCGTCCGCGACGTTTTGGCTGTTCAGCTCCGGGTTCAGCGGGGACTGCGTCAGCTGACTTTCCTGCATTTTTTTTGCGGTTGTCAGGATTTACGTTAGCGGCGAGATTGTCGGCCTGACGGTCAAGAATACTGTAGATAAGCGCTTCCTTGTCGGAAGTGTCAATTTTTTTTAATCCGACGGATTCAGCTGCTGCTTGCAACTGGTCTATATCCATTGAATTCAGATCGGTTATTGATAACATAAATATTATTGTAACAGATGAGTTGACGAAATTAAGAGAGATGATCGGGTGGGGGAGATTTTGACAGTTGTCATCGCAGAAGAATTGCCGTAAGAATCAGACAAAAGTCTGAATGGAAATCACTGAATGATTGACACGGGTTAATATCCTCGGAATGAAACGTGATTACAGGATGAAACCCCCGAGCCGGGAGATGATGAAAATAAAAGATTATGATGGAAGAATTATAATGTCCGGCCTCAAGTTGGCCGCTTAATTCTTTGCAAAATTACATCAAATCTTTTTATAAAACAATAGTTGGAGACAAAAGTTTGACAAATTTTGGATGAAAGGGAGCTTAATGACATCTTTTTGACAGTATGCCCGAGGTGGCTGACACTGACACTAATGAGGGAGTAACCTCAAAAAATACCTCAAAAAACACCAAAACAACCAATTCTTTTATGACGGCAGGGCGGTAGTTTCATTCTTTTTGTCTAAATTTGCGGGCATATTTAAAGAATCATGTTTATAACAGACTCACTATCGACATTCGGACGCTACTGCCTGTTTATGGGCAAAGTGTTTACCATACCTGACCGCTGGCGGTCATTCTTCTCCCGCACGGTAGCGGAGATTGCAAAACTTGGAGTTGACTCCATTCCGCTCGTTATCGTAATTTCCATATTTATCGGAGCGGTGATCACCATTCAGATGCAGCTTAATGTGACCTCGCCACTGATTCCGGCTTATTCGGTCGGACTGGCCACACGTGACATTGTGCTGCTTGAATTCTCGAACTCGATTCTCTGTCTGATTCTCGCCGGAAAAGTCGGATCAAACATTGCATCTGAAATAGGCACAATGAGGGTCACGGAACAGATTGATGCCCTTGAGATCATGGGAGTGAATTCGGCCAACTATCTTGTCATGCCGAAGGTAATCGGTTTTCTGCTCTATATGCCTATCCTTGTGGCGTTCTGTATCGGAACATCTTTCCTCGGCGGTTTTCTGGTTGCCCTTGTCACCGATCTGATTCCGGTGAGCCGTTATATATATGGTCTCCAGGCCATGTTTTCGGAGTGGTATGTATGGTACGGATTTATCAAATCACTTTTCTTCTCGTTTGTGATCAGTTCCGTTGCGGCTTTCTACGGATACTATGTCAGAGGAGGTGCGCTCGAGGTTGGCAAGGCAAGCACCAATGCCGTAGTGGCTTCGTCAATTCTCATTCTGCTGCTTGATGTCGTACTTACAAAACTGTTATTGCAATGATTGAAGTAAAGAACCTTACAAAATCGTTTGACGGTAAAACGATTCTCCACGATGTCAGCGCAACATTCCACACCGGCAAGACCAATCTGATCATAGGCCAGAGCGGATCGGGCAAGACTGTCTTGATAAAATCCATTGTCGGACTTGTGAAGCCCGAAGAAGGTGAAATACTATATGACGGGCGCGACATCATGATGATGGACAGCAATCAGACCAAGAATCTCCGAAAGGAAATCGGAATGTTGTTTCAAGGTTCAGCGCTGTTTGACTCAGAAACTGTTCTCGGCAATGTGATGTTTCCGCTGACCATGTTTACCGACATGAGCCGCAGCGAGATGCTTGACAGAGCGCGATTCTGCCTTGAACGTGTAAATCTTACCGGAGCCGAAAATAAATATCCGTCGGAGATATCGGGCGGTATGCAGAAGCGAGTAGCCATTGCCCGAGCTATTGCGCTGAATCCCAAATATCTGTTTTGCGACGAACCTAACTCCGGACTTGATCCGCGCACGTCGATTTTGATTGACGAGTTGCTCAGCGACATCACTCACGAATATAATATCACCACAATCATAAATACGCACGATATGAACTCTGTTCTCGGTATCGGCGAGAACATCATCTTTATCAAAAACGGTTACCGCGAGTGGGTGGGTGATATGCACGAGATATACCGCACGTCATGTCAGGCGCTGAATGAATTCGTGTTTGCCAACGATCTTTTCCAGCGCGTCCGCGAATATGTGGTGCAGAATGAAAAGCCTATGCCGTAAGGCTACTACTTGATTAATTTTATTTCGGCGCTTGCCAAAAAGTGTCGTAATCAGTGGTGACTATTTGTGAATTGGTGAAATTCGAGTCAACCGGTGAAAGTGTAACGTAAGTTGAACATATCGTATCATTTTCCGGAGCCTGTCGGTTGGCGGTAATGGCGGTGATGTAATACAGGTTTTTCGCCATATAGTAATCCAGATAATTTTCTTTTGTCTGAATGGATTGATGATTCCAGTTCGCATCTTCATTAATAAATAAGGGCTTATCATTAATGAGCCGCTCTCTCACCTCACCGGGATGAAGCATCAGCCCGTTTTCATCGGTTACGAATGCTGCGAAGGTCGGATCTGCCCATACCCATTTGTTCAAAGAATCGGACCATGCGACGCATATCACATGACAATCAGGGTCAGAATCAAAGTCCTTAGGCTCACAAGTAAGATAACGTGCAGGAATACCCTCGGCGAGCAACGCTTCAGTAAGCATTATCGCCATCATACGGCAGTTTACCCCACGATCGTTTTGCCGGCAAGAATCCACAAGATTTTTTAGTGACTTAGGGCCGCCGGGATTAAATGAGCGTCCATCATGGCGAACCACGTCATGAATCCAATATGTCAGATTCGTTATTCTGGAAATGTCATCACCATTGCCGGCAATGCTGTCAAGGTTAAAATACTCTCTTGTTTCCACAAGGCATGCAGCGGATGCCGACTGGTAGGTGAAATCAATGTCCACACTATCCGGAGCATAGGCGGGAGAGTGTTGAAGTGTTTCAAGTTTTGTCCAAAAATAGGGATTGTTATGAGCTTTGGCGTGAGCTGCAACGTAGGCAACCGTATCGACATTCATTGCATTGGCAATTCTGATAATCTGAGGATGAAAATACATGAAGTTTCTCGAAATTTCCAGATTATTTTCATGATCTTCATAGATTTCCGTCAACCTTTTGAGCTGCTGATTAAAATCATCGACATATTTCTTGTTTTCAGCCACTTCGGAAAGGGAGACTTGATTTATCAGACTGCTATTGCCATTATAAAGCATGACAAAATCACCACTGTAATCCTTGAATAACGGACAATCCACCGGATCGACAATCTCTGACAGTGTCACAAGGCCATTGATTTCAAAGGATTCAAAATTTGGTGAGCGACCCACCATCACACTGCCATTCATCAGAAATGAGTTTCCGTTGAAAACCACTTTTTTCAGTTTTGGCAGATCAAAAAATTGCGCACCGCTAATGACTAGATTATCGCCCGAAAATACGATTTCCTCGAGATTTGGGAGTCCGTGAAACGAACATGGTGGAAGATAATCAATGTTGTTAAAAGTGATTTTTCGAAGATTATTGAATCCTTTTCCTGTAAATGGCGTAATGCTCTGACAAGGAGGGATGGTTAATTCTGTAGCTGTGGTATCTAACGTCACTACATCAATATGTTGGGCTTCAGCAATCAGTGTTCCAACAATGATTGAAGCAATTAAAAGGATTTTTTTTGCCATTTATTTAGGAGATTATTAGAGTATATTGACTCCACAAAAATAACGATTTTTTTTTAAACCGAAAAAAACATGGTCAAACTTGACTTTTTTCGTTTTGTGGAGAGGACGAGATTCTTTCTGACGAAAGCGCTACGCGATGACGAACTCTTCTCGTTCTCAT
>CAZKNK010000003.1:0-54140 GCA_964554195.1 uncultured Staphylococcus sp.
CTTGAATACGGCAAGGACCGCAAAGTCGACGTGGCCATGCGCGTGATCGCCGACCATGTCCGCACCATTTCATTCTCCATTGCCGACTCCCAGCTCCCCGGCAACGCCAAAGCCGGCTATGTAATCCGCCGCATCCTGCGCCGAGCCGTCAGATATGCCTACACATTCCTCGGCCAGAAACAGGCCTTCATGTATAAGCTCGTCAACACCCTGATCGACTCGATGGGCGAGGCATATCCCGAAATCGAAAAGCAGCGCGAACTCATCATGAAAGTCATCAAGGAAGAAGAGGAGTCATTCCTCCGCACCCTTGACAAGGGCATCGCAATCCTCGACGACGCCATAGCCAAAGCTCAGAAAGAAGGCAAAACCGAAATCTCCGGCAAGGATGCATTCGTGCTTTATGACACCTACGGCTTCCCCCTTGACCTGACCGAACTCATCCTCAAGGAACGCGGAATGACACTTGACCGCAAAGGATTTGACATCGAGATGGAAGCCCAGAAAACCCGCGCCCGCAACGCATCGGCCGTTGAGACCGGTGACTGGGTTGTGGTCCGCGAAGGCGACCCCGAATTCGTAGGCTATGACACACCGGTGGCCGACGCCAACATACTCCGCTACCGCAAAGTCACACAGAAAGGCAAGGAATTCTATCAGCTCATCCTCTCACCCACACCATTCTACGCTGAAATGGGTGGACAGGTGGGCGACACCGGTCGACTTGTCAGCGGCGACGAAGTGGTGGAAATCTATGACACTAAACGCGAAAACGGAATCGCCGTCCATCTGGTCAAGAAACTTCCGGCCGACGTCACAGCAACATTCCGCGCCGAAATAAATCAGGAAGCACGTCGCGCCACCGAGTGCAACCACACCGCCACCCACCTGCTCCACGCCGCCCTCCGTCAGGTTCTCGGCACACACGTTGAGCAGAAAGGCTCATTCGTCAGCCCCGCCCTGCTCCGATTTGACTTCTCCCACTATCAGAAAGTCACCCCCGAGCAGCTCCGTGAGGTGGAACACATCGCCAATGCCATGGTGCGTCAGGCCATTCCGCTCGACGAACACCGCTGCATCCCCATCGCCGAAGCACTTGAGATGGGAGCTATGGCCCTCTTCGGCGAAAAATACGGCGAGGAAGTGCGTGTCATCCGCTACGGCGACTCCATTGAACTCTGCGGAGGAACCCACGCAGCCAACACCGGCAACATCGGCTCGATACGCATCATATCCGAAAGCTCCATCGCCGCCGGCATCCGTCGTATCGAGGCAGTCACCGCCGAGAGAGCCGAGGACCTCGTCGACCAGATGTCTGACACACTCCGTCAGCTCGGCGAACTCTTTCACAACGCCCCCGACATCGTGGGCGCAATCCGCAAGTCAATCGACGAAAACGCCGAGCTGCGCAAGCAGGCCGAAGAATACTTCAAGGAACGCATCCGCAACCTCACATCCTCACTCCTGGCCGAAGCCACGGAGGTCAACGGCATCAAGGTTGTAAGCATGACCGGTATCCGTGTTCCTGACGTGGTCAAGAACGTTGCATTTGCCGTCCGTCAGCAGTCGCCCGAACACACCGCATTCATAGCCGCCACCGTCGATATGGCCAAGCACCCCCTCCTCACAGTCATGTTCACCGACGACCTCGTCAAGTCAGGACTCAACGCATCCATCCTCGTCCGTGAAGCAGCCCGCTCCATCAAGGGCGGCGGCGGCGGACAGCCCGGATTCGCTCAGGCCGGCGGTAAGGATGCCGACGGTATAGCCACCGCATTCACCTCCATGATGGACAAAATCAAGGAATAATCCTCACTCTGACCGTCACACAACCGCTGAAAATGAAAGTACTGAAATTCGGTGGCACATCTGTCGGTTCAGCCGAAAGGATTCGCCACGTTGCCTCGCTCGTTGCTCCCAGAGGAAGAAACATAATAGTCCTCTCGGCAATGTCAGGAACCACCAACACGCTTGTAGAGATAGCCGACTATCTCTACAAGCGCAATCTCAACGGCGCAAAGGAGACCATCAACCTCCTCGAGTCAAAATATCTCAAGACTCTCTCGTCGCTCTATGACAGCCACGAGTCGCGCGAGAAAGCCCTGCGGGAAATCAAATCCTGCTTCAACTACATCCGGTCATTCGCCGCCCGCGAAGTTTTCACCCCCGTCGAGGAGAAAATCATCCTCGCTCAGGGCGAAATGATGTCTGTGGCCATGATGACCATTCTCCTCAATGAGCGCGGCCTCGCTGCCGAAGCCCTCCCCGCCCTCGAATTCATGAAAACCGGCGAGAACGGCGAACCCGACGCCAACTTCATCGCTATGAACCTCCGCGCACTGCTCGACAAATATTCCGAGGCCGACATCTACGTCACCCAGGGATTCATCTGCCGCAACGCCCGCGGCGAGGTCGACAATCTCCAGCGCGGCGGCAGTGACTACACCGCATCGCTCATCGGAGCTGCCGTGGAAGCCGAGGAAATTGAAATCTGGACCGACATTGACGGAATGCACAACAATGACCCCCGTTTTGTCGAAGGCACCCGACCCGTCCACGAACTCCACTATGAGGAAGCTGCCGAACTCGCTTACTTCGGCGCAAAAATCCTCCACCCAACATGTGTCCTCCCCGCTAAGGTAAACAATATCCCCCTGCGCCTGCTCAACACCATGCAGCCCGATGCCCCAGGCACCGTCATCTATAACTGCGTCACCGAGCCGTGCATCAAAGCCGTGGCTGCTAAGGACAATGTCACCGCTGTCAAGATCAAAAGCTCCCGCATGCTTCTGGCCTACGGATTCCTCAACCGCGTGTTTGCCACCTTTGAGAAATACAAGACACCCGTCGACATGATCGCAACTTCTGAAGTGGGTGTATCGCTCACCGTTGACGCCGCACGCTTCCTCCCCGAAATCATCGACGAACTCAAGCAGTTCGGCACCGTCACCGTCGACAAGGACATGGTCATTATCTGCGTGGTCGGCAATCTCGAATGGACCAGCAGCGGACTTGAAGCCCTCGCCCTCCGCGCACTTGACACCATCCCCGTCCGAATGATTTCCTACGGCGGCTCTGACTGCAACATCTCATTCCTCATCCGCGCTTGCGACAAAGTCAAAGCACTCAACCGGCTCAGTCAGGTCCTATTTGCCGACACCTCTGACGCCATCGTGGTCAAATGACTATTTCATATATAGCATTTTTTTCGTAATTTTGCACGCAGAATTCTCATCTGTAATAAAAAAATGGAACTCACAGCTTCACAGTTAGCCGCTATGGTCAACGGAACCGTTGAAGGTGACGGCGAAGTAAAGGTCAGCACATTTGCCAAAATCGAGGAAGGCCACCCGGGCGCACTCTCGTTTCTGGCAAATCCTAAATACACCCACTTCATCTACTCCACCGCATCAAGCGCAGTCCTCGTAAGCCGCGACTTCAAACCCGAACACCCCGTAAGCGCCACCCTAATCAGGGTCGACGACCCATACGCCACGGTGGCCATGCTGCTTGCCCTGGTCGAGAAAATGACTGCCGACTCCCGCTCAGGCATCGAGCAGCCTTCATTCATCGCACCTGACGCCACAGTGGCCCCCGACGCCTACGTCGGCGCGTTTGCCTACATCTCACCACGCGCACGCATCGGCGCCGGTGCCAGAATTTACCCTCAGGTCTATGTGGGTGACGATGCGGTAATCGGCGACGGCTCCATTCTCTATCCCGGCGTGAAAGTATATAAAGGCTGCAAGATCGGCGCCCGCTGCATAATCCACTCCGGTGCCGTTATCGGTGCCGACGGATTCGGATTCGCACCCGTCGACGGCCACTACGAAAAAATTCCACAGACCGGCAATGTTGAGATTGCCGACGATGTGGAAATCGGCGCAAACACCACCATTGACCGCGCCATGATGGGGTCCACCCGTATCGGTCAGGGTACGAAACTCGACAATCTCATCCAGATAGCCCACAACTGTGCCATCGGTCCCGACACCGTCATGGCAGCCCAGGCCGGTGTGGCAGGGTCCGCCAAAATCGGCGCTCACTGCATGATCGGTGGACAGGTAGGAATCGTCGGCCACATCACCGTTGCCGACCACACCGAAATCGGCGCCCAGAGCGGCATTTCAAAAGCCACCGCTGAAGGTGACCGCCTCATGGGAAGCCCAGCTGTCGACATAATGGACTACGCCCGAAACCTCGTCTATGTCAAGAAACTCGGCTCACTCTTTGACCGCGTAAAGGCCATCGAGAAAGAGCTGAAAAAATAACTCCCCTCACAGTAACATATAATTCTACCCAATCATAATGAATCAGCTCACCCTCAAGGCCCCATTCACCGTCAAAGGCAAAGGCCTGCACACCGGTCTCGAAATCGAAGCCACGTTCCTCCCCGCGCCCGAAAACCACGGCTATAAGTTCAAACGCATCGACCTCGAAGGCCAGCCCGTCATCGACGCGCTCGCCGAAAACGTCGTTGAAACCTGCCGCGGCACTGTCATTGCTAAAGGCGACGTCCGAATCTCAACCATCGAACACGCCATGGCTGCCCTCTACGCCGCCGGTATTGACAACTGCCTCATCGAACTAAACGCCCCCGAAATGCCCATCCTCGACGGCAGCGCTAAAATCTACTGCGAGGAAATTGCCCGCACCGGTCTCGAGGAGCAGAATGCCGACAAGGACTTCTACATCGTGAAATCACGTATCGAAGTCCGCGACGACACCACCGGCTCATCCATCGTGGTATATCCTGACTCCGAATTCTCCATCGACGTTAAAATCGACTTTGAATCAAACATCCTCAACAACCAGTTTGCTTCACTTGACCACATAGCCGACTTCAACGGCGAAATCAGCTCAGCCCGCACATTCGTTTTCGTCCGCGAAATCGAACCACTTGTCAAAAACAATCTCATCAAGGGAGGCGACCTTGACAATGCCATTGTAATCTATGACACTCCAATGGAGCAAGCCGAACTTGACCGACTCGCTGACCTGATGAACGTGCCTCACAAACACGTCGAAGAATTCGGCTACATCAACAATATCCCCCTCACCGCCGAAAACGAACCCGCCCGCCACAAACTCCTCGACGTAATGGGCGACCTCGCTCTTATCGGTCGGCCCCTCAAAGGCCACGTCGTTGCAACCAGGCCCGGCCACGCCATCAACACTACTTTCGCCAAGAAAATCCGACGCGAAATCAAGCAGCGTGACATCCTCGCCCCTGTCTATAATCCAAACATCCCGCCGATTATGGACAATAACCGCATACGCGAACTCCTCCCCCACCGCTATCCCTTCCAGCTCGTCGACAAAGTAATCGACAAGGGCGCCAACTACATCGTCGGTGTCAAAAACGTGACCTCAAACGAACCATTCTTCACCGGTCACTTCCCCCAGGAACCCGTCATGCCGGGCGTTCTCCAGATCGAGGCTATGGCCCAGACCGGCGGACTCCTTGTCCTCTCAAACGTCGATGAACCCGAGCGCTACTCCACCTACTTCATGAAGATTGACAACGTCAAGTTCCGCAACAAAGTAGTTCCCGGTGACACTCTCATCTTCCATGTTTCATTCATGACCGAACTCCGCCGCGGCATGGCCCAGATGAAAGGCTACGCCTTCGTCGGCGAAAAAATAGTCAGCGAATGTGAATTCATGGCTCAGATTATCAAAAACAAGTAATTACTCCCGACTATGACCCAGCCATTAGCTTATATTCATCCCGACGCCAAGATTGCTCCCGATGTGGTGATTGAACCCTTCGTTACAATTCACGGCAACGTCGAAATCGGTGAAGGAACCGTCATCCACTCCAACGCCACCATTATGGACGGCGCTCGGATTGGTAAAAACTGCCGCATTTTCCCCGGAGCCGTTATCTCCGCTGTCCCGCAGGACCTCAAATTCCACGGCGAGGATACTCTCGTGATTGTCGGTGATAACACCGTCCTCCGCGAGTGCGTCACAATCCACCGTGGAACGGCTTCAAAAGGCAAAACCGTCGTCGGAAACAACTGTCTGATCATGGCCTACAGCCACGTCGCACATGACTGCGTCGTCGGCAACAACGTCATCATCTCAAACGCCACTCAGCTTGCCGGCGAAGTGGTCATCGATGACTTCGCCGTAATCGGAGGAGGCACACTTGTCCACCAGTTCTGCCACCTCGGCTCATACATCATGGTTCAGGGAGGCGCGCTCATCAACAAGGACATTCCCCCATTTGTCAAGGCCGCACGTGAACCCATCTCATACGTCGGCGTTAACTCCGTCGGACTCCGCCGCCGAGGTTTCTCCAACGAAGCCATCGAGGAAATTCAGGAAATCTACCGTATGCTCTATCTCTCCGGTCTCAGTTTCACCGACGCCGTTGACCGCATCGAGCGTGAGATGCCTCAGACCGAAATCCGTGACACCATCATAAACTTCATCCGTCACGCTGACCGCGGCATCATCCGTGGCTACGTATGATTCACCAACTAAGGTGACGTCAATTCAATTCTACCAACTTTTTTAGTTGATTTTCATTATATTGTGTATAGTGTGCGGGCGCGATATTGTCGCGCCCGCACTCTTTGTTTCAATATACATAAAAATTCTTTGCGGCCAGACACATGTCACCATACCAGATTTCAAACCGGTAATTCCCGCTTTTCCACCAGCCGGAATCTTTGCCGCCCCAGCCTCCGAGTATATATGACTCCGTAGTTCCCTTTGTTATATATATCGACTTGCTATAAACCGACTTATTATCTCCGGAACTATTCTCGTCAAGAACACCGTTTTTGAAAAATCTCACATACAGCGTCACGCTGCCCGACTCCAATCCAAGTCCGGTGATTCGCGGCGAAAGATATTGTGTATTACTTGAATATATTGTCGATCCGTGTGAAACCAACACATTGTTATCATAATCCACCACTCCCACTTGCAAGCTCTCAATAAGAATAGGAACCTTATTCCCGATCTTTTCAATCAGTTGATCTTTTTCTTTCAATTCATCCCTGACATCATTCAGTTCACTCCTTGCCTCGTTCAGGTCACTCTCCGCCACCGACAGTTTGCTCATAGACAGTCCAACCTTATGGTCGCCATCATTCACCGCGCCGAAATACGCCAGAGCAAGCAGACCGATACAGACGATAAAGAAAATCCGCTCAACCCATCGCCATATCTTCCGACCCTTTTTGGGCGATGCGGCTGCCGGCTTCTTCTTTTCAGGCTTGGAGGGAGCCGGCTCAGGTGTTTCAGATGCCACAGGAACAGGCATACCGATTCCGCTGCTATTCAGATCTCCCACATTCTGTCCGTCAAGCCCGTTAAATGAAGGTCTGACAAGGTTTGCATGACTCTTTGCATCCGAAATCTCCGGCTGTTGATTTTCAGACTCAGCCTCCTCATCAGCCTCCTCCCACGGTCCGTTTATCATCATGAGTAACCGCTCCGTGATATGGTCATACACCTCTATCCGGCGCCCTTTCTTTCCCGAAAGAAATTCAAGGTTGACGTTCCGCTTGAAAATCTCATCGCCTTTCACTATCACCGCATCATCAAACAGCTCCTCAAGCCTGTTCTTAACAGCATCCGTAACGGACATGTCAAGTTCCATCCTCAGCTGCTCGATAAAAAGCCTGAAGAAGCGCTGACTCTCGAGCGGTGGCAACTGATCATAGTCAAGCTGCGCCGCGCAGTCAATCACTTTCTGCACATTGTCGGCAATGTCATCCGCACTTTGGGCCGGACACACTCCTACAACCAGAAAGTCAGGTCCGACAGCCACGTGGCTGCCGCCCCAGCTGTTAATCTTTATTCTCTGCGCCATCCTCCTTGAGTGAAGCAGGGTCAAATGACGGGAGCTTTATCGAATTAAGATAGTCGCTCTCCAGATATTCGGCACCGGCGGCTTTCACGTCGGCCTCAAGCCAGAAATCCTCCACCTCGCGGAATGTCTCGAGTATCTCCTGGTCGCTCACTGCCGACAGATGTGATCTTACAGCGCGGAAAAACTTCACCTCGCTGTATTCCACCACATTGTCAGCCATAATAGTGTCAACGGCGATGCGAAGCAGTTCCAGACTCTCTTCCGCGTCAAGATGCGCTTCCTCCACGGCGCGGAAGTAGCGCTTCATGAAGCCCGACGCATCCTCATTAAGCTGACTGAGCAGACTGTTGAGACCTTCGTCAATGTTTTCACACTTGATCACCCCCTTGCTACCAAGTTTCTTTATCAGGGCGACTTCATCTTTTGATATATCACCGTCACATGCCATAAAGGCAAACGCAGTGGCGAGATTAAGGTTATTTTCCATAATTTCAGAATCCTATGCGGCGGCGCTGCTCCACAACGCCCTCCATTTTTTCACGTAGTTTTTCATATTCGGCAAGGGCCGACGGGCTGAGTGAGGGACGGTTTTCAGAAATCACCTCCTCAAGATGCTCCGACGTGATTTTCACGTCGGAAAAGGCGGCGCGGGCGGCTGCCTCGTTGACCACGTAGGCAATATCACTCGCAACGTAGTTTTCGGTCAGTCCGGCAAGCTTCTCATAGTCTATCGACGAGTCAAACGGCCTTCCCTTCAGATGCAGCTCAAACATGGCGGCACGGCTCTCGGCATCAGGAACGGGGATATAAATCACCTGATCTATGCGCCCGCGGCGCAATATGGCCTGATCTATCATGTCGGGCCGGTTGGTCGACGCTATGACAAACACCCCGGTCTCGCCGCAGTTGTTGAGCTGGGTCAGAAATTCGTTCACCTCACCCGACTGATGCTCGGCCCCTTGTTTGCCGCGGGCAGGCACGAGGGCGTCAAACTCATCGAAGCAGAGTATGGTCGGAGCGTTGTTCCGCGCATCTTCAAAGAGCTTGCCTATCTTTTCCTGCGAACCGTGAATATAGATCGACGCCAGATCCGAAGCTTTGACAAGCTTGAAATTATAGCCGGCTTCCTCGGCGAATTTCTCAGCCATGAATGACTTTCCGCATCCCGGAGGTCCGTAAAACAGTATTCCGTTAGGAATCTTCAGCTTATAGCGGCGCGCCTTTTCAGTGTCACGCAGTATGTTAAGCACTCGCTTACGGAGCATCTCCTTCAGGTCAGCCATACCGGCCACATCCTCAAATCCGTTGCCGCCCATGCGGTCAGCCGAGAAGGCATCGCGGCGGTCCGATGCCGTTGCCGGACTTTGTGACGGGGGTATGACGCTACCGCGTCCCTCTATAGCGTCAAGGAATTCGGCAGCTGACTGGAAGCGCTCGTCAGCATCTGCGGCAAGGGCTTTGCGGATTATGTTGAGAAATCGCTCGTCGAGTTCATACTTGTCAATCTGCGGCATGAGCAGCTGAGTGGATTTCTGGGTCAGCAGATACTGCTTCCGGCGCTCGGGGGCTATGGTTGACAAATCACAGAACCAGGGCAGGATACCGAACGTCAGCTGATAGAGTAACGCTCCAACCGAGTAAAGGTCGCTCTGCACGGTCGAGGCTCCGTCAAAACGCTCCGGAGCAAGATAAAACCAGTTTAGGCCCTCTATTGACTGTTCGTAAGCCTCATCCGTATGGCGGGCATAGCCGAAGTCAATCAGGCAGATGCGCGACGGATCGTCCACCGACAGGTCCATTAGCACGTTCAGCGCCGTCACTTCATTGTGTATAATCGGATTCGGCGCTTCATGAAGGGCCTTGAGTGCGGAAAGCAGTCCGCGGGCTATCTCCTTTATTTCAAATACCTTGAGCGTCTGCGCCCGCATGAGACGGTCGGCAAGGGTTTCCGACGGAACATATTTGTTGACCATATAGGAATACTCTTTGCCGTCAATCGTCATCTCGCCTGAATCAATCATCATTGGCAGGCAGGGATGTGAGAGGTCCTTGACGATTTCCACCTCGCGGATGCGGCCATAATCGTCATACTGATGGGGTTGCAGACGCGAATGGTCAATCAGTTTCATGAAATAACGCTTCCCGTCAGCATCCTTGACCCTGTATGATTCGGCATAAGAGCCTTCCTTTATCGGGAATAGCACGGTGTAGCGGTCGAGAACCACATCCTTTGACTTGAATTTCATAACGGTCCTTTTTCTGATGCGTTAGTGGAGTGTATCGGTCTGCTGATGTTCGGGCAGCATGTCATTGATTTCTCTCGCTATCGGACGGAGCTGATCAGCCGTCGGCGAACCGCCGCGGATTATACTCATGCCGCGGTCAACGAGTTCACGCGCTCTTGAGGGATTCGACCAGTTTTTGCGTGAGAATTCATCGTTCCACTGCCGCAGCCACACTATGTAGAAGTCCACTTCGGCAATGCGGAAGTCAAGATTCCACATCTGATTATAGAGTTCGCGGGCAAGATTGACGTCACGCGAGGCAAGCACCTTGTCCATCTCCGTCTTGAGCCGTTCTATCAGAGCCGTAGTCTCGGCATTGCCATACTTTTTGTTGTCATTAGCCAGTTCATCATACATTGAACGCAGGCGGGCTGCCTCACGGTCCCACTCACCGAGTAGCATCTGTGCGTCCACCTCACGTCCTATTGACTGAATGTCGGCAAACACTCCGTCCATTGCGTCGCGGTCAGCTCCGGCATTACGGACTCGCTGTTCAAGCACGTCGATGCGGTTAAGCAGCGCCTGATTGTTGAGTTTGCGGGCGCGCTGTTTGATTTCATACAGTTCATGCACAAGGAAGCTCTCCGAGTAGGCCGATGATGTGCTTCGGCTCATGCGTTCGGTCAGGTCAAGCGTGAATCCGATGCAGGGAATCTCAATCTCAAAGCGGTCAATCGTACCTGAACGCTCTGCGTGGAGGTTAATGTTTATCACACTTTCAGCCGGAACGAGCTGAGGCACATCCTCACCCGTAATCACCACATCATAAATTCGCTGACAGTACAGCACACGGATGTCATCGCCGCTATCCTCGGTCTGATAGAGCGACATTCTGACCATGTCGGTCTCTACTCCGGGCCTGATTGCGCTCTGGGTGCGGAGGGCATTGCTGCGGGTACTTCCCGTAGCAGGGAGCTTACGGCTCTTTTCGAGTCCCTGAATGGGGATGAACACCTCAACGTTGCGGTCATTTGTCGCACCGATTCCGAGAGCCATCGGTATCACTGCATCACCGAGTCCGGCCACTCCCTGAATTATGGAAATCGAAGCCGGCTCACACTCCAGTCTGTTGCCGCGGCTGTCATAACACCGGATTTCAAATGTGTTGGTGTCATCGCGCTTGAGCAGAAGCGAAACCACATCACCAACCACATCCACATCAGCCGCCGGTGAGGTAAACATGCCGTCGGTGCGGGCAAATTCCACCCTGACGGTAGGTTCATTGTAATTGTCACACTTGTCACGCAGCAGTGCCACCGAAACCCATTCCTCCGTCTCCACCGACGTACTTTGATACGATACGGCAAGCTGCACTTTGGAGCGGTCACGTTTGGCATCGGCTATCTCCTCCGGCACGTCGATTGTAGAGCCGTAGATCGCAGCTCCGGCTGCCACACAGGTCATCGGGTCAATGGATGTGTCAACGTTTGGAGTGACCTGCTCGCGGAGCATACGTCTTACTATCGGCGAATGTGTCGGACCTCCAACAAGAATCAGTGCGCCGAGGTCGCGGCCATCAATCCCGTTTCGTTTGAGCAGATTCTTAGTGATGTCGATAGCCTTCTGATAGATCGGACCGGCTATCTTCTCAAGGTCATCCTGAGTGATGGTGAGCGAGAGCGACAGTTCTTCACCCAGATCATCCTCGCCGTATTCTTCGCCGAGGTCTGTTTCCAGATCGTATGATGGATTTGACGAAAGCTGGATTTTAGCTTCCTCAGCTTTGGCCTTCCACATATCCGTAAACTTTTTACGCTTAGTAGCCAGTATATTGTCTATCACATAGTTCTGCTGAAAATATGGAACTATGATTTGCTCTATTATAGCGTCATCAATATCCTTACCACCAAGTTTGTTGTCACCGGCAGTATCAATGGCCTGCATGATTCCGTCCTGTATCTTCATGAGCGCGGCGTCAAAAGTTCCTCCACCGAAGTCAAACACCACCCAATAGGCATTTTTCATCTTCGATGAAAGTCCGTAGGCCACCGACGCGGCAACCGGTTCCTGAATCAGTTCCACATGGTCATATCCCGCTAATTTCGCGGCGCGCTTGGTAGCATCCTTCTGCGTGTTTGTAAACATAGCGGGGACGGTGATCACAGCCGATGTTACCTCCTCGTCGCTCACGTTTTTGCGCAACTCCTTCAACACTTCTGCCGAGAGCTGCTCCGGGTTCAGTGCATCGTCTGATGCCGAGCAATCAAACTTATGGTCTGTTCCCATCAGTCGCTTGAATTCCAGAAATACGTTTGACTGGTAACCGGGCTTGCGAAAAGCCATGATGCGGTCCTTGTCAAGCTGTGTGCGGGCGCGGGAGCCAACAATCGGGGCTTTCCCCTTCTGACGGTAAGCCACAACCGAGGGTGTGGTGTCGCTCTGCATGGAGTTTTTCTTCACTACGGCGCGTCCGTTTTCAAATCTGGTGATAGCAGAGTTTGTGGTGCCGAGGTCTATTCCGTATATAATTTTCTGTGATGCCATATCGTTCTGTTAATCAGTTATGAAATTCAGGGTTAAACGCCACTGCTACAGCAGCAGCCTGGATCATCTTGCCGTTGAATAGCACTGCCGGACGTGTCACTCTACGGATTATCATTTTGTTGGAGTCAATAGTGTCATCCTCCTCCATCGTGGCCTCCATGTTCAGGCCCTCATTGTACTCCGTTCCTATGAGTTGAGGAATTTCATAGCCTTTCTTGCGGAGCGAGGCCGATATAGCGGCGGCGCGGTTGCGGAGCTGTGACACTCCTTTTGTTTTCGGATCCATGAATGCCAGGTTCTGCTCGATTCGCATCAGTTCGTTGGCTATCGAAAGCACAAGCGAGTGATCCGGCTCCGCAGTTACGGGAGTAGCGTTGCGGAGCGAATCATTCATCCGCAGCTGCTGCTCAAGCAGGTTTGCAAGCTTGGTGTCAAGCTCCACCGACTGCTCCTCCAGACGGCGGTTGGCTTCCTTGACGGCCTTGAGGTCCATTGAGCCGTCTCCTATCCGCTTGCGAAGTATGAGATAAAGCCCCACCACAATCACTATCACAATCCCGAGCAGCAGAAATCCGTAGCTTTTCATTGACCCTGCATCGGTCTTTACGGCATTGAGGTCCGATTTGGTGGTTTCTATTTCCGTACCGAGTTTCTCGTTGACCTCGTTGATTGTGTTGTTCAGGCTGCTCTCGATAGCCGCCGTCTGGCCGGCTATGGCGTTGACACTGTCGGCCAGTGCTATGGTGCGTCCGGAGTTGTCGCTTACCGATTCACCGAGCGTGTTGATGTTCTTTTCTGAAGCCTCCACTCTTTTTTCGAGTTCGGCCATGCGCGTGTTCATCGCATTGATTTGCCCGTTAAGGCTGTCAGGCGTAAAGAAACCTGACTGCGCGCTGGCAGTCATTCCGGCTGTCAGAGCCACGAGCCACATTTTTTTCATGATATTTTTCATAATCATCTACACAAATTTATTAAGATCATAATTCCAATATATACTATACACTGAATCAGGCAGCCTCCCCAGTCTCGTCCGCCGGAACTGCTACCGGTGCTGCTGGTGCTTACGTTTGAATTTTGTCCCGACGAAGTGTCATCTACGGCAGCATACAGGTCACGGAGTGTGTTGAAGTTCGTATTGAACCGCTGCCGACATTCATCACTCATTCCTATGGTTTCCATCGAGTTAAGATAGTTATGCGACTTTCTGACAGCGTCAATGTAACGGTTCAGGAATCCGCGGGCAAGCGCAGTCCCGGCCGGAGCTTCGCCCACCTTCTTTTGCAGGTCATTGACAATACTGATGATCTCATTCAGAGCGGTATTCACCGTAGCCGAGGCCCAGTATATGTATGACTGGTTTTGGTCACCCACTTTGGAGCGGATGGCATTGAGCAGTGGCCGGGCATTGGTGATCAGACGACCGACATTGTCAATATCCTCGGGTTCCGACTGAAACTGGTTCAGTAGCGCCTGCAAACGTCCTATTTCATTAGCCACCTCATCCGGCGGTGCCTGACTTATGTTCTGTTCAATCGTAGCTATGTTTTCGTCACACCGCTGCTTGCGCATCGGACCCATCACTATCATGCGAGCCTCTTTGGCCACCGGAAGGGCCGACTTGAAGGCCGCCGCCGAGTCGAGGGCGTTGCAGTAGTCTATGGCACATTGAAGCACCTCGTTTCCTGCGCGGTCAGCAATGCTTATCAGTTTCAAATCCTTAGTGGTGAGTATCCGGCGGAGCTGCATCAATATCTTTTTCGCCGTACGGGCCAGTTGCTTTCCGGCCTCAAGCCGCTCGCCGGGAGTACTGTCCTTGGAGTTCTTGACCTGATTGATGGCATCCTCGAGCTGCTTCATGAACGGGCGGGCTATATATTCTCTGGCCTCATCATTCCATTCAGCCGGATAGTCCGGACCGGTAAATTCGGCGGGATTTATATCCGGGGAGCCGGCGGTCAGCTCGGTGAAGTAGTTTTCAAGAAGCGACTTCCGGTCGGCTGAGGGCAGACCTATGCTTTCAAGAAACTGTCCGGCATGCCGGGTGTAAAGTTTGGCAAAGGCAAGGGTGGCGTAACCGCGCTCATCACGGATGAGGTTAAGCACAACCTGATTCTGAAGCGACATTATTGAGTCTATTTCCCCAAGCAGGGTAAGTGCAGAAGCCACATCGCCTTTGTTGAGGGCATTCTGTATGGCGTCATCCATCACGGTGTCTCCTCCCTTCATCAGCCAGAACTGGGCGTAGCGGAGTTTGTCGGCGTCAATGGTCAGCGCGGAATCGGCCTGCTGAACCGCTTCGGGGGTGCGGTCAACCGGTCCGAGGAGTTTTGTCAGGTCAAGGGGAAACACACATTGCTTTCCCACTTTCGAGAAGGCATTGATGCGCCCGCGGTTGGCCACAATTTCCCTCAGCGGAGCATTACTGCCTACACCGAGTATGCGGAACGGGTTATTTTTGATTATGTCTAACATATTGTTATGATAAGGCTTGGTTTACGTTATTATAGGAACCATGTCAGCAGTGCCATGGCCACTGTGTGGGAGTCAGTCGGGCTATCAGTTCGGCAAGCGCCCGTGAGGTGCGCGACTCATGCACAAAGGAGTTACCTACGGTGAAACGCCCCAGGGTCACGGGCATGACGTATGGCTTATACTCATTTTCCTTGTTGATGCCGTAGTTGCGGCTGAGTCCTTCAAGACGCATCATGACGGTTTTCATCTGATCGTCAAAGAAGCGGTTAAGCACTTTCATCGGCTCCGACTCTGTTGGGTCACACTTTGTGATGACGAATCCCACACCTTTCACTTTCGAGAATGTGCATCCTTTTTTAGGGTCGCGTCCGGTGCCGTCGTTTGACAGGGAGTTGATCACACTCTCTATCATGATGGACTGGCGGAAAAGTGTGCGCTGCCGTCCGGCTCTGATCGGGCCGTAGTCAAGCAGAAAGAGTAGAATCTTGGAGTTGTCGTTGGAGAGGATGCGGTAAACGGTTTCCTCCTTCATCACCTCCTGTCCGCGGGAGTGGAGCTTGGCCACGTCGGCCATCACGCTTGAGTCACCGTCAATCATGGTGAGCCGGCGGCGTGAATTCCGGTCGCGGAGCTGACACACAAGCAGGTTGCCCGAAAGCGTCGGAGCAACCGGCTTATGAAATCCGTGCTTTGTTATTTCCATCGCGGCCTTGAAATACTCCGAAGCCTTCGGCTCGTCCGAATCGTTCTTCAGGGGCTGATACTCATATCCGCACCCGTCGGTGAGCTGACGTATCAGGCTGCACGCGAGGGTTGACTTTCCGCATCCGGCAATGCCGAGCAGAAACACATCGGTGCGGTGCGGGTCCACTATTGCCCCGGTATATTCCTTGAGCGAATAAACGGGCAGACGCATATCCTCGTCGGAAATCACCATTTCCTTAGTGAATCCGCTTGGAATCACACCGGCCTTCACCAAATCTTCCCACTCAAGCGTCTCCCCGGTCTCGGCAAAGCGGCTCAGAGGTCCGGGTATGCCGGCGTAGAGCGACGGATCCGTGAGGTTATGGTTCAGTATGTTGCGCATCACCTGCGGATGATAGTTCTGCGGCGAGGTACGCATGTTTTCAAGCAGCTCGGCCTTCACATCGTTTTCTATCGAGGTGAGTAGCCGGCTGAGGCTGACAAGTTGCGACGGGGTCAGGGAGTATTCCACCGCAGCCATGCCGCGTGTGATCTCTCCGGCCACTATCCGGTTTGCTATTTCTCTGAGGTCTGTTTCTTCCATCAAAGTGTTTTGCAGATGTTTTCAAGTACTTTTGAATAGCCGGTGCCGTTAAGCACGTATGACAGTGAACCTGACTCATGGTTTACCTGAGGCCATGTGCGGGAGAGTGTGGTCCACGAGTCCTTCTCCGGGGCAAAGAGAATCAGACGGCGGGATTTGGGGTCCATCGAATTCCACTGGGAGGTGAGGGCGCCGAATTCGGCTGCCGGCATGGGATGGGTGGAGGCGTCGGTGTAGACCACTATCACATGTCGGGTTTCATCCGGTCCGCTGACCCATTTGGTTTTCATGGCTTCACGCAGGGCCTGAAGGCCATCCTCCGGTTCGTCGCCACCTCCATGAGCCGATATGCGGCCTACAAAGGCGCTGTAGTCGGCCTTCTGCGCCGGCATCTCATACATGGGCGATACATTCAGAGGTGCTTCGGCAACATCGCCATAGCTTATCACCTTGAGCCGGAGGTTCTTGATGTAGAGGCGGTGACGGGCGCACTCTTTGTTGAGATCGTCGGCGAAATTGTTGGCGTTGCGCTTCACCATGCCTATGAAGGCTCCCATGCTTCCCGTGTGGTCGATTACCATGACGAGGTCTACGTCAAGCGGTGTCACTATCGGGGTCATCTCTATGATTTTCTCATCCTCGGTAAAGGCGTCTACGTCGGTGGTCTTGTCATAGTAATAACCGGGATAGCGCGATTCAATATGTATTTTGGAACCTTCTTTGGCGCTTACGGGGAATTTGCCGTTGCGGTTTGAGATTTCAGTGTATGTAGTGGTGTTGCCCGCCGGGTCTGTGACGGTGATGACGTTCTCCACTCCGGCTATCGGCTCGCGGGTGAGGGAGTCGATGTTCTGATAATAGACCGTGTGGGGAAGCGGGCGGAGCCATACGGTGCGCTCATCTTCACTGAGGGTCTTAAACTGCGCCACCGTGTAGTCACCCTGAAGTGTCGAGTCCTTGTAATGCACTTTGGATGCCTTGATGTCAACCTTGCTGAGAATAAAGCCTTCGTCATAGAATCCACGGCCGCGACCGTCCACATTGGTCGGATACGTATGGGTGCCTTTCGCGCCGGAACGGGGATCGGTGAGGGTTACTATTGCCGTAGCGTTGGGTATCGGCTCACGGGTCTCCACATCCTTGACAAAGAATTCAAAGCTTTCCTTGATCGGACGCAGACGGAGCGTGGCCTCGTCTATGTCGTCAAGTGCGTTGACCGGAACATTAAACCTGGTAGTGTCGGCATAGCCGTAACATGAGCCGTTGAGTATCTCGAGATCGGCGCAGTGTGGCACCTGACGGAGCATTGCGCGTCCGGAGGCATCAGTCACGGCGGAATCAGCTTTTTCAGCAGTCACTATCCTGACTGTCGCGCCTGCAAGAGGTTCTGATGTTTCGTCATCCACCACCATGATGGCCACATCCTCACGAAGCAGGTCGAGCCGGAGTGTCTGATTCCATGTATAGTGGAATAGCGGGCGGGCCGACGCAGGATTGTGACACGGATCGGTCGCGCTGATGTCAACCCGGCTCAGGCAATAGAATATGTAGGAGAACACGCTGCACGGCAATTTCTCAAACCGGGCTTTGCCGTCAGTGTCGGTGGTCATGGAGCGACTCACCGGCTCGTCCGGAAGGAATTTCCAGTCTTTGAGCAGATAGTGGGCCGTGTAGTTCAGCGATACTTCCGCGCCCTGAATGGCTTCGTTGGATTCTGCGTCGACGGTGGTGACCGTGATGGTACGTTCACACCTGATCAGGAGCAGGAGAGGAAGGAGCAGCAATAGCCACCACCAGCTGAATCTGCGCCGTTTGAGTTGAAAGGTGTACTCGTCTGTCTGATTGTCAAACTTGAACTTCTTTTTGTAGTTCACATCTTTTTTGTTATTACCCATAATATCAGGTGTATGACAGGTTTATAATGATTCTATTATTCCGTTCAGCACCGTCTCGTAGCCGTCACCCGAAAGTTCGGTCTCAAGTTCGCCTGTATGGTGGTCCACGTCGGGCCATGAGGTGGAGATGTCAATCCAATGCTCATCAGCGGGGGCAAACAGCACCAGCCGCCGGGCCGAGTGATCCATCGAGTCCCACTGGGCGCGGAGTTCGTCCATGTCACCGGCAAGGCCCGATGGATAGGAGCTGCATGAGCTGCGGGCGCCGAGCGGAAGTGTTGATGCGTCGGTGTAGACCACTATGACGTGGCGACGCGAGGTGCCGGTGCCGGTCCATGGGGTTTTCATGGCAAGCGATAGGGCCTCAAGGCCGTTTTCGGGTTCATCGTCGCCGTCGGTCATGTCGATGGAGTTGACGTATGCGTTGAATTTATCGGTCTGCGAGGGCAAATCAAAAAAGTCCGATTCACTCATGGGGCCGTCGATAAAGTCGCCATACACTATCACCTTCACTCTCATCTTCCTGATGGCTTTGCCGGCTTTGGAGGCATGGCTGATTATGTCGGAGTGAAATCCGCGGGCGTTGCGCTTCACCATATCTATCACGTCATCCATCGAGCCTGTATTGTCAACACACATCACTATGTCTACGTCACGGGCTGTAGTGTCGCACTTCATCCGGAGTTCAATCGTCGAGGTGTAGTGAAACAGGCGCGTTGCCTCGGCTGCCGTATAGGGATAGAGGTCTCCGGTGACTTTCACGGTCTGAAACATGTAGAATATGTAGGAGAACACGTTACACGGAAGCCGGTCATAGACGGCTTTACCCTCGGCATCGGTCATCAACTCGCGCTCCACCGGCATCTGATACAGGAATTTATCTTTGGCATAGATATGGTGGACGTTGTAGCTGAGTGTGGTGGCGGCTCCCCTGAGGGGTTCGTTAGTGGCGTCATCCACACATATCACCGTTATCTCGCGCTCACATCTGATCAGAAGCAGCGGAAGAAGCAAGAGTAGAAGCAGCCACCACAAATTCCGACGTTTTTTGAGCCGGAACACGTATTCCGACTGCGCATCATCAAATCTGAACGATTTTGAATAACTTATTTCGCTTTTTTTCTTTGACATCACTTCTTGACAGGGGGATTGTTCTGCTGCCTTGCGGCTGCACGTTTTTCCTGATATTCACGCGAGAGACTGAATCTGAGTTTGGATTTTTTCTTGTGGACAAAGGTGTCACGCGGGAATGTGGCATAGCCCTCTGAATCGGTCACGGCAGAGATGGTCTTGCCGCCGGGCTGATCGAGATAAACGGTGACATTATCGAGCGGCGAACCGTCTATGTCAAGGATTCTTACTCTTACGGGCTTGGCGGGTTCGGGGGTCGGAGGGGTTGGAGGAACAATGTCCGGTTCCTTCTTTTCCTCTTTGGGTTCCTTTTCGGGGAGGGTGACGCGGTAGACGAAGTTATTTTCCGAGGCTTCGCCGACGAGGGGATAGGCGGTTTGCTGACCATGTTCGGCATCGACGGTGATGGAGTCGTTGCCGGTGAGTTTCACACCTTTCACTGTCACTCGTCCTGACTCGTCGGTGGTGAACGGGTGTCCGTCTATCGTGATCGGATAGTTGGGTACCGGTGTGTTGTGTTGGCCCACCACAGTGACGGCGTAGTCGGTGAAGCGGTCAACTATCAACTCATATATCTGCCGGCCTGCCGTAACGTCAAACCGGGTTGTGGCGCCCTCCTCGGGTGCAACCTCAAAGTGCTGCCCTACGGGAACTTTGCCTATAAAGTGTTCGCCATTTGCGTCAGTTGTGAATGACGTGCTGTTGTTGAAGATGTTTAGCCCGAACGGAGTAGAAGCCATCGGTTGCCGGTCGCTGTAGATGGCGCGGAATGTGACTTCCTCAATCGACATGGTGCGGGGTTGGGAGATGAGAAATTCTATCACGTCCGTGTCACCTTTCTGATTGATGCGGCGGAAGCCCCACTGCGAAAGCACCACCCTTACGCTGCCCGTTGCGTCCTTGTACCAGAATATCTGATTTTCGTCAGGAATTTTAAAGAGGTCGGCGGCGTAGGGGAGCTTGTCGGCGAGCCGGGAGGTGATGGAGGTCCTTTTTTCTTCAAGAAATGCGGCTATCTGTTCGCGCTCCACCTGCGAGGCATCGGCGTATGGACGCACCTGCGCGTCGGTCATCCACTTGCCTCGGTTGGGAAGCAGGTCCACTCCGGCAAATATCTCGCACTCATCAGGCTGTAGCAACAGGGCCAGACGGCTGCGGGTGCGCTTGTAGTCATCACTGATCAGCGGCTCTATGCGGCTGAATGATTCTTCTGACAGTATTATCATGGCGATGGGTGTTTACGTGTTAATGATTGATATTTGATTGATTATAGTTTATCGGTGAGGGAGTCTATAAATCCCTTGAATTTCTTCTCGTCGTAGCCGAACGGTGAGCCGGTTTTGGCTTCTTTGTCAAGTCGGTCGATAAATCCGTCTCTGACGGCTTGCAGGGTCTTGAAGTGACGGCTGTTTATGCCTACGGAATTTATCTTGCGTTTCAGCTCCTTGAAGTCAGCATCGCTGCTCGGGGTGAAGCCGTCGGCATAGAAACTCCTGAGCATTTCGGTCATTGACTCTACATTTTTGCCTTGCATACCGAGTTCTTTCCTGATATTGTCCATCTCGGTGTACTGCGGGTCGCTGATTTTATTCTCCCGGCAGAAACGGCTGATTTCGCCGGCGAGTTTCATGTTGACGGTCGGGTCATATTTCCCTTCCATTGCGGTGATGGCGCGCTTCACTAAGGCGGTTCCGCTGAGCATCATTTCCTCTTGCTCTATGATGGCTTCCGCTTCAGGTATCAGGTCGGGCCGGTAGTTCTCAAGGAGGGCTTTGTTTGACGCGAGGATGCGCTTCGACTCTTTCAGGTCTGCATCGGTGAGGGTCTCGATGTTGCTGCGGGCCATTCGGTCGCAGAGCGTCCTGATTTCGCTGACCACATTTTCAGCCGAGGCCTTGCGCTTGTCAATCTCGCCTTTCACGGCTGTGCCACGCGAGTGTTCGGCGCGAAGTTCGGTCAGGGTGTCTGACAGGTTATTCGTGGCGTCGTTAATTGCCATCACCTCTTTGCGGATTGAATCGATATCGGCGCGGAGGGTTGAGTCGGCGCGGAGGGCCTGAGCGAGTTCGAGGTTCTTGGCGGCTATGGCTTTGTCGATGCTGTCAATGCGGGCCTGGGCTATCTTATCGGCCTTGCTGCGTTTGTCATCATCGGCCTTGCGGAGCTTTTTGAGTTCCTTTTGCTTCTCTTTCAGCTCATTCTCCGTGGTGCGGTATATTTTTTCAAGTTTTTTTATGGAATCGGTAAGCTGAGGGAGTGTGGCCGACGTGTAGACGCTCGTCACACTGTCAATCGCCATATATGCCTTGAATGCCTTCCCGATCACGGAGACGTATGGGGCTTTTTTCTCCTCGGTCTTGCCGTAGGTCTTGGCCACTGCCTCGGCGGCCTCATTCATCTGCTCCTGCGAGGGCGCAAAGAGTTCTCCGCCGTCGCTCTGAGCAGCCGATGTCAGCGCCGTCAGTGCCGAAACAGCCGCTATGAAATATTTCATTGAATTAGCAAATATCCTCATCATATTTCCTTTTTCAGTTCCTCAATAATGTGTTTTACCTCGGCGCCGTTCATTTTCCGTCCCCGCATGGTGTCGGCCAGTTTCTGCAACGTGCTGTTGAATGTCACATACCTGTCGGGATATTTGGCATCCTTTGAGTAATAGCTCACCACGGTTTTGATCTTGGCGTCAATATCATACTTGTCCGCACCGCTATCGCCGCATTCATCCACCACCTGATTGAGCAGGAAGTTGAGGTTGCGGAATGCGCGGTCCTGATCCTCAAGGTCAGCCGCCACAGCGTTGATTTCGGCTTTGCGGCTCTTTGGTGCGCCGGCAGCAAGGGCCTTTATGGCGGCAAGGGCCTCGGCATTTGAAGCGGCGTTATATTTCCCGGCCATCAGTGTCACGGCTTTCTGCACCGGAGCGGCAAGGAGGATGGTCTGATTGATAACCTCGGCGTTTTTGGCTGCGCTTTTGGCTACGGCGGGGTCGCTGTCGGCAAGGAGATCGCGGGTGGCAGTGTAGTCAGACATCACTCTTTCAAGGGCTGCAATATCCACTTTTTCGAGCGGCTGCTCACACATCTTCGCTCCTTCTTCCACCCTGTCGGCCACGGCGCGGACATCGCTCATGCGCTTCACGCCTTCGTCGCCGCGGAGTGCCGTCAGTTCGCCGTTCAGATCAGAAACTTCTTTATTGAGGCTGTCATATCCCTCCTGTGCCGACGCAAGGGCAGCCGCCGCACGGATCGAGTCCTCTCTGAGCGTCGAGATGCTGCTTAGCTGCTCATTCAGTGTGGCGGTCAGGGTCTCGAGTTCCATCATCTTTTCTTTTAGAATCGGGTCCTCTGTCGCGGTTGCAGTAGTGTCGGTCAACTGAGCTATCGTATCACCGGCCATCCTTATCTCCGCACCAAGATTGTTGATTTTAGCCTCAAGGTCTTTACGTTCATCTGTTTTTGCACTAATCTCGGTCTCGGAAGCCTTGACCGTTTTTTTGTTCTTATACAGTTCTTCGAAAGCCTTCTTGATAGCTTCCTCGTAAGCGTAGGGATTATCCTGATTTCTCAGGCGGTCACCCTCCGAGTCAACCACCTGACGGGCTACGGTCTCAACAAGTGCGCGGTCATATCTCAACAACTTAACCGCACCGTCAGCCGACTCACCGCTCGCACCGGGTGTCTGCGCCGAGACCACGAACATTCCGCCCGCAATCCCAACCACCATCATTATTATATATCCTATTCTCATCATAATAATATCATTAATACAAACCCTTTTCCTTAGCCTTCTCCAAAGCATACTTGAAGTCACGTTTAGTATCATTTCCCATGTAATTCAAGTAATACAGACAAGCCCTCTGCTGAGCCGGACTGAAATATTTTATATCTCTTGCAAACGATTGCCCCGGATCAAAGAATTTACGGTAAGCATTGACCTTAGCCCGATTCTTGGCAATCTCATCTTTCAGCTCATCCTTATGCTCATTCTGAAAAGCTATCACCTTGTCAAGATCTGCCTTAGTGACATTCATATTGCCAAGCTTCGCTATCAATGCATCATATTCAGCCCTAACCTTCTTGAGTTCGTCCTCTCTTGCCGCAGCAGCGGATTCAGCCACCTTTAGAGCAGTCACTCTTTCTGTAAGATCCTGATTATGTTTCGAGTCAGCAAACATGCTCCGGAAAGCCTCAACCTTAACAGTGTCAATCTGCTCATCAGCTATAATCGTCGCGTAAAGTTCTGCGGCAGGTGTCTTGACCGAAGTGACTTTCACACTGTCAGTCTCAGTTCTAAACACATAGTCCTGTTTACCGACAAGATCCATCACACGAATATCCGTAGTCTTGCCTTCCGGACCGAAATCTATCCTGACGGTTTCCACTCCGGAAAATTTCAATGTGTCACCTTTAAACTGAATGGCAAGCGTGTTGCCGCTCGTTCTCATTCCCTTCTCGCCGTCTTTGACAACTTCAATTCCGCTGACTTTTTCGCCATTGTCTACCGACACATAGAGCATCCGCTCTGCCGGTCCACTGAGCAGTGCTGAATATATCCACGCTCCGCCGCCGAGTATCACGAGCAGCAAAATCAGCCCGAGTCCCAACTTGGAGGTGAAGAAGTCAACAATCCGTGAGGTAAACGAGGGTTTATAAATCACCTCCCATTCAGAGTGCGTAATCTTGCGCACCTCAAAATTTCCCTTACGGTAAACATGACGCGGATCAGTCAGGTCAATAGTAAGTTCTTTTGTGCCATTCAAAGCAAAAAGCTCATACTCCATGAAGCGCACTCTCACTTCCTGTCTGAGGCTCGGAATCGGCTGAATCTTCGGAACCGTCTGACCCCTAAACAGGAGCATGGTCTGATAATCCTTGCAGTTTATGAACGTGATTAGGCCCTTACCGTCAAACGGCAGGTTTTCGCTATTACAGGGTTTGTCTCCTGGTGAACCACCTCCGGGCGCAACCTCCTTCTTCGGGATTGGGACCGGACGGGTCACTGATTTTTCAGTTCTGCTGTCTGATTCCAATTTAACAGGTCGGGATTTCCGGATTATCGAGCAATCAAACTTTGATTCCCAGACTACCTCAAATCCGGTGATGTCAACCGGCCCATTATACGGAAACTCAATCATGGCGGCACGGGTACCGTCAGGATAAAACAGCGTGATAACCCCACCGGTGACGGGCAGAGCCTCATATTTAGTCGCAACCGGATGCGTGGTCAGTCCCGGGGCCGATGACGATGCTCTTTCGAGTGCATACGTCAGGCCCTGACAGTCAATCAGTCTGACTGTCGGGACCTGAAGCGGTTCGTCGGCTATCGGTTGGCCGCCTGTTCTGAGAGTGTTGTTTATCATTCTTTAGGTTGATGCTCTTCGCGGAAGTTGTCAATCTTTTTCTGAAGGTCGGCAGGCATGGTTTTCAACGCATTTCTGACTCGGTTACCAATCAGATTTTCATTGCGCTGACTCCACTCCGTATCCTGACAATATTTGTCAACTATCGCTGCCGCAAAGCGCTGACGGCGACCGTTGAATGCACTCTTGACCGATTCCTCCGAAAATGCCTTCTGCAACTCGGCGCACTTCGGATTCTTGGCGCGGTGTGCCGCAACCTCGCTGCGCATTCTCGACTCGAATGACTCATCATACTGTGTATCCCAACGGCTCACAGGCTGTGAGGAGTGAATGGTCTTGGCAAACGCCAGTTCGTTCTGATGCTCCTTATACTGCTCCTTGAGCTGCGCATAGCCGGGGGCTTTCGGGTGAGCGTCAAGTTCGGTCATCGACGAGTTGAGCCGGCTGTGGGTTCCGCCGCCGCACTTCTCGTTGAGTATGGCCGAGGCTTCATCATAAATCACGAGAGAATAAACCATCTCAAGCTTACTCTTAAGCGCATCCATCTGATCGGTGGAAAGCACGTCCGACGACTTGTTAATCTGATTTTTCAGAATCTCCTTGTAAGCCTCCTGTGACCAGGGCGAACCTTTCATCTTGTCAATGTTGCTCTGGATGAGCCTTTCAGTAGCACTATCGCAACCATCGCCTCCCCCGGTATTTCGTTTTGCTTTGGGCGTACACCCCACAAGCGAAACAAAAGCGATCAATGTAAATATGATTTTTTTCATAATTAGTCTGTTAATTTAATACCCATTTCTTTAGCCTTCTCCAAAGCATACTTGAACTCTCGCTTAGTTTCATTTCCTGTGATATTCAAGTAATACTGACAAGCCTTCTGCTGAGCCGGACTGAAATATTTTATATCTCTTGCAAACGATTGCCCCGGATCAAAGAATTTACGGTAAGCATTGACCTTAGCCCGATTCTTGGCAATCTCATCTTTCAGCTCATCCTTATGCTCATTCTGAAAAGCTATCACCTTGTCAAGATCTGCCTTAGTGACATTCATATTGCCAAGCTTCGCTATCAATGCATCATATTCAGCCCTAACCTTCTTGAGTTCGTCCTCTCTTGCCGCAGCAGCGGATTCAGCCACCTTTAGAGCAGTCACTCTTTCTGTAAGATCCTGATTATGTTTCGAGTCAGCAAACATGCTCCGGAAAGCCTCAACCTTAACAGTGTCAATCTGCTCATCAGCTATAATCGTCGCGTAAAGTTCTGCGGCAGGTGTCTTGACCGAAGTGACTTTCACACTGTCAGTCTCAGTTCTAAACACATAGTCCTGTTTACCGACAAGATCCATCACACGAATATCCGTAGTCTTGCCTTCCGGACCGAAATCTATCCTGACGGTTTCCACTCCGGAAAATCTCAATGTGTCACCTTTAAAAGGAATGGCAAGCGTGTTGCCGCTCGTTCTCATTCCCATCCCACCGTCTTTGACAATTTCGATTCCGCTGACCTTATCGTCGTTGTCTACCGACACATAGAGCGTACGCTCTGCCGGTCCACTGAGCAGCGCGGAATATATCCACGCTCCGCCGCCGAGTATCACGAGCAGCAATATCAGCCCGAGTCCCAACTTGGAGGTGAAGAAGTCAACAATCCGCGAGGTGAACGAGGGTTTATAAATCACCTCCCATTCCGTGTGAGCAGTCTTGCGCACCTCAAAATCTCCCTTGCGATAAACGTGACTTGAATCTTTCAGGTCAATGGTAAGCACTTTTGTTGCGCCATCCGAAGCATAAAGGACATACTCCATAAAGCGCACTCTCACTTCCTGTCTGTCGCTCGGAATCGGCTGAATCATCGGAACCGTCTGATCCCTAAACAGGAGCATGGTCTGATAACCCTTGCATTTTATGAAAGTGATTAGGCCCTTACCGTTAAACGGCAACTGCTTGTCAGAGTTCGGTTTTTCGGGGGCGGGTTGAGCATGGTTCGATGTGATGCGCCAAAGAGCGTATGATGCCTCTCCATTCGCTTTCTCGATGTTCAAACCGGAGGCATCCTGCAAGCGGACCTCGCAGGCGGGGTCCTCAAAAAATGCCCGCGTAATCCCGTCCTTTATCTCATATGGCTTACCACCGACCATCACATTCACCGGTTTTGACGTTGAGTTTTCAACGGCTATAGCATCGAAACAGAGTCGGCCATTGTCACCTTTGCGCAGGGCTACGCTCTTTGAAACCTCACCCTTTTTGAAGATCAGTTCCGGCTTCCCAAGATATTCCCAACTGTATGGCAGACTGACACTATCATTGTCATTCACGGAATATGTTTCATCTCCGATCTTAACCTTTGCAGCCCACTTGTCGAAAATCTTTTTGATCAAATCAGGAATATAGACCTTGACCTTCACCTTGTCCGGAGTAACCACATACCGGTTCTTCCCCTTCTCCTCAACCTTTGCATCAGGAAGTGAGAGGATTACTTTGCTGCTCCGGTCGCCGGTCATTGGCAGCGGTAATATCTGTTCCGACTTGTAGGCAACCGTCACTTTAGCTTCCTTGCCGCCAGGTTCGGGGAAAGTCACCTCGGCATTGACGCTGTCATTGTCGGCATCCTTAAACTCTATCTCGGCCTTAAACACTCCGGCTCCGACCTCCAGCGGCTTGCCGGAACTGATATATTCGTCAGGCTTGACATAGTCGAGCGTCACTGCTCCTCCACGGTCACCCGAAAGCAGAAATGCAAGTTGACATTCGCGGTCAACAGCCGGACCTTCAAGCTCGAAATAATAGTCATTACCCTCCTTTATCACCGGCTTCTGCGGACCTCCCGCCGAGAGCCACAGGCGGATGGCAAACTCCTTAATATCGAGTTCTGACCATCGGGCCGTCATCACATTGAGCCGATACTTCTCCGGCTCAAACGGAATCTTGCCAAACGCATAGTCGCGCCCCTCTTTCCTGACAATTCCCTGGGCCATGAGTGCCGACAGGGGCTGCCCCTTGACCACGTAGGGTTTGTAGCGGTGCCGCTCAAACGTCAGGTCAACGATGCTGTTTTCATCTGCCACCGCGTCGGTCGAATTGGATGTATAATCCGATCCATTCACAATCAGGCTTGTCAGCTGTCCGCCGGTCTTGCTTTCATCGGGCGGAAGCAGCATACTCATCTTCTCCGAGGGGGTCACGGATGTGATGAGCCGCGGTTCCACCACAAAGTCAATGTTGAAGTCGCCGCGACGGTCATAATACTCGCTGCGGAGAAACATCACCTCCTGACACTCGAAAAATTCCTTGTGATAGGGGTTGTCAAACATCTCGTCAACCTTCGCCGGATCATCATACTTGAAAATCTGCGGCGTATCGTCCTGACGCGATGCCGTGGCGCGATAGCGGCGCGTGTCAGGCTGAATGTCCGACTCGTGCGCCTCAAGGATGCGGGTATAGCGGTTGATGTCGTCATACTTGCCGGGGAGCGGGGTGTTCGACATCGGATTCATGTATTCGCGGAAATAGTCCGCCATCATCTCGTCAAGTATCTCGCGGATATGGTTGATGCGCTTGTTGTGAGGCACATACACCGTAAAGGCGATAAACGCTCCGCTTCCCGAGTCGTTCGATGACCGGTAGTGCGTATAGACCTTATACCTCGGAGTAAACTCCACGGCATAATAGTCAAGCCCCGACTGCTTGAAATATATAAATGATCGGATGTCCTTGAGTGTCTGCCGGATCACAGGTTCGTCGACATTCACGACTCTGTTGTCGCAGAATGTCCTACAGCCGCCCTTACAGCCCCAAATTACCAATCCAATATCTGTAATCATTTTTACAATTATTTTAATTTAAAAGAGTCCGAACAATTTCGTGGTTTCGGTTGGAGTAATTCTGTGAATATGGTTTATGAGTCGTATTGAATCGGTAGGATCAAACACGTACGTATTTCCAACATAAAAATCTCCTAAACTAAATGTCAGAATATGTGGCATAAATTTAGTAGCCTTATTGCAACCAAAATTTTTTGACTCATCCACAAGGGTCCTCATGAAGTTCTTAAAGTTTTCCTCCATATATCTAACGGCCTCCTGATTTCTTTCATTCGGAGTAAGCTCCTTTCCCATGAGGTCACTTTTTGTTATAAGAATCGTCACGCTCAAAACCTTGCTCATCGTGCAACCCTTTCGTGGATTCGCCGGATCCGGACCATCATAGCAGAATGTCCTTAATGCTGATTCCAATACGCTCAACTGCTCCTGAGCCGTACACATGGGATTTATACCTTGTGTAGCAGCATAATCCAAGACAAAGAAGAGTACCTTTTTGTTATTGCTTCTCAGACACTTTTCTGCGCCAAGTTCTTTCCATACTCCTGATTCGGATACGTTTCCAAATGTTTCTCCCTTTATCTTCTTAGCAGCCCGGCGAAAAGCCTCTCCTGCCATTTCCACTATGGTCACCTTACTAATTTCACTACCAATCACAAAATTGATCTTCATGAATGAAATTGTATCAGTTGCGGTAGGTACAGGTGGCTTCTTCATTGCCACAGCATCTCTCAGACCATCATAGTACTCAACACAAGGATCTATGCCATTGACAAGTTGCGGTATGTAGCCTGACGACCCTTGCTTCCAAAGTTGATACAGCATACCTGACAATACTGATGACTTGCCTGAACGGGGTACACCAAGAAAGAATACATCTGTTCTGTCTTTAGGATATTCGCCGAGACGATCTATATTGGTCTGAGCAATAGTAAATTCCGGCGTAATCACATCCCTCTGTGTCACACATTCCGGAACAACACCATGCTCAATTAGTTCCTGATGTGTAATTCTCATTCCCTTAAGCACAAATTGAGAGTATATATCATTCTCTCCCTTCAAAAACGCTATTTGGTCTTGAGTTAGATTTGTGACACCGTTATAGAGATTGCGCATCTTATCATGCGTGTAATTCCACGGATTTGCTTTCATATCCTCAAAGAGATCCTCCTTAAGCTTTAGCTCTGCCTTGCGAAGTAACTTGATATTCATTTCAGCTTCTGTGACATGCTTTCCTGAGGGATAATCTTCAAGATACATTTCGTATGCCTGTACCGTTCCCCCATCGCAGGCCCAACTCCAAACCGCATCCTCTTTCAGTGCAGCGCGGGCCACATTTGCCTCATCAACAAAATATCCGTTAGGATGATTGGCCAGATAGTCGGCAATTCCCTTTTCTGTGGTCTTGGCTACCTCCCATTCCTCCTGCTCGGCAAGGAATTTGCGGATTTCCTCTTGCTTGTAATATGGCAATCCAAGCTGCTGAAGTTCCTCAAATGTCACTTCTCCGTTCTTGATAAACTCTATCAGCTGCGGAACCGTATAGATTGAAAGCTTTGTATGATCGAATGGCATGATATTGATTATTTTAAATTTCTGTATGTGAATTTCTATCTATATATGATTGGTTGATGTTGTTTATCCTTTCCAAACGATTGTATCGCTATCTCCTGTTGGACCTTTGCCTCTGTCAGGCCGAATTGCAAAGTAAACAAAAATCATCATAAATTGCAAGACAACTATCAGCAAAATAGACTGCCAGCCGAAGCATCCGCCCATGTCAAGAGTGGTCAGACCTTCATATAGTTTAAAATTATTATGCTCCGACACCGGAGTAAAAAAATTTGTACTGCCGATTTCTCTCACCTTTTGAGATGCAATTCTTGAATAATTCTCCCAATTCTCTTTATTCTGTTCCAATCCGGCAAGAGCATCCGATACATTTAACCAACGCCAATTCTCAATGGCATCATACCATGTCGAATTAACCTTTTCAAGCACCTCGTTCTGCTTGTAAACGAAGTCCTTATCCAACAACTTATCTCTGAGTTTTGATACGTTTACAGAGATAGTAGTCGGATCCGTGAATTGACCTTCTTGAGATATTTCATAAGTCTTGCACACCGACGTCACCCAGGCCTCATAGCTCTTGGCGGGTTCCTTATCCCCGGATGCCTGATAATAGGTGATCGACAGTTCCTCCATCTGTGCGCGACCCTCTTCCTGGATCTTTTCTTGCTTGTTGGCGGTCACGTCAACAAAATGCCCCACAAACACCACCGAAATCAGACTGAAAAGCACATATACACCCAGGGCAAGCCGCTCCGTATTATGTGAGATATTATCAGGTTGTTGGCTTTTAACCACAGCAAGATATATCGACCCGCCGAGCATCAGCGCCAGGAATATCGCACACGGTATCGACACCATTAGCGACCCGCCGATGTAATAATTGAATCCGAAGAAAAAGGCCAACGCCCATAAAACAGTGCCTAACGCACTCACAATCTTAAGAAATGTTTTCATTTTTATTAAGTCTCTATATTTGTTACTATATATAATAATGTGGTAAAATCATCTGATGCGGATGAGGCGGAAGCGGATTTTCTGCATCGGATTGTCCTGTGGCGAAGCCACTCCCTGCGCCACGCGGTCGCGGTCCGGAATAAGAGTGAAATTATACGGCTTATACCCGTCACCCGTCGCGTCAACCGCCGGACCCGTCTGCATCATCGAAACCTTGTCACCCGCAACCGAAACCCTCAGTCCGGCGTCATAGCGCCTGCCCGAAGGCTCAACGAGTTGCAGTGTGCCGTTTGATGTCCCGTTGAAAGTGAAATACAGCACCACTTCCTCATTCGTTGCATCATTGTAGAGCGGAGTCGTGCTTTTCCACGTGCCGCGGAAGTCCTCAAGCGTGGCACCCACCGGAATCTCGAGCGTGTCAATAGCGTCGATACACTCCGGATGCTCGCGGCGGATACGCTCTATCTCCTCCGTCAGTTCGAGATAACGCTTCATCACCTTGTCACAATCCGAGCTGCCCGGGTCGCTGCCCGCTTCCGGTCCATGTTCCTTCAGATAGCTGAGCGCACGTCCGAAGTTCACGATCGGACCCACATCACTCGGCGAGGGGATACCTGTCTCGCGCAGTATATTGGTGATCTGCGCCGTGGTCAGCGACGGCTCCATGCTCTTGAGCAGGGCCACACCGCCCGCAACTATGGGCGATGCCATGGATGTTCCGTCGTAGGCCGCATATTTTCCACCCGGCAACGCATTGTAGATCTTCACGCCGGGAGCCGAGAGGGTGGAATATTTACCATAGTTGGAGAATGAAGCTTTGGAGCGCGACGGCTCAACGGCCGATACCTTGATGGTGCGCGACGAGCGGGTCATCGGGTCCATGCCGATGATAAGGTTCTGATTTCCGCCCGCAAGCACAAACGTTACGTCATGCTTCTCGGCAAGCTCGAATATCTTGTTCCACATTCCTTCTTCCTCAAGAAACTGGTTCCGGATTATCTGCTCCTGAACCGAGGGAGGCATAAACTGGAGCATCGGGTTAAACTGGAGTCCAAGCGACATATTAACCACCTTAGCTCCGCTCCTGATGGCATAAAGCACTCCGTCGATTATCGACGAGGTAGCCATCACGCCGTTGCGGTCACCTACCTGAATCAGTATCAGGTCACACCCGGGGGCTATACCGGATATGCCCTCATGGTTTCCGGCTATACCCGCTGCGGTGCCGGCCACGTGCATTCCGTGACCACCCTCCTGGGGGAAGATGTCGCGGTTATGATATACGGCATTATACACGTCGGCCACCTTCCCCTTGATTTCGGGATGGTTCAGATCGAAACCGTCGTCTATAATCGCCACTTTCACATTCTTGTCGCCGCGGGTGAAGTCCCAGGCGTCAAATGTTGAGGTCATATCGAAATACCATCTCTTCTGCGGGTCTGTAAACGCCGGATCGTCAGGCATCGGGGCGGTCGTGCCTTCAAACAGCGTCTCCGGTAGCACCGTCAGATCCCACTTCGGAAATTCTGCCGGCAGGTTCTCGATGAAATGCTGCCGCTCGTCAGCCGGAAGTATCAGCACAACGCGCGGAATCAACGTGTCAGGATTGGCAAACTGATACTTCTTCCGGTCAGGATACTTGCTGCGGAATTCATCAACAAACTCCGTCACCGTGCCGCCATCTGATATGAGCAGAATCAGACGGTTGCCTACAATCTTGGTGATTGAGTCAGGACTGTCTATTATATCGCCGGGCGTAATTTCCGGAGGAAGCACAGCTATGTCGTCCGATCCGGTCGAACCGCCGCTGCCGCCATCGCTGCCACATGAGTTAAACACCTTTGACAGCAACCAAAGCAGCAGTAATATACCTATTATAATAAGCAACCATTTCAGCACCTGCTTCAGGCATCCCTTCCTCTTATCCTTTTTATCATCCTTTCCCGGGCCGGGAGGTGTGGGAGGTGTAGGTGGCACCGGAGGAGTCGGGGGTGTCGGCGGAGTGGGAGGAGTCGGTGGAGTTGGTGGAGTTGGCGGGGTTGGCGGAGTCGGAGGGGTCGGAGGTGTGGGAGGTGTAGGAGGCGTGGGAGGTGTAGGAGGCGTGGGATTGTCCTCTCCTGATTTTGTCCGTTCTCCGGTCTGCTCACCCGGCCCGGTCTCATCCTTCCGGTCAGTGGGAGTCTTATAGTCAGACAGCTTATCCTCTCCCTCGAGAGTTACCCCGAGAGGGAGCCGGCTGAAATCACTTTTTGTCTTTGGGTGCATACCCCATTCCGTAATAACAACCTTGCCGTCGGCGCAATAAACCGTCTCAGGTGAATGATGTGTCACAGCCTCGCGCATAATTGATTGCAGTTCCGGATCAGAGTTCTCCACCGACCGGGCTATCCGCCCCATCGTGTCATTGAGAATCTTCTCATATCGCTGCCGCTCCGCACCCTGCAAGTCACTGAGTCTTACGGGCGTGGAGTCAAATGCATCTGTCTGCCACGTGATGGTCTGACCGCCGAACACCGGACTCGCAAGCACCTTGCGGGTGGCATCGTCAAGCCCCGGAAGCTTGGTCGACATCAGTGAACTCACTTTTGAGTTCTTCACCACGGCGTCACCGCCAACATAGTGATGCGTGAAGGCCGTGAAATTGCTTTGACTTAAAAACTGTTGCATAGTTCAGATCATTAAGATAAGTGTGTTGGTCAGATTCCCGCTTCCTCAAGTGTGCGCAATTCGTTCAGTCCGTACTCGTCGCGCAGAAGCGGCTTCAGGTCAGGCTGGGAGGTGATATATTTCACAAGCACCTCGCGCAGCTCATTGTTCATGTTAACGTCATATTTCGGAATACCGCATGTGGCCAGGAATGCAATCTTCATCATGTCGGTCCACTCACGGAATGCATGATAATTGCTGAAATATGATAGTTTTTCCGTGTCGACCGGAACCTGATTCAGAATCACGTCAACATTGTCAAACACGTCAAACACATCGTTGAGTCCCTCGCGGGCCGCCTCGGAGTCAAACGCTATCTCGCCGTCGGCCTCAACTTCCACCTTCACGTCAAATCCGTTATGCGTCACCGTGTCACGCACATCGTTCCACAGTTCGTTGCTGAAGTAGGCCGTGCCGATCGTGTTGACAAACTTATTGAGCATCTCCGAGCAGATGTCGGCCATCATCTCGGCCATATCGTCAAGATTCTCGCGGGCCGTCACGTAGGGGGCCAGACGGGCGGTGATGCGGTCTGTCATTTTCAGTTTATCCTTATACAGCACACGCATATTGCTCAGCAGTGTCTCTATTCCCTTCTCTGACATGCCGCGGTCTATAAACTCGCGGAAATTCTCAACCGTCAGATAAGTGTCAAACCAATATTTCTCCACAGCCTCCACAATTATGCGGCCGAGGTTGCGGACCATGGGCGGATTGATTATATCCTCCATGGTGAGCTTCATTTCAGTCAGGAATGAGTCAAGTTCCTCGTCGGTGTTGAAGTGATAGGTCTCGCGCATACGCTTGCGGTTTTCCTCCATGCTCTGGGCCGGGTCAATCTTGGCGCGGTTGCGGATGGCAAAGAGCGTCGACATATCCGTTTCGTCAAGCACCTTCACGGAGTTAACCGTGTCAAGTATGGTGTCATTTATCTTATCCTCATGGACGAGCAGGGCGCTGATGAAATCCGAGAAGAAGTATTTGTCCTTACCGAAAAGGCCGTCAAGAAGCAGCTCAATCCGGCCCGCTCCCTCCAGTGCGTGGCGAAGTTCGGTGTCTGAATTGTCATCGTGATAATACTGCTTGAGCGCATGGCAGAGCCGTTTCACCGATGCCTCCGAGATGCGGCTGAATGTCCGGTCACGTGATTCAGTCATCTTGCTGCCCGAGCGGGTCAGGTTCTCTATGATCCATGCCGAACCATCCTTTCCGGGAGCCACGGCTTCGTCCCATGACTTGGCCGGATCGGCGAAATGATCGGCCACATATTCATTCTGAAGGAATGTTGACTTCAGACCGGCAAAGAAGTCCACATAGTCATCGCTCACTTTCGTTTCACCCTGAAGTGTTCCGTCAGGGCGGCGGGCAAGGGTCCAGTCGCCGTCGGCGTTCTTGACCTGATAGCCTTCATAGAGTCCGTCGAGACATGAGTATTCAAACGAGCGAAGCATATAGAAGTTCTTGAATGCCTGGCCGGGTGTCCACTCCGTCTCCCACGGATTTTTAATCGAGGCCGAAATCACGCTGCTCAGGATGCTGAATCGCTTTATCCAGCGGTTGCGTTTTTCCTGCTCGCGCTGCTCGGGGCTGCCTTTCGAGTCTACGTCGCGCCGCTTGAGTTCGATGTTAAACTTTGTGCCGATCACAAAAAGCGGCGACACCTCGGCTGTGCGCAGAAATTCGTCGCGCTCCTGCGGGGTCTTGCCCACGGTTTTCTCCACCCAGCTCGTCAGCAGGGTCGGCAGGGTGTTCACCTCATTCTGCGTGTCGTCGTGGCAGAAAAGGAGGTTCGTTATCAGATATTGCTGCGAATATTTATTGAACAGATAGGCCACCTTACCGCGGATAAGCATCAGCGAGGCATCCTTGCGGGTGATGTCGGCCTCCGGATTTTTCTGGCGGGAGCGGGCGCCGGGGAAGTCGAGGATGTCAAGGTAACGCAAAAACGGCTTCTCTTTATAGAGTTTATCCTGCGACTGCGCGTCCGTATGGTCCACAATCGTGAAGTCAACCTCCATGGCAAGCGCGCAAAACACACTTTTCTCTATTCCGTTCACCTCCTTGCCGGTCTCCGTCAGTGCTTCCATCATCGGCTCTTTGGCCTTCTCTATCATGGTTTTGCCGCCGTTCTCGCTGTCAAGTTCCGATATGCCGAAAAGCTCATAGATTCGGTCCACGTGCAGAATCGTGCCGGTAAACTTGTTGACGGCGTCAATCTTTATGTAGACTGTCCGGCTGAAGTCGAGCCTGCGCAGGGTGGCTATGAGTTTGTCAAACACTTCGGTGATGATCGGATTGCGGTTCCAGAGGAAGGAGAAAACGTCGGCCCACTCGTTCACGTCCACCGACCCGATCAGTTCCGACAGGGTCTCGAAATAGTGCTGGTGAATGAGTCCTTCGTGGAAGTCGGGACGCTGCTCCATTAGTCCGAGCGTGAAATATTCGCGCAGTTCATAGATGTCATCCTCACCTATAATGTTCTGGCGGGTGGGGCGGCTGCCATAGGTTTCCTTCAGGCGGCGCACCTCGTCGGCTATCCCTGCCTCGTTAGGCACACGGTGGTCCTTGACGTCGTTGAAGTAAGTGTCGGCAAGCACAAGAACCACATCCACCGGCGAGAGCATCACTGCCTTCACCGGATAGCGTTCGTCCACCCACACCTTGCGGGTGGTGAAGCGCGAAATCAGACTCGTAGCCTCCTTGCCGTTTCCGGTCGGGTTGATATATTCAATGAACCCGGTCGGAGTGCCTTTTGCGTCATAGATGGTCAGGGGGTTGGTGTCGGATGTGAGCAGACAGTCTACCATATACGATTTTCCCACCTGGCTCTTGCCGAAAATGGCGGCGGCAGGGTTTACTCCGGCAGCATAGCGGATCCGTCGGAGGTCTATCCGGTTGCGTATCAGTTCGCCGCGAAGGTCGCGCAGATCGGTGCCTTTCAGGAATGAGTGTCCCCAGTTGAGGCCGGCGCCGTTAGCCTCTATTTGTGCGTCAATTATCTTGTTGTCCATTGTGATCTGTTTTTCCGGTTTTGATTACTTTGTTTTTGCATCCGTTCAGTCATTGATCTGCATGATGAAGTGACCTGAGTCGAGCCAGTTGTTTTCATCTTCTTCCCAACTCTGTAGACGGAGGGTGAACATTTTGGGCGAAATCTCGTCGCGCTCGGCGTTCTGGATGCTTTCAATCTTGACAAGCTCCTTGTCGGTGTTGAATTCACGTTCAAGTGCAAACGTCAGAGTCGACCGCTTGGCGCGTGACTTCAGTGTGTCCATCTCGTTGATGATATAGTCAGGTGAGATGTCGGTTTCCTTTGCCGTCGACGGTAGGCCGAGCTGATGAATCAGGTTCTCTATAGCCTTGTTGCGGATAAAATCGTCGTTGAAGTCAAGCACATACATAAGCTGTGCCGGATAGCCGCCTATGTTGATCTGCTTGCTGCCGAACTGAATCGGGAATCCCGATATTTCCACCTTTGCGCGTCTGACCTCAGGCGTCAGCTTGGGTGTGAGTGTACCCGTACGGGAGTTGAGCAGGCCTATGTAGTCACATGTGGGGAGTATCTTTGTTTTCAGTGTCTCCGTGTTGAGGCGCAGATAGCGGAGCTTGCCTGTTTCAGCCAAATATGAAATCAGGGCGCCTACGGCCACCATTGATTTCCTGTCGCCGAATTCACCGATGTCGCTCGAACCGGGATACCATGAACCTACGCGGTAGGTGTTCATTGAAATCAGTCGGTTGGGTGATACCGAGTACAGGCGCAGAAGCAGGCGGTGAATCTGATCAAGCGAACAGGGGCGACCTCCCATAAGCACTATGTCGCACTTGTAGCTGTAGAATATCGCGGCCCACTTTCTCATCGAAGGCTCAAACACCTTGCAGACGATCTGATTCATGAATTCGCGCGAATATTTGATCGGCAGGTCCTCGAAACGGAAGCCCATCTGTCGGGCAAAGAAGTCAAGCAGCGTGGCCGACGGACGGGTTGTCTTGAATATGTCGTCAAACGTCAGCACCTTGTCATCTTCATTCTTCTGAAGCAGGTCAAGCAGATAATTGGCTATCGGGATAAGCACCTGAATGTTAAACTCCTTGCGCATTCGCTTCTCCTTCACGCCCATTGACTGCGTATCGCCGAAGAAGTGATATTTCACGTTTGGAATGTCCTGACACCCTATCGCCCTGAGTTTGGCGGTGATGATGCCGGATGCTCCGGGATATTTCTCCTGAGGTGCGTTGATAAGAACATCCAGAATCACTCGCTTGACAAGTTCGTCACCGGCTATGTGGAAGCTCTCCCAGAAAAGCGGTGTCGGAACTATGGTCTCACCCGAATTGCGGTAGTTGCATATCATGATGTCGGTCGTGCCGGCGCCTATGTCTATTGAGGCTACTGTCAGCGAGCGTTCGCTCTCTCCGTTGCGGCGGGTGCCGTAAAGGTCGAAAAATTCCTGTGCGTTACCCAAATATCTGCGCATTTCGGAGTAGAGATAAACCATCTGGCAGCAGGTGGCCTCATCGTAAATCCAGTTTCGGCGCATCTCATAGTTGTCGGCGTTCTTGCTCAGGTCCTTGACCGAGGGGATAATCTCCACACGGTCTTTATCATCCTCGGGATTGTAGGGTTTGCTGTAGGTGTTGTTGTAGAAGCGGTTCAGCACTATCGTGGCCTCCTCCATACACCGGCGCAGGGTTTTCTGCTCCTCGCGCGTCATGGCGGTCGGGCATGTGATTATCACCCTCAAGATCTGACGCTTGCGGTTCTCATTGCCGTTCTTCTCGCGGAATTTCACGCTGTTGATCTGCATTCTCACCTGAAGCAGAATCTCAAGGAAGCAGAATGTCATCAGCGAGCGGCGTGAATAGCTGCTCTTGATTCCGAAATCAACCGGATTTGCCACAAAGGAACCGTCGGTAGCAAACTGTTCGTCAAGGCCCTCTATGCTCACCTTCATGGCCGGGCCGATGTAGCGGTCCTTCTCCGAAACGAATTTCCACTCTCCGCCGTAGGGTTTGTTGTCCCAAAGGAAGCGCTTCGGGCTGGAGTGATTGGTCTCGAATTCCTCATTGCTCTCCAGATCGCGTGAGCCGTCATAGATGTTGCGCAGGGCCTCGACACCGAGTCTGACGTAGCTCGGCCAGCGGAATTGTTTGTCAACCGTGGCAAGCCCGAATATCTCGCGCCGGAAGCATAGGCGCATGTCGAATGGCTTGCTGTAGACTTCTCCCGTCATCAGGTCACGCAGCTCTATCGGAGCGGCTTTCGAGAAGGAAAGGTTGAGCGGATCCTCGGCCACGAGTCCGAATGTGCGCGAGTTTCCCACATCAAGCACCAGATTGGTCTTGATCACGGCCTGATTCACGTCATTGTAGAGTCTGACGTCAGGGAAGATATGTTTCTGCTGCAAGTATGTGATCACGTAAGTGTAATATGCCAGGAACTTCACCCGATCGCGCACATCCTCATGCTTGCCGTCAGGGCTGGAGTGAAGGATTATGCGCAGATAGCCGTCAAGCTCCGGTTTTTTCTTCACATCCACAAACTCATAGGCGCGCAAAGGAACAGTCATCGTGTTGATTCGCTTCTTGTCGGCATCGCTCATGTTGCGGTAGTCCTTCTCCGATATGCCGCATAGGGCGTAGTCCTTGAAGGGCTGACCATTGTTGAAGTGCGGACTGACGTTCTCAAAGTTCAGGTTCTCGTCCGTATCAAAGGCCATGACAAGCCGGTAGGTTTTCTTGTGGTTGGTCGACTTCTCCTTGACCGGTACAAGCTTCACCCTGCACCAGTTTGTCGGATAGGAGAATGATCCCTCGCGGTCCTTTTCGTAATATGGCATCGGAAGCCACTGATTCTCTATCTGCTCCAGGCCCGAGAGTCGCTCGTCACCTATCGTCACGTCAAGACCGTTGATCGAGAGCAGCTCGTCATCCTCAAGCCAGTTCACATGGTTGTTAATCACATCTTCCGGAGCCATGACATTGGTGTTCGGGTCAAGATAGCCGCACATAACCAAATCATTTCTGCGGAGAAATTTGTCTTTCATGGGGAAGTAGTACACCGGATCCATATAGACCGTGTCGCGGAACTGATAAACATAGTAGCGCAACGCTTTCATCACACTTTCGTTCAGGTCTATCGTCACCTCCTGTTCCGGTTCATAAAACTGGATGCCGGTGTTAAGAATCAGTGAAAAGTCTTTCATCTTGCTCTTCTTTTGGTATATTCGTTTGTTATTGATTTACTATATTTGCACATATCAGACTGAAGTCAAGGATTTTACCTCATATCGTCAGGTAGGGCTGAATTCATAAGGCCCTCCCGGCTGATCAGTCGAATCGTAATAGGCAAAGATACGAATTTTTTTTATATAAACCCTTATTCATCAGCAAATTTTGCTCCGAAGATGGTTCATTCCATCTCCGGAGTCCAAATGTCGCAAAAATGGCGTTATCCGTCACTTTCAGGCGCCATACGTCCCGTGAAGTATGCTGCCCTTAATCTTCGAGCAGTTCGGCGTAGATTTCGGCAAGGCGGTCACGCACAGCTTCGGGATAAAATTCGCTCACTCGCTCCACCGAGGCTTCTCCGTGACGCCGGGCAAGGTCCGGCTCAGCGATGTAACGCTGCATGGCGGTGCCTATTGCAGCCGAATCGCCGGGATTAACCATCAGCCCGTTCACTTCATTTTCTATCACTTCCGGTATCCCGCCAACCGGAGTGGTTATCACGGCTTTACCGTTGGCCATGGCCTCGAGTATCGAGATGGGCAGACCCTCGTTGAACGACGGAAGCATCAGCACATCGCAGTCTCTCAGAAGTTCATCTTTGCGCGCCCCTGTCACCCAGCCCACAAATTCCACACGGTCATCAAGCCCGAGCCGCTTCACTTCGCTGCAAAACCGCTCTGTCTCGCCGTTGCCTCCCACCGTGAGGTGAAATCCGGTCAGACCGAGTTCGGCAATCCCCTTGAGTATGTCAAATATTCCTTTACGGTGGCCTAATTCACCCAGAAAGAGGAATCTGACCGGACCGTCGGCACGCTTGCCCGGCTCCGGTCCCCGCGCCACGATGTTGTTGACTTTATACGTCTTATGTCCAAGTCCGAACGTCTGTGTGAAGTAATCTCTCCAGTATTCCGAAAGAGCAATGATGCTGTCGTAACGGTCAAGAGCCTTGCGCGCCTTCTCGATTCCCATTCGGGCAAACGATTCTTTTGCAGAATGAGCGTGGCAATGAAACACCGCCTTGAATCCCAACATCTTACCCCAGCGGAATATAATGTTTTTCCTTATCCACGATTTCCCCATCGCTCCGTGGAGGTGAAGCAGTTTCCGTCCGGACATGCGTTCAAACGGGAGCCTTACCATCAGAGTCAGCCAGTTCACCGCTCCGGGCAGAAAACCATACCTGCTGTTTGACGCAATGAAATGAAAATCAGGAAAATGCTCTGAATACGACTTTAAAACGCTGCTTATTCCACCCTTGTCCTTTATGTCAGGGCCGATATACAGCACCCGGTCAAAAACCGTCTTATGCTCCTTTGAATCGCTCATCACTTATTATCGATTTAAACCATATCGCTCCAAAATTACAAAATTCCCCATTATCCCGCAAATCCGGAACATCACTCCGGTTCGGGAGCGTCACGATCAGTGTGTTGGAATCGGGGTAGAGAAGTCGAAGTCGTCAGGGATAGTGAGGGTTATGCTGAACAGCTTGCGTCCGTCGGGCAGGTCGGTCACACTCTGACGCAGATCCATCAGGCCGCGGTTTCGGGCATTAAGGGCGGCAATGGTCTGGGTTGCGACACGCATTCCTGTCCCGGTTCCGGGAACCGAGGGGTGATGATGGGCCGGAGCGCTGTTAGCAACGGTGATTTCAATCCTTGAAGCCGTGCGGCGTATTACGAGCCGGAGCAGTTTGTCGGGTGAGTCATAGCCCATAAGACCATGCTTGACAGCATTCTCCACAAAAATCTGAATCAGCATCAGCGGCACTCCGATGCTGCTGTAATCTATCGTCGGATCAATCTCTTTTTCAAATCTGAATCCCGCTCCCATCGAGGGCCTGACAACCTTCATGTAGGTATCAATAAAGGCCAGTTCCTCCTCAAGAGTGATGGTAGGACGGTTACATAGCTCGAGATTCATCCTCATCAGTTCAACGAGGTTACGGATATTGACATTGTCGCCGGGCAACTCGTCATTGAGCATGTTGAATATGAAGTGCGGCGAGAGTCGGTTACGGGCATTCTCAAGCTTCATCCCGAGCAGTGAGGCGCGTAGGCGCTCCTCGACGCGGGCCATCTTGCGACGGCGGATGAAGTGATAGGTCAGGATTACGAATATGAGTATCACCGCCACGGTCACCGACCCGAAAATCCATAGATACAGGTGTGAAATCACTTCTTCCTTCTCCAGCATACGCAGGCGGGTGTGAAGTATCGTGGTGTCCTGAAGGTAACGGTTTTCAACCTCCGAAGAGTAGTTGCTCGCTATAAGCCGTTCGAGCGAATCATCTATCTCCGAGGCCTTGAGCTGATGAATGAGTGCATTACGATAATCCCCTTCAGCTGCGTAGAAGTGTCGGAGCCTGGAGTGATGGAGGGCCTTGTAGCGGGGTGCAACGTTCCACGCATCTGTGTCAATCGACAGCAACAGACGCCGGGCAAGCGCCGTGTTGCCTGAGCGCAGCTCGAGATCACCGCGGAGCGAGTTGAGATAGAATATCTGATTGAGATCATTGACAGCGATGTTGTCAAACTCCTTCGTGGCAAGTTCTATATAGTGACGTGCCGAGTCAAGCTCATTGAGGAAGAGAAAACATTCGCCCATGTTGGCATGAGTCACACCATCCATATAGGGGTCCCTGATGACAGGAAGCTCTGCCGATGCGAGTCTGAAAAAACGGAGCGACTGCGCATAGTCGCGGCGGTAATAGTAACTGTTTCCTTTGGTTGAGTAATAGAAAAACCGGTCCGTGGCCGACTGATTCATCACATCCGAGTCATTGAGGGCGAAAATGCGGTCAGCCTCGGTGTAGTTACCCATTGTGGTGTAGGTCGTAGCCATTCGTGTCCTGATTGAGAAATTCTGCTCCGTCCTGCCGGTAGAGTCGGCAAGAAGCAGGGCGTCACGCAGGGTCGAAGCGGCACCTGACGGGTCACCGGTCAGCTCCCTGAGTTCGCCGGCGTTGGCGAGATTCTTGATTGCCACAGACCAGACACCGTCACGCCGGGCAAGATCCGACGCCAGAAGAAAATCATCGGCTGCGGCCTCATTACGCCCGTAGAGCGAGTGAATCACTCCGATGGTCGAGGCAAGACGCTCGGCGGCATAGCAGGCCTCCGGATGGCGGCCTGAATAATCTCTTACATGTCTCAGCATCGAGTCGCATCCCGATGCATCATCCTGAAGCAGGCGTGACAGGGCTATGATACTTGTCAGACCGTTGTATTGCGAACTGTCACTTACAGTGGCACGCAGTTCACGCAGACCTGCCTCCGCACCGGCAGGGTCGGAATAAATCCGGGCGAAATGCCTATTGGCTATCGAATCAATTTCGCGGGTGGAGGACAGGGGTCCTTTTTCCGGTTTGTCACAGGCGCTTAAAAAGCAAATCATGGCTGCCACACAGGCAAAAATCAGCGTAGGAGTGTGTTTCATAGGGTTATACGTGATTTCTTGGGTTTTGTGTCAGATCCGTCATCTGAATGAGCTGCGGCCTGAGCGTCGGTTGTCGAGGGGTGTGGCTCCGTTCATGAACGGTCCGTTGTAGAACTCGTCATCGTCCTCCTCGTCATCATCCCGGCTATCATTCAGGTCCGGATCATTTGTTTTTGGTTTATTTTTCTTTATATCAAATGGTTTCTGTCTGTCGACAGGGAGTGCATATATGTTCCAGTTCTGCTCCACATCCCAGTTTTTCTTGAGATTGAGCTTCCCGGGGTAATAGTAGACCTCCTCGGGCTGAAGTCCTGCGGCAAGATTGCCGGTGGTGAATGTATCGTCAGAATCACGGTCAACTATCAGGCGGGCATAGTAGGTGCCGGGAGCGAGATAGCGCAGTTGGGCCGTCGACCCGATCACCGGGGCCTTAGCCACAGGTTTGTCAGACGTCGAGAGCAGTTCCACCACGCCCTTGCGACCGTCAAGGCCGTCAATGACAAACGTCACGGTGGAGTAATCGCTCAACTGCTTGACGGTGAATTCATGCACGAGTTTCTTGTTGACGTGGCCGTATATGTCAGTGACAGCTGCCGAGTCAACCGTCAGCCTGTACTTCATTCCCTGCATCCACTCATAGGGAGCCTTGAATGCCATCGGTCGGAGTGAATCAGGCATGGTAATGACGGGGGCTGCGACCGGAATCCACATCGTGTCCTCCTGAATCTCCATCCTGACCCCCTTTTGGTCAATCGAAACAATCGGAGTGGTGGAGCGGAACAGCAGCGGAAGATTGAGTTCCTGAGCCGCGGGGCTGGCCGCGGCAAATGAAACAGCCGGCACCTCCGGCGGCACCGTATCAGCCTGCTCATCCTTGTTTTTCTTAGGGGCTTTCTTGTTTCGCTGCGGTCGCATGAAGAATTTCAACGTGTCAGTGGTTTCCGACAGCCGGTCAAGAGTATCGGTGCGGAGATAGCGGGCCTCAAGCAAAATCGAGTCAGTCGCTATGAGAGCCGTGTCAGTGATCCAGTAGGTGAGGGTGTCGAGCGTAGATGAGGCATCAAGCACACTCCACCGGCTGATTTCCTCGCCGGCCCTCGGAGTGTTGAGCAGTCTGACAACCGGGAGCGAGTCAGCCCGGGCTGCAAACCTAAGTTCAATCTTGTTTCGCTCCACCCGCTTGTAGTCAGCGAGATACTGCGCCGAGTAGTTTTCATTAAACCATGTCAGCAAAATGTCGTCGGGCAGAAACCGGGTGACGTCACGCCTGACAATGGAGTCGGTTCCGTCGGCAGCCTCAAGCGTGTCGGCCACACTGACCGTGACAGCCGACGGCGTGATGAGCGTGTCATAAAAAGCCACATTTTCACTCCTGTCCCAGTGGTAGTCGCGGTTTTTGTCATCAATGGCAAATATGCGGTAAGGCACCGGCTTCAGTCCGCGAAGCGTAAACTGTCCCAACTGGTTTGTCTTGGTGATTCGCTCCAACGGCAGGGTTGTGATGGCTGAATCGTCAAGATTTGAATATGCCCCGACCAGCATCCCCTGAGCCGGCTCGAGTGTAGCCGCCTCAAACACCATTCCGGATATGCGGAGCGTGTCGAGCTGATGGCCCGTTGAGAAGTCAAATGCCAGACCGTCAAGAATATTACCCTCATTCAGGTCCTTGATGGCGTCGGAGAAATCAATCGTGTAGGTTACATCCGGAATCAGAGTGTCACGCAGCGTCACGGTCACACGCTTTCCCAGAGCCGAAACCGAAGGCATGGTGCGCTGGGCCGGCGACACCACCACACGGTTCATGGCATCATCAATCGCCACATTCTCATTGAAATCCACCGTGATTCGCGTTGCCGAAACATTAGTCTGACCCGGCATCGGATTACTTTTCAGATAGACCGGAGGCTCAGTGTCACGCGGACCACCTTCAGGACGTCCGATCGACGCGCAAGCAGCCACAACAGCAGCCGCCACCGCAATCAAAAGCCATCTGAGAGTCCTGACTGAATTATCCATCATTCAATATATTCCGGTTTAAAACGCAAAATTAATCACAATCACTGAAATTTCAAACTTTGTCCCCGCAGGCGGTACAATTATAATCGGATCGGCTATATTTGTAAACTGCCATCAGGAACGGGTGAGGAGGTCAGATGAGGTTCAGGCGGAGGCCTTCGGTGGCGAGGGTGACATCGGGGAAGATGGCAGAGGCTTGGTCGAGCAGGATTTGCTCGGAATCATAGCGCTTGGAGAAGTGGCCGAGAATCAGATGCTTGGCTCCGGCAGCAAGGGCAATGCGGGCGGCCTCGCCGGCTGTGGAGTGACCTCGCTCACGGGCGGTTGCAGCAAGTGAATCATCATAAGTAGCTTCGTGATACACGGTGTCAACTCCCTCGATGGCACGGGCCACCCGGAGGTCGGCCACGGTGTCGGAACAATAGGCATAGCTCACCGCAGGGTCAGCCGGAAATGTGAGCCGGTCGTTCGTGAACACCCTGCCGTCAGGGAGCGTCAGATCGGCACCATCCTTCACGGCAAGAATCTGACTCGGAGTCAGATTCAGAAACCGGGCCATCTCGCCGTTGATGTGGAGCGGCTTAGGCTTCTCACGGAATATGAATCCCGAACTCGGAATCCGATGATAAAGCGGGAAACAGCTAACCATAAGCGACTTATCTTCAAACAGCACCCGGCTCTCGCCCGTATGCAGCGGATCAAGGACAATCTCCATGCCCGAATCCCGCATGAAGAAGTCAAACCATGACCGGAGCAGCTCCACACCGGCTTCATGGACATGAACCGTCACACGAGGAGTGACATCATGGAGCGCCATAGTGGAGAGCAATCCGGGGAGTCCGAACAGATGGTCACCGTGGAGATGAGAGATAAAGATATGACTAAGGCGTGAAAATTTCAGCCCCATCTTGCGAAACTGCATCTGAGCGCCCTCGCCACAGTCAATCATCATGAGTTTGTCACGATAGTCGATAACCTGACACGAAGGCTGATGACGGGCCGTAGGAGTGGCCGAACCGCAACCAAGAATATTTACCTGAAACTTTGCCATACGCAAAATTAATCATTTTTTTGAATCCCGCCATCACATAATACTGCACTAATCCATAAAAAAGGTCGCCTCGAGGAGTCGGGGCAGCCTTGTAAAAGAATGAGGGACAGTTTCAGTATCGGTTTTATCAATAGTTTTCAGCTTTTCTTTCAAAGAAACCCTGAGGATGACCGCATACGGGGCATTTCTTAGGAGCGGTCTTGCCCTTGTGGACATATCCGCAGTGCATACACTGCCATTCGATTTCATCCTCGACCGAAAACTCGGTGCCTGATTTCAGACGCTCGAGGAGACGGTTGTAACGGTCCTCATGAACTATCTCAACCTTAGCCACATTGCGGAACAGAGCAGCGATTTCGGGGAAACCCTCGTCGGCAGCGGTCTGAGCGAAGTTGCTGTAAAGGTCGCTCCACTCCTCGCGCTCACCTGCGGCGGCCTCGCGGAGGTTGGTTTCAGTGTCGGCCACCACTCCGGCGGGATAAGCGGCTGTGATTTCCACCATTCCGCCCTCAAGCCGCTTGAAGAATTCAGTGGCGTGGGCAAGTTCCTGTTCGGCAGTCAGCTTGAAGATTTTAGAAATCTGCTCATAACCCTCTTCCTTTGCTTTCTTAGCAAAAAGGGTGTAACGTGTACGGGCCTGACTTTCGCCGGCAAATGCAGCGAGAAGATTCTGCTCGGTTTTGGTTCCTTTGATAGATTTTGTTTCCATATCTGTTTTCTAATTTGTCTAAAGAAAATATCATTGTAAGCTATATCCTAAACAAACCGAAACGGAAAATGGTTCACTTCACTATTGATAAATTCAAAATTTCGCTGACATTCCACTTCACGGCCACACGTAGGGTGCGGTCAGCGGCGGAGTAAGTGACTGCCTTGCGTGAAGCCTTGACGCCATTAATCTCGACAGCCGACGGATTGCCTACATTGTGAATCACGAAAGTAAGCTCCTTGACCGGTTTCATGCCCGGATATGAACCCTCGGCTGAAACGGAGATACTCATATTACCGTCATTGTCACTGCCGCGGAATGTGATAAGAGCATAGTCGGAATTCTCAAGAGTGGCACGCGAAGTCAGGTTATCCTCAAACATGGTGAATGAACCCTCCACACCGGCTACCGGGTAGTAATTGACCGTGTAGCGGTCCGTACGATAGTCAGCCGTGTTCTCCATCCGATAGTCGGCCTGCGGAATAAACGCCCCAGCGCGGACAAAGAGCGGCAGCTTGTGAAGCGGTGCGTCATATTCCACCGTTGAGCCACCCTCATAGACGGTGGCGGATTCATTATAATCCACCCATTTACCAGCCGGGAATGTGACCTTACGGCTCACCGCCCCTTTCTCAAGCACGGGAGCAACAAGCACCTCGCTACCCCACAGATACTCGTCGTCAAGGTCGGGGGTACGGTCAGTCGGAGAGTCATAATAATTCACCGGACGCACAAGCGGCTGACCCGATGAAGCGTTTTCATAGGCAAGGGTGTAGTTATAAGGGAGCCAACGGTAGCGCTCACGGATGAGCGGGAGAATTATGGCAGCCTGATCGGGATAGTGGTAAGGCTCGGCAGTGGCCTGAGCGTGGGTGCGGAGTACGGGAGAGAATGTTCCGAGCTGAAGCCAACGCACATACAGCTCGGGGTCATACGGTTCGTCGGGATTGATGGCGAAACCGCCTACGTCGTGACCCATGTAGCCGAGACCGCTCAGACCGGAATTGAGCATAATGGTGATTTGCGGGCGCAGACCTCCCCAAGAGCGACTCACGTCAGTGGACCAGGGGAAAACGCTGTAACGCTGAAGTCCGATAGTGCCGCCGCGCATCATAGTCATGAGTCGCGTGTCAGGATACTCCTCGCGGAACATGTCATAGATGATGCGGCTCCACTCGTTGCCATACAGATTGTGATACTGACGGGTGGTGAGGCCGTTATGATGCAGTCCGCTCTCGGGATGCACCTCCGGCTCGCCGAGGTCACCCCACCAGCCGGTTAGACCGCCGTCGGTGAGTGACTTGTAACGGTTTCGGAGCCAACGCTGTGTTTCGGGATTGCTGACGTCAAACATACCCCCTTCACCGACCCAGATCTTCACGTCCTGAAGATTTCCGAGCGAGTCAAGGAGCAGCATACCGTTGTCAGACAATTCGTTGAAGTTATCAATTCCGCGTCCGTTGCTCAACACGTAGGGCTGCGATATAGCCACCGTTTTCACCCCGCGCTTCTTCAGGTCAGCAAGCATCTTCTCATGGTCGGGCCACTGCGCGGGATCCCAGTCAAGGCGCCCCATGTCCTGCTCCTTGCCATACCAGTATAGGTCAAGCACCACACCGTCAACGGGGTATCCCTCGCGCTTGAGAGTGTCAATGACTCCGGTGGTTTCCGACTGATTGTGGTAGCCATACTTTGACGTGATATAGCCGAGCGCCCAGAAAGGAGGCAACTCCTGACGACCGGTCAGGGCCGACAGTTCGCTCGTAAGCTGCGGCATGGACCCGGCACCATTGACAAAGTAATAGGTGACGGGTGAAGGGGCTTCGGTTTCATAGACAATCGGATTTGACATCACCATCTCGGCTGCCGCATAGTCATCAAAGACCACGGCATAACCTGCCGATGACAAAAAGAGCGGCATGGTGATGTTCATCTGACGGATGCGGGGGTCACCGGCCTGATAGCCATAGTTCTGCTTGTTATACATGACGAGGGTGTCACCGGCAAGATTCACGCTGTGGCCCCGCTCGCCGGCACCGTAAAATGACCCGCCCCCCATTGTTGAGAGCTTCAACTGACGGCGACCGCCGGCGAGAGTGCGCAGACCATTGTCACTGACAGCGCGATCGCCCCCGGCATTGATGTCGACGCCACCCGAAGCAGGGTCAACTGTCACACTGACTCCGGAGGGTGAAACGAGCATCACCTTGCCACCCGGAAGCGTGGTTTCGGTCACGCTGACCGCTTGCGGAGCAAGCACCGCACCGGTGGGTGTGGCCGCCTTTTCATCGGGGGCAGTGTTGGTGACTCTGACAATGTTAGGATTGATGAAGGTGACATCGACCTTACGCCCTTGTGAAGTAGTGACTGTAAGCGCTTCGGTCTGACAGATACCGCCTGAAAGCATTATAGCCAACGCCGGCAGAATAAATCTTGAATATGACATACTGATAGAAATTATTTCGAGTTACGCTTTGGCAAAGATAATGAAATTTTGGCGGAATTGCTCCCCGAAATAAATTCTTTTTTTAAGGAGCGCGGACAACCACACCACCCGACGACAAACGAATGAGCGGCCTTGCGCGGGGTGCCGGCACGGGAAAGGTGGCTGCGGGAAATGAAGCGGCCACTGCCGAAACCGGAGCAGCCACTGCGTGACGGGGAGCTGAAGCAGCCACCCGGGATGCGGCAGCCGCTGCGGCCTTGCGCCGGGCAGCAGCGGCACGGGCTGTGCGAGAGCGTTCCATAGCCCGGGTGAGATCAAAGACAAGAAAGGAAAAGATGCTCCGGGTGAATTCGGTGACGTTTTCCCGCGCCGCTCCGGTATCCTCACCGGTGACATAGAGGAGAACGAGCCACATAAGCTCCTCGGCTATATGCTGCGGAAAGGCATAGAAAATTCTCCCCCTGAGCCGGGTGAGGAATTTTCGGGAAACCAGTATGTCGGGGCTGAACTGCTTCATGGCTGAATCGGAATTTTATGCCTGCAAATTTACACACTCCCCCACCCTAACCCCTGCGATAACGCTGACGGAAGTGACAAAAAAATGTAAGGCTAATGCCGGAGCAACAGCATAGCCTTACAAAACAAGAATTAAATCACGATTACTACTCGACCACCCGGACAACCTGACCCTTCTCAAAGAGAACAACAAAGTTGTCAGGGTAAACCCAACGGATGCGCTCGCCACTCTCACGTGTGGCAAGCGGCAGACCGATGGCGAGTTTGACCTCAAGTTCATTCATGCCCTTCACCACATTCTTTCGTGCAATCTCATCCCAACGGTTCACCTTAAGGCCCTTTGCATTCCGGGCGGCATCAGCCAGAGCATGAATCCGGATTGAATTGATTTCAGCAAACTGCCTTACAAGTTCGCTGTGGCGCGAATTTGAACCCGGGTTCAGTTTCTCCAACGGAAGAGTGCGTGGCAGAATACCCTTTTCACGATATTTGGCATCAATCTCATTGGCCGCAAAAAGCAACCTGTCATTCTCGGCCTTTACCAAAACGAGCCATGTGTAGACTGTCTCGTTGTTGTTAGAACCTTGTTTGGAATAAAGCCGCATCATGAACGAGAGATCAGAGCCGCTGATTTCGCCTATCTGCTCATGCCCGTCGGATGAGTCGAGGTTTGTGACGGCACAGTCAAGCGCTCCGAGAAAAATCTGCTCCGCGGAGCATCCGGGCAGAGAGATTTCACCCCTCACCACAGCCTGCCCATCATCCACGGTTTCGGGATAGAAAAGCGGCAGCCCGCCCTCGGTAGCGGCAGGGAGTGATGTTGTGTCGCGCCATGCGTTATAGTCGACCGGAGCGGAATTTTTCTTCTTGAAAAGATCAATGGCCGACGCAGAACCGACGAGCAGACAGATGGCCACGAAAGTCAGAACGATTCTTTTCATCAGAAAGCGTAGCCCAGACGGATTACAAAGGCTGATGACTTGAGGTAAGCATCCTTGTCAATATTGACATAGTCAATGAAGCCCCTCTGGTAAGAAAGATCAAGATTGAATTTCTTATACCATGCACCTATACCAAACTGAATCCCTACATCGAAACGATTTTCAAACATTTCATCCATCTCATAGTCATATTTGTCATCCTCATCATTTGAACTCCAACTCTGACTAAAATCAACGAGGGTGTAGGCCCCAATGTGAGCATCAAGCTTAAGGTCATCAGTTATAGAATACTTGTAGCCGAAAGTGATAGGAGTGTATTTGACTGCCCATGATGTAAACGAAAGTTTATATTTGTCCTCATCCTCCATATCTTCCTTATACGAGCCGCCACGAGTAACAAATCCGAGATCCATGCCCCAGTAGACGCCAGACTTACCGATAGGCTTGTTGAAGCCGAAATCGAGATCCATACCGACCTTTGGCGAGAGTGAGCATCCTTCATCCTTCCATTCCTTAGGCAGTCCGGTAAGATTGTCGACCGACATGCCAAGACGGACATACCATGTGGCGGGATTCTCTTTTTTCATCAGAGTGCGAGACTTGAGCATCTGAGCCGAAGCGGAAAGCGCCGAAACGGCGATGAGAATAAGTGCAAGAAATTTTTTCATTGTAATGATTATTTATTAAGCGATTTGAAATACGATTTATTTGCCAGGAGTTGCTGTGGGAGCCGCAGTGTTGACCATGATGGAAGAATTGGCGGTGGGATAGACCACACCGATCATGTCAATGTCACTCTTTGTGGCCGGGCGGAAGTTATAATATGACACCGGATAGCCTGACAACTCGATATACACTGTGCGGTCATCATCCTCATTTACCCATGAGTGGAACACGGGTTCGATAATGGCGTCGGCACCGGCCTCCTTAGTGGCGAGATAGGCGGCATTGCTCTGCATGTTTGTGAGCTGCCCGTTGGTGACCTCACCAAACGACTTGGCATTGAACAGGCGGACATCCATAGCGTAGGGACCATAGATCTCACGCGAAGATGACAGCATCTTCATGTCGCAGATCTGAGGGGTGACAAACATACGGATTTCAGGTTCAATTTTGCGGGCGCTTGATTCTTCCCACATCTTGACATCCTTCTTTTTCTGAGCCATGGCATCAGTAGCTGCCATGCACATAATGACGGCGACAATAACCGTCAAAACACGCGAGATACGCATAAAACAAAGCCCTGAGATCCGTGTCGGGCGCAACCTCTTAAAGATGGTGCAAGCGACAGGTCCCGGGCGCAAGCTAAAAAAATATGTTTTTACATAACTTTAAATAAAGGAGCCGATAACGATCAAGAAACGGCCAACGTACAAAAAAGCGGGGACCTACATCAGTATGCTTATCCCGAACTTCCGGCTTCTCGCATTGCCATCGACAGAGGATAAGCAACGCCAGTCAGCCCACGCTTGTATGGATCTAAAGCCGCGAACATGACATTACAAAAAGTGGAGGAGCAAGCTCCGTCACAATAAGCATGGTCATGAACCGACATGGAAATACGTGTTTCCTTACGCCAATCCATATTAGCGCCATAGCTGTTTCGTTGCTTTTTCATTTCTCTGTCTTTAAATTTTGCGAGAATTTGAAGTTCAGAAATAAAAACGCTGAAACGCTTTCAAATGTAACCGGCCGCCCCTCCGGACTGACCTTAGGTGCAAAGGTAGTTCTTTTTTTTATTTATGAAACATTTTTTTGCTGATTTTTAATGCTGTCAGCAATAATCGGGCCGGGAAGGCACCGTGACGATGACATTTTTTAACGCCGAGGGGGTGAGCAAAACGGGAAGTGAGGTTGTTAGAAAGAAAAACAGACAGACAAACAGATTAAAAACAGACAGATTATGAAACGGACAATATTATTTTTTGCAGCAGCTTTAATGCTTCTTTCGGGGAGCGCAGTGACCGCATCGGCGGCTAACTCCGAGGCCAAGAAGGATTCAACGGAAAATATATTCAAACGTGTGGAAAACGGCACGGTGAAGGTTTATGACAAGACAAAGGATGGTACCGTCAATGTAGCCAAGAAGGTGGGTAAAGGCACCGCCAATACCTACAAGAAGGCAGAAAAGGGTACCGTCAAAGTAGCCAAGAAAGTAGGCGAAGGCACCGTGAAGGTATATGACAAGGCTGAAAAAGGCACAGTCAAGGTAGCCAAGAAGGTGGGCAAAGGCACTGTGAAGGTATATGACAAGGCTGAAAAGGGTACGGTCAAGGTTGCCAAGAAGGTGGGCAAAGGCACCGCTAATGTTTACAAAAAAGCTGAAAAGGGTGTGGTAAACGCCTATGACAAGGTTATGAAAAAAGATGAAAAGAAGGATAAGAAGAAATAACCCGAGTTATTCATTCCGATATATTATATGATGAACCCGGCCGGCGAAAAAAATCGCCGGCCGGGTCTGTATTACACAAATTATTCGCTTCAGTTTAAAGGAGCGTTGTGATCCGTCACCAGATCACCACGCGCTCTGCTTCGGGACGGAACATCGGGTCGCCTTCCTTGATGGAGAAGGCCTCGAAGAAGGGAGCGATGTTGCGGAGGGTGACGTTGACGCGGTTGCGGCCGAGAGAGTGGACGTCGCCTGTGGTGAGTGAGCGGATTTCAGCTTCGCGGATGTTGTTGGCCCAGAGGTTGGCGTAGTTCATGTAGAACACCTGCTCGGGGGTGAATCCGTCGATTTTTGCTTCCTCGGATTTGACATCTACCCCTTTCTTTTTCTGCGAATTGAGGAATGCGGTCATGGCGATGCGGAGTCCGCCCTGGTCGGCAATGTTCTCGCCGAGGGTGTAGGTGCCGTTTGCGTGGAGGCCGGGAAGCACCTCAACGGCGTCAAACTGGGCCACGAGTCCTTTGGTCTTTTCCTCGAAAGCCTGAGCGTCGGCGGGAGTCCACCAGTCGACCATGTTGCCGTCGGCGTCAAAGTTGCGGCCCTGATCAT
>CAZKNK010000004.1:0-50750 GCA_964554195.1 uncultured Staphylococcus sp.
TAGAAAACTAACTAATGAAATAGAATGTATGACTAAAGAGGAGAGGCTGTGACAAAAAAAGCACAGTCTCTTCATTTTTCATCTCCACCCGTTCCCTCTCGCGGCACGAAAGGAAACGGACACCGCAACAAGCCCCTCCTGTTCTACCTCGACTCTATCGCCCTCAGTCCTACACGTCGTGAACGTCTATGACTCCCAACGACTCAGACGCTTTCGATACCCTCTCTACATCGGCTGCGCAGAAATACTCCTATCGAGCTTTAGTTTTTCAATGAGCGAAGTAATATAGCGCAAATCTCAAAGGTTTTCGCTAACTTTGCAGTCTAAACTGTTATAGGAGTGGAACCAACAAGCATATTAGACCCTAATATACTCAAGAGTCAGTTCAACGAAATTGTTAGCTTAATTAACGATACGAAAAGTAAAGTTTATCGCATCGCCAACACTGCTATGATTGAACTGTATTGGCATATTGGTGAACGATTGTCATATCGCATTGCCAATTCGCAATGGGGAGATGGCGTTATACGTCACCTTGCCGATTATATCGCTGCTGAAACAGAAGATTCCAAAGGTTACTCCGATAAAAACCTTTGGCGTATGAAACAGTTTTATGAGACATATCATGATGCTGATGAAAAACTCTCAGCACTGCTGAGACAAATTAACTGGACAAATAATCTCACGATTATGTCTCGTTGTAAAATTCCCGAAGAGCGGCTTTTTTATATACGGCTAACTGCTGAGGAACGCCTCTCCACGCGAGAACTAGACAAACTCATTTCTCGTGGATTATTTGAACGCACAATGATTGACACTCCAAAACTCTCAGCAGTTCTGAGAGAAATTGCGCCATCATCGGAAAGGTCGTTCAGAGACAGATATGTAATGGACTTTCTCGGTAAAAAGACTTATGCCAATGAGTATTCAATGAAACGGGCTATCATTGCTAAGATGAAGGAATTCATCCTTGAGGTGGGTAAAGATTTCATCTATATGGGGCAAGAGTATCGTCTGCAAGTTGGAACTGAGGATTTTAGAATTGATTTGCTGTTCTTTCACCGCGAACTTAGATGCCTCGTAGCGTTTGAAGTTAAGATGGGTAGATTCCATCCCACTGATCTTGGACAACTTGAATTTTATCTCGAAGCTCTTGACCGCGATGTACGTAAGCCTCATGAAAATCCAAGTATCGGCATTTTACTCTGTAAAGACAAAGACGATGAGGTAGTTGAATATGCGATGTCTCGCTCTTTATCGCCGACCCTTGTTGCTGAGTACCAACTAAATCTTCCACCTAAAAAAATATTGCAGGCAAAAATTAAAGAACTCTTTGACGAAAAAATTGATGAATAGACCTCATTCGTTTTCAAAATGTCGATGCCAGTAATCCAGTAATTAGGTTCCGACATTTTTTTGTAGTTCGCTCTACAGAGTCATAACCTGACGGGGTGGGATTGAACCCGCGCGAATTAAATCGTTTCGGTAAGTTGCCGAATGTGAGTCCAGGAAATCCGCCCAAAGTCGGCATACCGGGTCGGGCGCTGTGTGTGGTAACAGATCACCGGGTTCGTTGATTTAAAAATTATCGGTTTCATTGAATTGAATCAGGATTCCATAATCTGACGAATTAGATTGGTGTATTCGTCGTAAGCCGCTTCAAGTTTAGCCGACAGCTCTTTTGTCCGGGTGATGGTTGATTTTGACGGAAGTTTTATCTTTATTTTTGACAACCATTCTATTTTCATATCCGCTCTTGCACCTCCGACACAATAGTCATTGATAATCACCTTATATTCAGGAGATTTAAGCAATCGCTGAAGATAGTAGTTCGGAAGCTTGTTTTGATTTTTGATTCTGAAAACAGGATAGATGTTTGAAACATACATATATTCAGCAATCTTCGGCACAATTCCGATGCTTCCGACATTGATTCTGTGGGGATTATAGGTGAAATCACCCGGGTAAACTCTTTTGTAGCTTTGATTTAACCGACTCAGTTCGATAGCTGTCAGAATTTCACCGGTGTAGATTCCGTTTTTGGTTACTGATAGAATCACACATTGTTCGTCAGGATTTTCAAAGGATTCAAGATCGAATTTTTCTACACGTTCTTCAATGTGCTTTCCAATCGGTTCCAGTTTACCCTTAGCTTCTGGCAGATGCTCCATGTAATGAAACGGGAAGAGATCATAATCGTGTTGAATGATACTTGACAAATCCACCTCAGTGGCATCAGGTTGTTCAAAATTCCTCAACTCACGGTCAAAGTTATAATCCATCAGGAACTTGTTGCAGTCAGACTGCTCATTGAGCGGTCTGCGTCTGGCTCCGAGTTCAAATCCGTCATTTCGGATGATATACATTGATATGTCATTTAGCACCTCCCTGATATTGTTCTTTTTCCATGCCATCAGGATACTTGTCTTTGTAGGAGTGTAAGGATTGAAAACGCCACGCGGCAGGGATACGATTATGATTCGTGAACTTTCGTCGATGATCTTCTTCCGGATGTCAAATGTGTCGTCGCCATACAGAAATGTATCAGGAATTACAACAGCCATTCTGCCTCCCTTCTTTACAGCTTTCCATATATGTTGCATGAAAAGACTGTCACCTTTGTCAGAGGGAAAATCATATAAAGCACCGTGTTCCAGTTTCTTCTGTGAATAAGGTATGTTTGAGACAACTACGTTAAATTCTTCATTAACAACCTCTGTCAGACTATCCATCTGACGGATGTTTGTATGACCGTCACCAAACAGAATCATATTCATTTTAGCAATACGGGCCGTGGAGGTAAGTTCTCGTCCAAAAATTGATGCTTCACGAATGATTCTTTTTCGTTCGTTTTTCTCTGCAACGGTTTCAACTGAGTCCTCTGGATATACCGTGGTGTTACTATTGGCGCGGAGATGTTTGAAACACTCCAAAAGAAATCCTCCCGTTCCACAACACGGATCATAAATTTTTTCACCGATAACCGGATTAATAAGTTTTATGATCATTTTGACTATGTGGCGCGGAGTGTAATATTCACCGAGATCCTTATTGCCGTTGGTGACATTGCGCAGGAAAAATTCAAAGGCATCTCCTTTTATGTCAGAATCAACATTTTTAAAAGGAATGGACTCTATCAATTCAATGAGCTGAATGAGTTTGTTTTCGTCGTTAATGTTGAGTGACGACTCAAACACATCGCCATAGACCTCCCGAAGTCTTTTCTTAACCGTATCCTCCAGATATGTTTTTACTTCCGATTCTTCAATATGAAAATCCTTTTTCCCTATTGCTGCCGGAGTTTTCTCTATGAGCTTCTTCCAATAGCTGACCTTGTCAAGAGCTGAAGAACCCGATGATTCTCCGATCTCATCCAAGTCATTTTTGAGCTTGAGAAACATCAGGTCGGAGAAAACGGAAAAGCGTTCATATCCGTCGCGTAGCCCGGCTTTGCGCAGGAGTGTGTTGGCTTTTTTGAATTTTGACAGCAGTTCAGCGCGTGAGATAGTGAATCCGGAGGGAATACTCTCAATGTTGAAGTTTCCGTCAATCAATTGAATGAGCGTTTTTTCATCGACGAAATCACTTAGCTGAATGTTGTCGATTTTTATCACGTCGCGCTTCTTTGAACAAGCATAAAATGATCCGGAGTTATAAACGAATACAATCGGAATGTCGAGTGGCTCAGCATAATATTTTATAGCTTGATCCACAGCTTTTTTTAATGACTCGCCCGGACGCTTGGCTTCGATTACGGCCAATATTTTGCTTGTGCCGGTTTTATAGATAAGAAAATCCGGATTTCGTCCTTTAAGAAGTTTGTCCTGATATTCGTACTTTGCTCTTTCACGGTATATGTTGCAATTCGTGTCTTTCTCGTCCAAATTGAACCCGAGCGAGCGCAGACGATCCTCAATCATGGTTCGGGTATATGCTTCAAGGGGTGCCTTGACGGTATATTCGGAATTATGGTTACTCATATCGACGGGTTTTATTATCCTGCACAAAGTTAGTGGAAATTTTCTATTTTCATATTGATTACAAAGATATTAAAAAATATGGGCCATATTTATGCACGGCAAAATTAATATTTGTAAATCCATGCTGAGCGATATGTGACTTTACTCTAAGGTTTTGCATAATTTGGGGAAAGTGAGTAAATTTGCAGTTAGCGTAAAGTTTGCGGAAATATTAACATGTTTTTTCCGTTAAATAAATTGAAGTTCATTTAATCTGTTTAATAGTGTATGAGAAATTTTGTGGTTAACATATTGTTTTTGTTAGGATTCCTGTGTGTTAATGCGGCCGGTCCTTCGGCAACGCTGCCTGTTCTTCACATTGACATAGAAGGTGGACGCGAAGTGACCAGCAAGGAGACCTATCTCACAGCTACATATTGGCTCGACCCGATGGGACATTCCGACGTGACGGCAGTCGGATCGGTCTATGAGCCGCTTCCGATGAAAATCAAAGGACGTGGAAATTTCTCATTCGTTGGATTCGATAAAAAGCCTTACAGACTTAAACTTGACAAGAAGGCCTCGCTCTTGGGATTGAAATCGAGCAAGCATTTCGGATTGCTCGCCCATGCCGATGACTCAAAGGCGTTTCTTCGCAATACGGTCGGGTTTCGTGTTTCTGAAATGCTCGGTCTGCCATGGACTCCCAGGCAGCAACCTGTCGAGGTGGTGGTCAACGGGTCATACCGAGGCCTTTATTTTCTGACCGAACTGATCCGTATTGACTCTGATCGAGTCAATATCACCAAATGGCAAGAGGAAGATGCCACAGGGAATCCTCTTGACAAGTGGGTTGAGGGTGGAACGATAGTTGAGATTGACAACTATGACGAGCCGGCTCAGATCCACTTTGACAATCCCGGTGCCGGTGACCGCCTGCGTTTCACATACGATAAGAGTGTCGACCCCGGTTTTGAACCTGACGGCTACCTTGATTGGCTCCGCCGGAACCTCGGTGAAATCAATGACCTGATTCTTAACGGTAGCCGTGACTCCGATGAACTTTGGAGTATGGTTGACATTGATGACCTTGCCCGGTTTATTCTTGTTCAGGAGTTCACTGACAACTTTGAGTCGTTTCACGGCAGTTGCTATCTTTACAGAGATTTAGGCGAAAATGAAAAATGGCATTTTTCACCCGTGTGGGACTTCGGAAGCTCCTTTCAGCGTTCTCACCCCGACCATTCATTTTACCGTCAGGCCTCCGGCAATCCGCACTATAATCATTGGGTAGGCGAGCTGCTTGAGTATCCTGCCCTGCGTGAGAAAATAAAGGATTATTGGGAAGTGCTGAAGCCGCAGCTCCCGGAGCTTTATGCCTATATGGATGATTTCATCGGCGAAATTTCATCGGCGGCTGCTTCTGACCTTCAGCGTTGGCCCAACTATGGCAATGACCGTCTTGCCGATAAACTCGCTGAGGTGAAAGGCTATCTCAACGGAGCTGAAAAATTCATTGACCGCGAATACGCCGGAGTGGAACCACAGAAGGATTTTTATATTACGGGTAATTTTAACGTATGGCATAATCCCGGACTCAAGTTCACAATGACCGAGCGGGGATATGAGTATCACGCAACATTTGAAATCCCTGAACAGTGGAAAATCAATGACGGAACATGGGTGGTGAATTTCGGTTGCGGCGGTACGCTCAACTATGATGAAACATACGAACTGGTCAAGGATGGACCGAATATCGCTACGCCCATCCCGACCGGAGCCACGCTTGTGTTTGTCTATGATCCCGAGGGGACCTCGACACTCCGGATAGAAACCAAACCCGATCCCGCCTCAATATCGGAAACTGAATCGACCTCTGCCCCTGTGGTGACAGTGTGTGACGGGATGCTGATGGTTAACTCCCCGGTGGCCACTTCCCTCCATGTAGCCGATATTTCAGGCCGTGTGCTGACATTTGACATCCAATCGGGAGTGACAATGCTCTCACTTCCGCGTGGAATTTATATTGTTAATCAACGCAAATATTGCCTCTGACCATCGGCTCCCTCCGCAAAACAAGGAGCGGCTTTGATGCGAAATTGAAAAAAAGTTGTAATTTTGCATCTGATTATGAGCAAGACACCTTATCGTCGCGGAGCGGAGGATGGACTTAAGTTCGGACTCTATCTTGGCGTGTTGCTGTTCTCGTCGCTTCTGTCGGGAAAAGTGGCATGGCTCGGGTTGCTGTTTTATGTAATGGTTATCCTTGTTCCTGTAATAATTTACCGCATGATGGTGAGTTATAAACGGGAACTCGGCGGAGTGGTCACATTCTCGATGCTATGGATGCAGGGGCTTGTGATATTCAGTTGTGCAGCAGTGATAGCCGGAGGCGCCATGATGGTGTATCTCCGTTGGATTAATCCGGATTATATGGTGGAAAATCTCCGGCAAGTGGCATCGCTTGACGTCTCGGGCGAAAACGCCGGATTAACCGAGGTAAGGGATATGGCGCAGAACATGCTCGATAATCATTTCGTCCCCCGCTCTGTGGATGTCGTGATCATGATTATCCTCATGGCCATCACGTCAGGTTCGCTGCTGTCAATGTTGCTTGCCGGCATACTTATAGCCCGACTTAAATATAAGGAGAATCGAATTTTACGAAGATAACGAATCAAAATCAAATAAAACCTCTCACCCCACAGATTATGGATATATCGGTAATCGTACCATTATATAACGAAGAAGAATCGCTGCCCGAACTGGCCGAATGGATAGAGCGTGTCATGCGCGAGCATGACTTTTCATACGAAGTGCTGTTTATTGACGACGGTTCGACCGACGGCTCGTGGAAAACCATCCGCCGCCTCTCCGAAAGCAATCCTGCCATCAAAGGGGTTAGCTTCCGACGGAACTACGGCAAGTCACCGGCCCTTCACACCGGTTTCGAGCGGGCGCAGGGTGACGTTGTCATCACTATGGATGCTGATCTTCAGGATAGCCCTGACGAGATTCCCGAACTCTACCGCATGATCATGCGCGACGGTTATGACCTTGTGTCGGGATGGAAGCAAAAGCGTTATGACCCCCTCTCAAAAACAATCCCAACAAAGCTATTCAACGCTACGGCCCGCCTTGTTTCCGGCATCAAAAACCTGCATGACTTTAACTGCGGGCTGAAGGCCTATCGTAACGACGTGGTGAAGCATATCGAGGTCTACGGCGACATGCACCGCTATATTCCTTATCTTGCTAAAAATGCCGGTTTTACGAAAATAGGTGAGAAGGTGGTTCATCATCAGGCCCGCAAATATGGCACAACCAAATTCGGACTTGACCGCTTTGTCAACGGATACCTTGACCTTGCCACACTTTGGTTTACAGGTAAGTTCGGTGCTAAACCAATGCACTTTTTCGGCCTGTTGGGTTCGCTGATGTTTATCCTCGGGTTCATAGCCATTGTGGTTGTCGGAGCGCTTAAACTCTATTATATGCATACGGGCCAGCATTATATCCTCGTCACTGATTCGCCCTATTTCTACATCTCCCTGACCATGATGATTCTCGGCACACAGCTATTTCTGAGCGGATTCATTGGTGAACTTGTGGTCCGTAACTCTGCCGGCAGAAACAAATATGAAATAAAGGAGGAACTCAAGCTGTCATGAACATCCTGAAACCGATAATCGCATCGGTGATTGTTGCCGCAACTGCGGTTATACTTTTCACTGCATGTAACACTGCCGGCTGCACCGAAAATCAAAATTCCCTGCCTCTGGCCGGTTTCTACTCCATGTCAACAAAACGTCAGGTAAGTTTGTCAGACCTCTCGGTCATGGGAGTAGGCGCACCGGGCGATTCATTACTCTATGAATCGGGGAGAATGCTCTCGCAGATATATCTTCCGTTTCGGTCAACAAAGGATGTCACCACTTACCGGTTCATCTACACTTCCACATCAACGCCTGACCGACCAGAACCGGTCACCGATGAGTTGACGTTCACCTACGAGTCACACCCCTGGTTCGCATCCGAGCAGTGCGGTGCAATGTATCGTTATCATATTAAATCTCTCAGCTATACCCGTAATTTCATTGACTCGGTCGGAATCACCGACTCGCTCATAACCAACCTCGACATCGAGAAAATCCACATCTATTTCCGCGATGATCAGGCTGAGGAAGGAGGTGACGAATGAATTTTATGCGTCATGTCATTCCGGTCATCATATTAATTATAACAGCCATTTCAGCCTGCGGGCAGCGAAGGGTCACTCCGGTGGGCGCTCCCGAACCCGGCACTTCGTTCAGGTCCGTTACGGACTCCATCTCCCGTCGAAATCTTGTGGAGCAGACTGATGCGCAGGGACGGATTTTGCTTGTCGACACAGTGACAGGTACAGAGTTTGTCGACTCTTCGGCAATGGTGCGCACCACCAAAATGTTTTATCCCCTCATCACTGACCTTGTGGCCGGTGTGAACATCTGGGATGGCGGCATGAGGGCGCTGGGGCAGAAATACGGAATAGGTAGCGTGTGGGTTTCACTTCCGCTTCACAATCGCTATGTTCCATACGTGGAAGCCGGACTCGGTCTGGCCGATGATACGCCCGACGGCTCCAACTTTACATTTAAGTCACCTCTCGCTCCATTCTTCAAGGTAGGCATAAACTACAATTTCCTTTACAATTCATCAACCGACTACCAGATTTACGCCGGTTTGCGCTATGGTTTCAGCCCGTTCCGCTATTCGGTTGACAACGTCACGGTGGACGAGGGTTATTGGAATGACCCGTCGCACTTCAATATTCCATCGCGTCGGGCAACGGCCGGCTGGATTGAGTTTGTGGTCGGAATCAAAGTCAAGATTGTACGTCGCCTGTCTATGGGGTGGACCATTGGTTATCATTCCCTTATTCATGAAAGCAGTTCGCCCTACGGTGAGCCGATGATAATCCCCGGCTACGGGAAGCGTGGCAATGCAATCACGGCAGGTTTGTCGCTAATCTATACCTTCACTTTAAACAAAACCGGCCTTGCTGCGGTTAATACATCAGAACAAAACAACTGATATGAAAAAGATAATAATCGTAGGAGCATCGTCAGGTATCGGACACACCGTTGCACGTGACTTTCTCGGCATGGGCTTCCATGTCGGACTCGCAGCGCGCCGCGAGGAACCGCTGAAGGCGCTTAAAGCTGAATTTTCTGATTTGGTGGAGTATGAAGTGATTGATGTGACCGCAAAGGATTCGGTCAATCGTTTCTTCAAACTTATCCACCGCATGGGTGGAATGGACATCCTGCTCATGGCTTCGGGTGTGGGTTTCCAGAATCCGGAATTGAAAATCAGCAAGGAGATTAATGTCCTGGAAACCAATGTGGTCGGCTTTGCAAGAATCATCAGTGCTGCATATCGTTATTTCCGTGACTATGAAGGTGCCGGTCACGGTCAGATTGCTGCCATCACTTCTGTGGCATCTGAAAAGGGTATCGGTGTTGCTGCCGCCTACAGTGCGTCAAAGCGATTTCAACGCAATTATCTTGAGGCCCTTGAACAACTTGCCCGCAAGCAGAATGTGGATGTGGATTTTACTGAAATCCGGCCCGGATTTATCCGCACGGATCTGCTTGATGCCTCACGCAGCTATCCGATGGAGATGGATGTGGACTATGCTTCCAAACTCATTGAAGCCGCTATCCTGAAACGCAGGCGAGTGGCTACGGTTGACTGGCGCTGGCGAATAGTGTCGGCTCTGTGGAGCCTCCTCCCTTCATGTGTGTGGACAAGGATGGATGTGACTCTTGAGGAGAAGGCAGACGAGCATCCTCCTGTTGAACTCCAATCAGTTAAACTATGATAGAACGAATCGTAATAATCGACTCTGTTGACCCCGTTAGTTTCTATGGGGTCAATAATTCAAATATGCAACTTATCCGCAACCTCTTTCCCAAGCTGAGAGTTGCGGCGCGAGGTTCCGTGATAAAGGTGATCGGTGACGATGAGGAGACCGCCGAATTTGAAAACCGCATCAAGGAACTTGAAGAGTATTGTTCGAAGTACAACAAGCTCACTGAAGATGTAATTCTTGACATTGTCAAGGGCAAAACTCCTGAGGAGCCTAAGCTTGACGATGTGATTATCTACGGGATAAACGGTAAGCCTATCACTGGCCGAAACGCGAATCAGGTGAAGATGGTCAAGTCGTTCCGCGACAATGACCTTACGTTTGCACTCGGACCTGCCGGAACGGGTAAAACCTATATTGCGATTGCGCTTGCGGTCAAGGCTCTGAAAAACCGGGAGGTGCGTAAGATAATCCTATCGCGTCCGGCCGTGGAAGCGGGTGAGAAACTCGGTTTTCTCCCCGGTGACATGAAGGATAAGATTGATCCGTATCTGCAACCCCTCTATGACGCTCTTGAGGATATGATTCCTGCCGTTAAGCTGAAGGAGTATCTTGAAACAAACGTGATTCAGATAGCCCCTCTCGCTTTCATGCGCGGACGCACTCTCAACGATGCTGTGATAGTTCTTGATGAGGCTCAGAACACCACTGTTCATCAGATCAAGATGTTCCTGACCCGACTTGGCATGAACGCCAAGATGATCATAACCGGTGATGTCACTCAGATTGACCTGCCCCGGTCAGTCGGTTCCGGACTTGTCCATGCCTTAAGGGTGCTTAAGGATGTCAAAGGAATCGGTCGCATCGAATACGGTAAGAAGGACATTGTCCGTCATCCGCTGGTGCAGCGGATTGTGGAGGCATACGAGGTTGCCGACCGCGAATCCACCCCCGAACAGTAGTGACGTCGGCACTGCCGCGTCCGCCCCGAATAGTGCGCGAATGTGGCTAAAGTTTCCTTGCAGGACCTACTATAATGATTCGGTCTACTATCGCAGAATTTTTGATAAATGCGATGGTAAACTGACCCACGCCCGACTTGACTGCCGCCGTTCCCAACCCGATCAGAAAAGAAAATAGATTAACCGGGCTACGATTTAAGGAGCGCGTGGAGCAGCAACACCCAAAGACAAAAACGGGCGCCCACGGATTCCTCCCACACCTTGCGACAAACAAATCCTACGGGAAGGCTGGATCACCATCTTATCGGCTTCTTTTTCATCTGAGGCAGCGGCAGCGACATGCACTTCTCGGACAGCCTCTCGCTCAGCCTCACGGGCGGCGCGACGACGGGCAGCAACAGCGCGGGCTATTCTTGATCGCTCAACGGCTGAGGCGAGGTCGAAGATGATGAATGAGAAGAAGGAGCGGGTGATTTCCGAAACCGTTTCGCGGGCAGCGCTGTAATCCTCACCGGTGACATAGAGCATGATGAGCCACATAAGTTCCTCAGCTATCTGTGGCGGAAAGGCATAGCAAATCCTCCCCCGCAGGCGAGTGAGGAATTTCCGGGAAACCATTATGTCGGGGCTTATTTGCTTCATGGCAGTTATTGAATTTATCTGCCTGCAAATTTACTGCCACCGTCACTACATCCTATGCGATAATGCTTGAAATCTCAAAAAATACCGCGCTACTCTTTTTAATTATTTTTTTGAGTTTTAAGCATTTTAGCAGTCCCATAGATATGAAAATTAAAGTGCAGGCGTGATGGATTCATTGCCTGCACTTTGCTATTAGATGGGTATTGGTCCGGTTAAAGGGCCAGTCGATAGATCAGAGCTGTTTCTGTGGCGGTCAGGGGATAGTAGCCTCCGATTGTAGCTCCTTTGTTTTTGTGAAGGCGCTCTACAAGCAGATCAATGTCCGGATTCTGTATGCCGAGCTGCTCAAAGGTGACTGGGAGATTGAGCGAACGGAAGAATTGTTTGAGCCGCATCACTCCCTCGATGGCAGCTTCGCGGTCATCATCATTTTTGATACCGAACAGCTCTCGAGCCAGTTGCGCTCCCTTTTCGGGATGATTCTTGGCCATGAAAGTCATCCAAGCAGGCATAACAACAGCCAGTCCCGCACCGTGAGCCACATCGTAGACTGCGCTGATTTCATGTTCCATGGCGTGTGAGGCCCAATCCTCCTTACGCCCCGTGCCGCAGATGCCGTTGTGTGCCAGAGTTCCGCACCACATTATGTTGGCCCGAGCATCATAGTCGCGCGGGTCTGCCATCACTTTCGGAGCCTGGTCAATGATTGTGCGAAGCACACCCTCGCCCACTCGGTCAGTGACCTCCACACCCTCAGTGTTTGAAAAATATCGCTCGAAAATATGAGCCATCATGTCGGCTATGCCGCATGCTGTCTGAAACGGGGGTAGTGTGAATGTGAGTTCAGGGTTCATCAGCGCGAATTTAGGACGCAGAGCCACTTCGGTGCGGATACTGATTTTCACCATCCCGTCAATGCGCGTTATCACCGAGTTTCCCGATCCCTCACTTCCGGCGGCAGGAATGGTGAGAACCACGCCTAAAGGAAGAGCATCGGTTATCTGTGCCTTGCCGGCATAGAAATCCCAGAAGTCACCGTCGTAAGGCACACCTGCTGCAATGGCTTTTGCGGTGTCAATAACGCTTCCGCCACCCACCGCAAGCAGAGCAGTCAGCCCTTTCTCGCGCATCAGGGCAATGCCTTCGCGCACCTTGTCATCAGTGGGATTGGGCCTGATGCCGCCCAATTCTTCAAATTCCACACTGCTTTCATTAAGTGACTTGCGCACGCGGTCAAGCAAACCTGATGCCTGCGCCGAGTGTCCGCCATAAACCATCAGCACTTTCCGGCCAAGCATCGAGGCGGTGAGTTGGCCGGCCTTATTTTCCACTCCGCGCCCGAACACGTAGCGCGTCGGAGTCCAAAAAGTAAAATTATCCATAACTCTAATTTCAGATTCTTTCCGCAAAGATAGTGAATTACATGTCGGAAAACAAAAAAAGTGTCCGCTGCATCACGCAGCAGGCACTCCATAATTATAATCATCAATTCTAATTATCGGTATAAGTTTCATCAAACCCACTTTTTACCGAATGTTTTTCAGGACATCGGAGTTTCACCGGATCGGGGATCTGGTAATGATTCCGAAGGGTACGATTTGTTTAACAGGTAAAACGAATAAAGACTGGAATATATTAATGGATATTGTGAGTGCAAAATTACTACATTTTTCGCAATTCACACCATGTATTAACCAATATTTGCCAATTTACAAGCATATTTAACCTTTTTGTTCTGATTTTGGCCAATGGAGGCCCGCGTAAAGATTAATTCACTTAAAATGAATTAACAAAAGCGTGGCATTATATGTCAACATTTTTCGCTAACTTTGTGGTTGCATAAAAGAATCCTTACGAAAATGAAACTGCGTCACCTCATCATATCTCTCTTTTTAATGATTGTCGTCGGCAGTCAGCTGCACGCGCAATCCTTTTTTCAATATCCTATCGTGCCTGACTCAATCTCCACGTTGACAGGACGGTGTAATTATCTCTCAAACCACTTTTGGGATTTCTGTGACCTGAAAAGTGCTTTTTCGTCAAAGCAACGTATGGCCGACGAATTCAAGGGTTATCTTGAAATACTTCAGCTTGCATCTCCCGACACGGCTGTGACGGCTATTGACCGATTCACCGCCCGGCTTGACAAGCAGCCGAAAGACCTGCTATTTCTGGCCGAAATTGCCGAGGCTGAACTCTATTCCGATTCGGCAAAGGTGTGGTCAGATGAACTGTATATCCCCTTTGCACGGGCTGTGGAACGCAACAAGCGCATCGACAAGGCGTCAAAGCTCCGCTACAAGCATCAGGCCGATATTTTGGAAAATTCCCTGCCCGGGCGCAGAATTCCCTCGATTCCATACGTGACAGCCGACGGCGGAAAGGGAGATGTGCTTAACGATTCGGCTCAGGTGATTGTGCTTTTTATTAATGACCCTGAGTGTTCCGACTGCTCGTTGGCCCGTATTCGTATGCATGCCGACATTGCCACAACTCAACTGATAAATGACGGAGTGGTAAAGATCATTTCGCTCTCGGCTGTTGACCCTGATGAAAAATGGAAAGCCGAGGTTGCCGATTATCCCTCTGACTGGATTGTTGCCGCCAACCCTGACATAGACATGACGCTTGACCTTCGCGGAGGCACACCGTCATTCTACATCCTTGACAAAAGACGCAAGATACGCTTCAAGCATCTCGACGTCAATCAGGTTCTCGACATAATGCGTCAGCTAAAAAACAAATAAACTGATTATCCACCCTTACAACTATAATTCGCCACTGATATGAACTGGTATGACAATCCGATCGTAAACTTCTATCTCGGTTCTTCCGGACGAAGCTACAGCAATATGGGACGCCTTTTTATCCGTCTCTTTGTGGGTGTGATGATGATGCAGTTCGGCATACGTCATCTGGTCAACTTTAATTCGCTGTGTGACACTTTTCCTACCGTACTCTGTCTGACGCCTTGTGCTTCGCTCATTATCATGATAGCGATTGAGCTGATATGCTCGCTGTTTACTATGGTCGGATTCCTGACCCGTCTGAGCGTGATACCTCCTATAGCGGCCATGATAGCGGCAGAATATTATATACTGCATGATATGGTGCCATATCTACCGGTCTACGGTCTTGACAGCACCGATCCCGGCTATCTGCCCATCATGTTTATCGGCATATATCTCTTTATCCTCATAGTCGGTCCGGGCAAGATTTCGCTCGACTATTTCACATCGCTTTACATCATTGACCGTAAGGGCAAAACAGAAGAAGAAATACTTGAGGAAGTGTGATGAAGGTTGCAATGCTGATTTCCGGCGGCGTTGACAGCGCCGTGGCAGTGTATCGTCTGCTTGAGCAGGGTCATGACATCCACCTGTTCTACATTCGCATCGGTCTTGACACGGGCGAGGGTGACTGCTCTGCTGAGGAGGACATAGAAATGTGTCAGTTCATAGCCGAAAAGTTCGGCTTACCCTTTGACGTGGTGTCGCTTCATGAAGAATATTGGGAAAATGTCATGGAATATGCGCTCCGCACCGTGCGTGAGGGACTCACTCCGAATCCTGACATCATGTGTAACAAGATGATTAAATTCGGTTTCTTTGAGCAGCGTTGGGGAAATCAGTTTGACCGCACCGCCACAGGTCATTATGCCACCATCAGGGAAGATGACGGGCTTGTGTGGCTTGGCACGGCTGTTGACCCAGTCAAGGATCAGACCGATTTTCTCGCTCAGATTACCTATGATCAGCTGAGCCATCTGATGTTTCCAATCGGTGACCTCCCCAAATCCCGTGTGCGCGAAATAGCGATGGAGACCCGTATGCCTAACGCTTTCAGGCGTGACAGTCAGGGAATCTGTTTCCTCGGCAAGATAAACTATAATGACTTCATCCGCCGCCACCTCGGCGAACGTCCCGGTCCGATAGTGGAAATAGAAACCGGTCGCAAGCTCGGCGAGCATCGCGGGTACTGGTTTCACACCATCGGACAGCGCAAAGGACTCGGCCTTTCGGGTGGTCCATGGTATGTGGTGCGCAAAAACGTGCATGACAACGTGATTTATGTTTCGCGCGGCTATGACACCGAAAAGCAATATGGCAAGACGCTCCATCTTGCTGAAATGCACTGGATAACACGCGACCCGTGGCCCGAAGAGTGTGATGGAGTTAAGATAACATTTAAAAACCGCCATACCCCCGAATTTATTGATGCCACACTCACACGTCTGCCTGATGCTTCGGGTGAATACGTGATTAACTCCGATAAGCGAGTGCAAGGCATAGCGCCGGGGCAGTTTGGTGTGATATATGACAGTGAACGCTCCGTCTGTCTTGGCAGCGGAGTGATTTCCGGACGAAATATTATGATCTGAATACAGCGATATGGACAGCAGAATCCGACTTAAAGTTCTCGGCATCTCTTACAGCCAGATTCAGCAGGGTGCCTATGCCTTGATACTGGCTCAGGTCAATGGCCCATACCGTATCCCGGTTGTGATCGGTGCAGCTGAGGCGCAGTCTATCGCCATAACGATGGAGGGACTCACGCCGCCCCGACCTATGACACATGACCTTTTTGTGTCACTTGCGCATGCCTATGGGGTCAAACTCCGTGAGGCATTTATCTACAAGTTTGAGGACGGTATCTTCTCCTGTGAACTAACTTTTGACGATGGTGACCGAATGGTGGTGCTTGATTCACGCACGAGCGATGCGATAGCCATTGCCATGAGGACGGGTGCGCCGATATTCACCACCCGTGAGATTCTTGACACCACGGGATTTCTCCTTGAGGTGCGTGACCGTGACGGCGCTGAAGTCACAGCTGATTCATCTGACGATGATGATGACCCGACCGACGAGCCAGTCACAAACCGCGAGCCTAAACTTGAGAACTATGCCATTGAGGAACTTGAGCGCACACTTGCCCGACTCATTGAGCGTGAGGAGTATGAGGAAGCGGCTAAAGTAAAGGAAATACTTAACCGCAAGCGAAACGAACAGAAATAATCTCACAGCCTTAAAAAATAACCATCGAAACGTATGAACAGAATAACGTCACAGCTATCGGTCATGAACTTCCTCGAATTTGCGGTCTGGGGAGCCTATCTGACCTGCATGAGTAACTATCTCGGAACCGCCGGAATGGGCGGGGAGGTATCCTGGTTCTATGCCATTCAGGGAATAGTTTCCATTTTCATGCCCACCATCATGGGAATAATCGCCGACCGCTTTGTCCAGCCGCAGCGACTTCTCGGTCTGTGTCATCTCGTGGCCGGCTTAGGCATGATCATGCTTTTCTGGCTCGGATTTCAGAATCCGGTTCCCGACAAGGCACTTTTTATCACTGTCTATACGGTGAGTGTGGCCTTCTATATGCCGACACTTGCGCTTTCAAACACTACGGCTTTCTCCATCCTTAAGGAAAATCGTCTTGATCCGGTCAGAAAATTTCCTCCAATCCGTGTGTTTGGTACCGTAGGCTTTATCGTGACGATGTGGTTTGTCAACTGTGCCACATTTGAAGATGGCCAATTCGGATTCACACTCGGACCGAATGCCTTCAAGTTTCAGTACACCTATATGCAGTTCCTCGTGTCAGGTGTATTGAGTATTATCCTATTCCTTTACTGTCTGACCCTTCCGCAGTGCCGGATAGTGCGCAAAGCGGATCAGTCGCTTTCAGAGCAGCTCGGACTTAACGCATTCAAGCTGTTCAAGCAGCGCCGCATGGCACTTTTCTTCATATTCTCCATGCTTTTAGGTATGTCGCTTCAGGTCACCAACGGCTTTGCAGGTCCGTTCCTTACAAGTTTCAAGAGCATTGCGGAATATGCCGACACTTTTGCGGCCAACAATGCAACCATGCTTGTTTCCATATCCCAGATCAGTGAGGCGCTCTGCATACTCATGATTCCGTTCTTCCTTAAGCGTTTCGGTATAAAGACGGTGATGCTCATAGCAATGTTTGCCTGGGTTCTCCGTTTTGGATTTTTCGGGATCGGCTCTCCGTCCTATCCCGGGGTGATACTGTTTTTCCTCTCCTGTATTGTCTACGGCGTGGCTTTCGACTTCTTCAATGTGTCGGGTGGACTTTATGTGGATCAGGAGTGTGACCCATCCACAAAGGCATCGGCTCAGGGACTGTTTATGCTTATGACCAACGGACTTGGTGCCACAATCGGAACCCTCTCAGCCGGAGCCGTGATTGATCGCTTCTGCCAGTGGGAGGGCGGTGTGCTGGTGGGTGACTGGACATCTGCATGGCTCATCTTCTCGGCCTACGCTCTTGTGGTTGCTGTCCTGTTCATGATAGTGTTCAAGAATCCGAAGAAGCAACTTGTGACAAAGGCTGAAATAGAAGGCGCTCCCGATCAGCCCGACGGTTTCATTGACACCGACGCGAAAGTCTGACAAACGTAATAATTCTGAATATGATACAGTTCTTTGCCCCTGACATTACCGAAACCTTGCGGTTGCCCGAAAGCGACTCGGCGCATGCTGTGAGAGTGTTGCGTCTGACTGACGGCGACGTGATTCAAGTGATAGACGGGTGCGGAACTCTTTACCGCTGCCGCATTGTCGAGGCTCATCAAAAGCGTACAGCAGTGGAGATTCTTTCGTCAGAGCAGCAACCGCTTCCGTGGCGACAGCAGATTGCCGTTGCTGTGGCTCCGACCAAACATCTTGACAGAATGGAATGGATGGTTGAGAAACTGACGGAGATAGGTGTAAACCACATAATTCCTATGCTTTGCGCCCGCAGTGAGCGTAAGGAAATTAAGGTGGAAAGACTCGAGAAAATTGCTGTTTCAGCCATGAAGCAGTCGCTTAAGGCCACGCTACCGGTCATCAGCCCGATGACCCCGATTTCATCTGTAATAAGCGGATTCAGCGGCTACACCAAAGCCGTGGCCTATTGCGATGCCGCTACGCCGCGGCTTGATTTCACTTCTTTTTATCGTTCAGGTGCCGATACGTTGATACTCATCGGGCCGGAAGGTGATTTCACTCAGGCGGAGATTTCGGCTGCTCTCGGGTCGGGATTTACGGCTGTCACTCTCGGTGAGAACAGGCTTCGCACCGAGACGGCTGCTATCTATGCCGTTACGGCATGTCATATTATTGATCAAATAAACAACATTAATATATAGACTGATATATTATGGAATTCAATTTCGAATCCGTCAGCTCCGGCCCAATGTTTTTTCTTCTCGCCGGTCCCTGTGTGATTGAGGGCGAGAAAATGGCTATGGATATTGCTGAAAAAATAGTTAATGTCACTTCGGAGCTAAACATACCCTACGTTTTCAAAGGTTCCTACCGCAAGGCCAACCGTTCACGCCTCGACTCATTCACCGGGATTGGTGACATAGAGGCTCTGCGGATACTCGGACGTGTCAGAGAGGAATTCGGTATCCCCGTCGTGACTGACATACATGCACCCGAGGAGGCGCAGATGGCCGCAGAATTTGTTGATGTCCTTCAGATTCCGGCATTCCTGTGCCGCCAGACCGATCTGCTCGTAGCTGCCGCCCGCACCGGGAAGGCCGTGAATATCAAGAAGGGTCAGTTTCTGTCACCTGAATCAATGCGTTTCGCCATTGAGAAGGTGCGCGATGCGGGAAACAAAAATGTTGCTGTCACCGAGCGAGGTGTTTCGTTCGGTTATCAGGACTTGATTGTTGACTATCGCGGAATCCCCGAGATGCAGAAGTTTGGCGCTCCTGTGATACTTGATGCCACACATTCGCTCCAGCAGCCTAATCAGCCTAAGGGTGTCACCGGTGGCCGTCCCGACCTGATCGAGACAATAGCCAGAGCCGGAATAGCCGTAGGTGTCGACGGACTGTTTATTGAGACTCATCCTGATCCGTCAGTGGCAAAGAGTGACGGCGCGAATATGCTTCCTCTTGACCGGCTTCCGGAGCTTCTGCACCGTTTGGCTGCCATCAGGGCGGTGGTCAATGAATTCTGATTCTAAAACTGGTTTTTATCCTTCATCCTCACATATCATTATTTCCGCTATGAATTTTATTTTCAAGACCATAATCGCCGGTTCAATGCTGATGGCCGGTTGTCTCGGCGCTTCGGCGCAGGCCGCGCCCTCTGATCCGATGTCTGAAGCTCTCATGAGGGCCTACACAAGTATGCTTGACGAGGACCCGCATGACTACGAGGCCCTGTTTCGCCGTGCCAATGAGTATTATCGCCGTGATGACTACATCAAGGCTCTTACCGATATAGATCTCGCTCTAAAGTATATACCCGAATCAGAAACGGATATGCGTGCGCAGGCCTATTCGCTTCGTGCCAACATCCACCTTATGAGCCATCGCTATGAGAAAGCTCTGGCGGATCTCAACTCCGTCCTGACGCTGATTCCCAATGATTATGTCTCGATTTATCAACGTGCTACCGCGCTTTACAATCTTGAACGTTATCCTGAAGCCAAGACAGATTTCAAAATCATGCAGCAACTCAACCCGCGCAGTCAGGAGGCTCTGTTCGGACTTGCCCGCATTGCTGTCAAGGAAAATAATATCGGTCAGGCAAACGAACTGATTGACCATGCGGTTGAAATGTCGCCAGCAAGCAGTGACGTGTATATGCGCCGTGCCGACGTACGTTCCATGATGGGCAATCCTCAGGGAGCCGTGGAGGATTATCTTATGGCAATATCCTCCGACCAGGCCAATACACCCCGCGCCCTCTCGAATCTTGTTGATCTCAGCCGCACGAATTATCCGGTGGTGATTTCCGGTCTGTCAAGTGCCATCCGGCAGGCTCCCCGCAATGGAATTTTCTACTATATCCGTGCCATGATAGCGCAAGGTCACTGCAACTATACTGCTGCAATTACCGACTATGACAAGATAATCAATGACGGACTGGAGTCATATCCGGGTATCAATGCCTCACTTGCCGAGTGTTACTATGCATTGGGCAATTATGACACAGCTCTGGTTAATATTGACTATGCAGTCGGTGCGACCAGTGAAAATGCCGACTACTATGTGCTGAAATCATCCATTGAACTTGCCGCCGGAAACACGGAGGGTGCTTTGCAGTGTGCTGAAACTGCTCTGGAGAAAAATCCTGACCTCAATCCCGCTCTCATTGCTAAAGCAAAGGCCCTGATTGCAGATAAGAATTACACCGAAGCTTCCGTTGCCCTCAGCGAGGCGGCAATGAACGAACCTGAAAATCCGTCGCTCTTTATTCTGCGCGGATGGGTGCTTGAAAAATATCGTGACAACCGCAAGAGTGCCATTAATTGTTACGAGCGAGTGCTTGATATGGACTATGACTTTGACAATATACGTTCGCTTCGCGGATTTTCTTTGCTATTGCTTGATCGCAAAGAGGAGGCTGAACGGTGGATGAGCAAAATCCTTGATACTGTTGATGACTATGACGGTCTGATCAATTATTACGCAACATGTTTTTATGCCTGGGCCGGAAATAAGGACAGGGCCTTCGAGTGTATGAACCGTTCACTCGAAAAAGGTTATGCCAATTTTCATAACTGGACCCGCTCCGATGAGGCGAATCTCAATCCCGCTCCGCTGCGTGATGATCCGCGTTTCAATTCGTTGCTAAATAAATATATCCTCATCTTCCGGCAATGAGCAATAGCGGAGAAGCACTGTCGCAACTTTATCTGAAGGATACTGCCTTTCAGGACCTCATGCAGCGCCGTATTTTCAAGGTGCTACTGATTGCATCGCCCTATGATGCCTTCATGATGGAGGAGGACGGGCGAGTGGAGGAGCAGCTCTACTTTGAATATGTGGCTCTTAACCTGTCGTCGCCACCGCGAGTGACCCGCGTCACAGACAATGCCGAGGCTCTTGAAGCACTTGCCAGAGCGGATTTTGACCTTGTCATCACCATGCCGGGTATTGACATCAGTGAAACTTTTGCAGGTGCGCGCCGCATCAAGGAGCGTTATCCCGATCTTCCGATTGTGGTGCTTACTCCATTCTCAAAAGAGGTCTCGCGCCGACTTTCGGCCGAGGATTTCACAGGCATTGACTATGTGTTCAGTTGGTTAGGCGATGTTGGCCTGCTTCTTGCCATCATCAAGCTGCTTGAGGACAAGATGAATGCCGAAAGTGATGTGAACGGTGTCGGGGTCCAGATGATACTCCTTGTTGAAGATTCCGTCAGATTCTATTCGTCGGTGCTTCCGCAAGTCTACAAATTCCTGCTTGCGCAGTCACGCGAATTTTCTACCGAGGCACTCAATGAGCATGAGCAGATGCTCCGAATGCGCGGACGCCCTAAAGTTATGCTTGCCCGCGACTATGAAGAGGCTATGGAACTCTATGACCGCTTCTCTGACCATATCCTCGGTGTAATTTCCGATGTTTCGTTCAATCATAACGGAGTCAAGGATTCAAAAGCCGGAATCAAGCTTGCCCGTGAACTCCGCGAGCGTGACCCTTACCTGCCCATCATTCTCGAATCATCGGAGAAGTCAAACTCAGTCGATGTGACTGAACTGGGCTGCACGTTCATAGATAAGAATTCCAAAAAGTTTCCGGTTGACCTCGGAAAAGCCATCACTGACAATTTCGGATTCGGCGATTTCATTGTACGAAATCCGGATACGGGTGAGGAAATCATCCGGCTTCATTCGCTCAAGGATCTTCAGGACCATATTTTTGACATTCCCGCGGAGTCGCTTTACTGGCATGCCTCGTTTAACGACATTTCACGTTGGCTCTATTCCCGCGCCATGTTCCCGATAGCACAGCTCATCAAGCGTCACAGATTCAAGTCGCTTGACGATGCTCCGCAAGCGCGTCGGTTCTTTTTCGATCTGATAGTGAAATACCGCAAGATGAAAAACCGCGGAATCGTTGCAGTGTTCCGCAAGGATCGTTTCGACCATTATTCCAACTTTGCCAGAATAGGCAACGGGTCGCTCGGCGGCAAGGGTCGCGGTCTGGCTTTCATCGACTCCATCATCAAAAAAAATCCGGTATGTGACGATTTTGACGGACTTACCATAACGATACCGCGCACGGTGGTGTTGTGTACCGACATTTTCGATCAGTTCATGCAGAGCAACAATCTCTATCCTGTCGCGCTGTCTGACGCTGACGATTCCGAGATTCTGCGCCACTTCCTCAAAGCCAAACTTCCGATTGCTATCAAGGAGGACCTCATGGCACTGCTGGAAGTTGTGGACCGACCGCTTGCAATCCGCAGCTCTTCTCTGCTTGAGGATTCGCATTATCAACCCTTTGCCGGAATTTATTCCACTTATATGGTGCCGAAGCTTTCAGAACCTGAAAAGATGCTCCGACTGCTTACGGATGCCATTAAGAGTGTGTATGCCTCGGTTTACTATGCAGATTCCAAGGCATACATGACAGCTACTTCAAATGTGATTGACCAGGAGAAAATGGCCGTCATCATTCAGGAGGTGATAGGTGAGGATGTGGACGGTTACTATTTCCCTTCGTTCTCCGGTGTGGGCCGTTCGCTCAACTATTATCCCATCAACGACGAGCGCCCCGAAGAGGGGGTGGTGGAAATTGCAGTAGGACTGGGCAAGTATATAGTTGACGGTGGGGTAGGACTTCGGTTTTCGCCCCGCCATCCCGACAATGTGCTTCAGACGTCAGACATACAGCTTGCTCTGCGTGACACGCAGACACGTCTATATGCGCTTGACACCACACGTGTCAATGATGAGTTTTCCATTGACGACAGTTTCAATCTCGCCAAGCTCAAAGTGCAGGATGTGGCTATGAAGGGCGCACTCCGTTACATGGTTTCAACTTATGATTTCCGTGACAATGTGCTTCGTGACTATGAGGAAGGGGAGGGCAGACGTGTGGTGACGTTTAACAACATACTGCGCCATAGGGTGCTTCCGCTCGCCGAGGCTCTTGACTTCATGCTCACAACCGGACAGAAAGCCATGTCACGCCCGGTGGAGATTGAATTTGCCGGAATGATTGATTATTCACACCCCGGCAAGGGACGCCTTTACTGGCTTCAGATCCGCCCGATTGTTGAGCGGAAAGAAACAGTGGACACCCGCATCATGGAGACACCTGATGACCGGCTCCTGCTCAAATCGGACACAGCGCTTGGTCACGGAACATACGAAAACGTGCGTTCGGTGGTGTATGTGCGTCCCGAAAAATTTTCTTCATCAAATAATTCGCTGATTTCGCGTGAAATTGAAAAAATAAATCGTAACTTTACAGCTCGGGGAGAAAATTATATCCTGATCGGTCCCGGTCGTTGGGGTTCATCCGACACGGCGCTCGGAATTCCCGTGAAATGGCCGGCTATTTCAGCCGCACGTCTCATCGTGGAATCGTCGCTGCCCAACTACCGCATCGAGCCGAGCCAGGGTACACATTTTTTCCAGAACCTCACATCGTTCGGAGTGGGTTATTTTACCGTCGACACCGCTGCCGGAAAGGGCATCTATGACGTAGGATTTCTTGACTCGCTTCCGGCTGAGACCGAAACTGATTTTGTGAGGGTCGTTACTTTCGCCGACCCGCTCATTATCGGTATCAACGGATTGAAGAGCAAGGGTGTGGTGGTGAAACCGGATATTGTAAGTGACCAAGAAACAAAAGAATAACTATAACTGAAGATGTCATTCTGGAACGGAATAAAGAGAGCGCTCGGCTTCTCGGGCGGTGAGGACGAGGAAGATGAGGAATATGATGCTTCCGTGCCAACCTACGCAGTAGTGAAAACCCCGGAGGATAATGACGATGCTGACATTGACCCGGACTGCCGTCTCGAGCGACGTCCCCGAAAAAAGAGTCAGGAATCTGTCATGACATCGTCATCTGATGAATCAACTCCGTCAGTGAAAGCTACATCTGAAGCTGTGTCAGCCACCTCCGCTGATTCCGCTTCGCAACCGGTCCTGTCTGATGAATCTCTGCCGGATGACCTCTTTGATGCCGTTATTCAGCTGTTTAATTCCACAATGCCAGAATTTGTGGCAACCTCGCTTTCAGAGCAGAGTCAGCGCAAATATATCTATGACCATATAAGCGAGTCACTCCGGCGCCGGATTGCCAACCTTACCCCCGCCACACCCGCTGCTATTGCCGACGTGGCTACCGCCGAGCAACTTGACGATGCAAACCGTCATCTCGCCGAGGCCCGTGAGGAGGCTGACCGACTGCGTGACGAATTGAAAAAAGCCCGTTCGGGAGCTGATCGTCAGAAGCGCGCCCTGACTGACCGCATCAATGATCTTGACCGTCAGCTTACAAAACTGCGCTCCGAAAAGGAGAGGATTCTAACCTCACGTAAGGGTGAGAATTGGGTCGACAAATCGGTAGTGGAGGAGAAGGATGGCATGATTAAGCAGCTTGAGGAGCAGATAGCCGCTCTTAAGGCCGATGTAGAGAAGGAGCGCACTCTCAAGGAGCAGCTTGAAGTGAAGGCCGCAATGACCGACACGATGATTAACAATCTGCAAGGTGAGGCAGCCAAAGCGCGTGAGGAATTGCAGACTGCTAATGAAAACTTAGCCGTAGCAGCCGAGATTCAGGAGAAACTTGAACTGTTTGAACAGGTGAAGGAGCGTAAGGATGCCAAGATTGCCGAGCTTAATGCTAAAGTGAAATCCTTAAAGGAGGAACTTGAAAGAATGCGTGGAATGTTGACGGGCGATGCTGATACCGTTGACAGTCTCCGCACCGAAAATGCCTCGCTCCGACGCACAATCGAGACTAATCTCTATAATCAGGCAAATTCCGAACTGAAACTTCGTAATGAAATAAAAGACCTCAAGGCCAGACTCGAAAAAGCTGAAGCAGAGATTGCCGCTGCATCGGCATCCCCGTCGCTTATGGAAGAACAGCCGGCTGTCTCCGCGCCACAGCAGCGCCGGCGTCGTGGGCGGCCCCGCAAACAGCAGCCGCTTGACGATGCGCTCGACAATACCGACTGGCTCGACGTTCCTGCCGGCTCACGCAAATTTGACCCCGATTTCGGCTATCACGAGCCGCCCCGGCGAGTGGTACCCGAAAATGATGCTCAGCTTTCACTGTTCTGATCATGAATGATTAAAGCTAATCTGATTTTTATGAAACATCTGATTCTTGACATAATGCTTTTCTGCTCCGTCCCGGCTGCCACGGCAGGGGTGGATGTGTTTTCAGATATGGCACCTTACGTCTATCCGCAAAATGCTCCTCAGTCCGTGTCAGCACCGCAATATATGCCCGACGGACAGTCGTATCTTGAATATAACGCGGATGAACACCGTATCGACAAAATGGATAGCCGAACAGGAAAGTTTGTGGAGACGGTTATGGATCTGACCCATACCCGTGAGACCACTCTTGACGCTATTGAAGGTTTCACTTTAAGTCCTGACGGCACCAAAATCCTTGTCTATACCGGTAAGCGGATGATTTATCGCCGCTCGTTTATGGCTTCATATTATGTCTATGAAATCCGTACCCGCCAGTTGCGTCCACTTTCCGGAGAGTTCAGTGAGCAGCGCGCACCGGTGTTCTCACCCGATAGCAGAATGGTGGCTTTTGCAGCTGCTGACAATAATATTCATATCAAGAAAATTGACTATGACACGGAGGTGGCTGTAACACGTGACGGGGCAGCGGGACAAATCATCAACGGTGTTCCCGACTGGACCTATGAGGAGGAGTTTGTCACGGATTGCTCTATGGTATGGGCGCCCGACAATCTGACTCTCTGCTTCCTGAAATATAACGAGTCAGCAGTGCCGGCTTATTCATTCCCATTATATCAGGGTACATGCCAGCCGAAAAACCAATATGCGCTTTATCCCGGAACATACACGTATAAGTATCCCGTTGCCGGTGAGCCTAACTCCACCGTAACGCTCCACAGCTATGACGTGGAGACTCGTAAGGTTAAGGACATCACCCTTCCCGGACATGATACGGAATATATTCCCCGCATTGCCTATGCTTATGACCCCTCACGTCTGATTGTGACAGCACTCAACCGTGACCAGAACCGGATGGAGTTGTTTAGCGTCAATCCACGCTCGGCTGTGGCAACCTCGGTATTCACAGAGCAGTCAGATGCGTGGCTCCCTATTGAAACTTACGAAAAACTCACCCTTACTCCCGACGGATTTGTCCTGATTTCTGCCCGGTCGGGATATGCCCATCTGTATGAATACACATACGCCGGTGCGCTTCAGCGGCAGCTGACATCAGGTGACTTCAATGTTACAGATTATTACGGCTCTGAAAAGGGAACTCACTATTTCCGCTCAACCCGTTCGGGAGCCATCAACCGTGTGATTTCATCGCTTAACGCAAAAGGAGTCATCACTGACATTTCGCCCGCCGACGGATGGTCAGAGGCTTCATTCTCACCCGGTCATGAATATATGCTGCTCAACTACAGCACTGCCACCACTCCACCGGTCTACACCCTTGTCACTCCCGCCGGCAAGACTGTCAGAACCCTTTGTGACAATGCTTCATACGCATCGCGCTACGCATCAACTCCGGTCAAGGAATTCATCACTGTCACCAATCCTGACGGAATCAGTCTTAACGCTTACATAATCAAACCTAAACAGTTTGACCCGTCAAAGCGTTATCCGGTTATCATGAATCAGTATAGCGGACCCGGCTCACAAGAGGTTGTCAACCGATGGCGCATGGACTGGTGTCAGTATGCCGCCATGCAGGGTTACATCGTGGTGTGTGTAGATCCGAGAGGCACAGGCGGACGCGACCGTAAGTTTGAAACATCGGTCTACAAACGACTCGGTTATCTTGAGTCTATCGATCTCCGCGCTGCGGCACGATATTTCGGTTCACTTCCTTACATTGACGCCGGACGTATGGCCATAACCGGTTGGAGCTATGGCGGATATGAAACTCTCATGGCTATCTCCGATGTCGACTCCCCATTTAGCGCGGCTGTGGCAATAGCTCCGGTCACCTCGTGGCGGTATTATGACACGGTCTACTCCGAGCGCTACATGCTCACTCCGGGTCAGAATGATGAAGGTTATGAGGTTTCGGCACCCGTCAATGCCGTTGACAGGATGAATATTCCTTTGCTAATCATGCACGGAACGGCCGATGACAATGTTCATCTGATGAATACCCTCCAATATGTATCCGCTCTTCAGAGCGCCGGGAAATTCTGTGATATGCTTCTGTATCCCAACATGAATCACTCTATCAACGGATGTGACGCGCGCCTGAATGTCTACTCCAAAATGCTTGAATTCTTTAATAAAAATCTGTAAATATATATGACAAAAGACCGCCGCAATCAAGATTTTGAATCGATCCTCATGTCACTGTGGCTCAACTGGGCGCTTTCGTCTGGAGCCATATATCTCCCCATGCTTCTGTCACTGATGGTGCCTATGCCCTGGGTTCCCATCACCTCGCTTGTGGTGATGATTCTTATCATAGTATATAGCCGCACAACATTCAGCACGAGTTCCGGGACTTGCCTCATGATAACATCAATCGCTACCCGCACTCTGTTGATTTCCGTGGTTATTATGGAAATAATTCTTTTCCTTACTACCAATGGGTATCTCCATCGGGTTTTTGACATGGAGACCATGAATGAAAAGATTCCATTTATACCTATTCTTGTCATTGCTCCGGTTGGGCTTGCGGTGAGTCTGTATTATAAAATCCGCGGTCACCGCAACTCCGTATGTCAGAAATGCTCAGTTAAGTTCGGATCAATCATTGAGCGCGGATTCATCGGAAAGACGCTTGCCGAGGAGAGTAGCTATCAGTTAAACTTCATGGTGTTCATGACCGCCGTTTCAACGGTTGTTTCGGTTGTCTATTATTTCTTTTTCTATATTAACGTAAACATCAACTCAGCCGACGGTTTCTTCTTTGCATGGCTCCCGTTTCTGTGGTATGTAATCATAACCGTTTTCATGGCTACCCGTTACCTGTCGCTTTGGGGATACTATGCGCAGGATGTGGAAGGCTCATCGCGCCGCGAGGGAGACAAAACATGGATGAGATACCTCGTGATTTCCGATAATTTCATATTCCTCTCACGCAGCGTAGAATTCTATGACCGCCCGGGAATGGATAAAATCGACACACCGGCCACTCTCAATGTCCCCTATAACAGTAAGCCGACAATGGACTATGCCCGGCAGGTGTTCACTGACATCAGTAATCTTAAGGGTGACAGATTTGACATGCGCTTCATGTATGTCAGCACTGAGGCCGAAGGCATGTCAAACATCTATCATTATATAGTCACTGTCAAGGATAAGGAGGTGATTGTAGGTTCGTCGCTTAACGGTAAATGGTATTCAATCTCTGAATTGCAGCGTCTGATATATAACCGCGACATTTCACCCATACTTGCGGCTGAAATCAATCGACTTTACACCGTAGCTATGGCATGGAAGACCTATGACCGCAACGGCAACAGACTCTATAAGGTGAAGAACTATAAGCCTATGTTCAGGTTCAGCGGCATCGGTGAATGGGATGTGGATTTTAACGATTCACACTGGCTCCGTGTGGCTCGTTTCAATCAGGACAAGCCATTCTTCCGCATACGCCGATGGTTTAAACGCCTTGCCGGCGAATACTGATGGGTCGCTATTCAACCATTATCATTACAGGTCCAACGGCATCCGGCAAAACCGGTAAGGCCGTGGCCGTGGCCAAAGCGGTCGGCGGAGAAATCATAAGTGCTGATTCACGTCAGATTTATCGCGGCATGGACCTCGGTACCGGTAAGGATTTGGAAGAATATGACGGGGTACCATATTGGCTCATTGACATCCGTCCCGCCGGCTATAAATATAACCTGTATGAATTTCTGCGCGACTGCCGTGAGGCGGTTGATGATATTCTTTCGCGTGGAAAGGTGCCTGTGATTTGCGGCGGCACCGGGTTGTATGTTGAGTCATATCTGAAAGGCCTTTCGCTCCATGAGGTTCCGGAGAATCCTGAACTGCGCCGAAGTCTGGAGGGGAAGTCGCTCGATGAGCTTACCGACATGCTTGCCTCAATGAAAAATCTCCATAACACAACTGATGTTGACACCTGCAAGCGCGCCATACGTTCCATTGAAATTCAGCAGTATTATCTCGATCATCCTGAGGCAGCTGAGGCGTCGATGCCTCATCCTGTCACGGATGCTCTGGTTGTGGGAGTGGAAATTGACCGGGAGTCGCGGCGACAGCGCATCGCAAACCGACTGAAGGCAAGACTCGATGCCGGAATGATTGATGAAGTGAGGCGGCTCATTGCGGGGGGTGTTTCGCCTGAGAATCTTGAATATTACGGACTGGAATATAAATTCCTCACACAATATGTGACAGGCCGGCTGACCAGAAAGGAAATGGAGGAGCAGCTGCTCATTGCCATCCATCAGTTTGCCAAACGCCAGATGACTTGGTTTCGCGGGATGGAAAACCGTGGTTTCCCGATTCATTGGCTTAAATTTGATCTCCCGACCTCAGAATTCGTGAGACGTGTAATAGAAATGTTCCATTTATGAGGCTGCTGCATCTTTTCATAGCTCTTGCTTTCTTATTTTCGGCTCATGTGGCGGTTTCGGAAACACGAATTTCTCCGGGATTGATGCAGGATGGGAGCGTGACACTTGTTCCGGATGATGAAGATGGTGATTATGATGAAATAACTGTCGAAGCTCTTTTTTCATTCGAGTCGGGGGAGTCAGCTTTCGGTATTAATCTGTGTGGACAGACAGATACGGTTTCGGTCACTCTGATGCGTCAGACATCAGACCGCTTTACAGACTTTGAGATGACATCGGTAAAAGCCACGGTGACACACGGAACAGAGCGGATGCTTGACCAATCTATTTCAGACGGCTTCGGCCTGTCGGGTGGAGAGATTAATTCGCTCACTGTAAGTATTGAGGATGGCCGGATAGTCATTTCAGGCGGTTATCATGAAGAGCGTTTGCTGTTTGACAGAGCGCTGTCAGATTTTATCCCCCGCAGTATAAGAGCTTTCACCCGTGGGAAAGTATCGGTTTCATCTCTCAGATTCCTGACTTATATGAGTACACGGATGCGATTGGTTACCGACCATAGTCTTGCTGGACTTACTGAACGCTTTAATGCCGCTCATGATCCGGTGGAGGGCTTCTGGAAATATCTGGATCGTCAAAACAATCCCCGCTATGCGCGACTTGGCGGCACATATACGCTCGCTGTTGTTGCCGATGGCGATGGTGGGTATGATATTATTTACCTGAGCGGAGCTGATGTATATGCCGACCGATGGGATGAGGGAATGATCAAGGGCCACCTTCGGCCTACTCGATTTGAAGGACACTATGATCTCGAGTGGGTTGACTCCACTTTCGGAGTTCATGACCGTGAACTGAGCGCCCAGTTGGATGCTTCGGGTATTCTTACCCTTAATTTCCCGCTTTTAAAGACACAAATCAGGCTGTCGCGCTTATGACGGACAGCCTGCTATGATAAAACCTTTTATTTAGAGGTAGTGGAACCAATGCTATTCTTCGGCGCTTGACAGCACCGCCTGACTCTCCACATCCACACCGAATTCCTTGGCTCGTGCCAGAATTGCCCGTGCCAGCTTTGGTTTAAGATTTTCAGGACAATATCTGAAGTATGCCTCGGCGGCACGGACATGAGCCGCGTCAGGCATGGGATATTCCCTCCGTTCGGGTAGACCGTAGACACTGTCGGGCAGGTCTTTACGTTCTTCTGTTGTCAATCTGTCACTCATAACTCTTAAAATTTATATCTTAATCCAACCTGAAGCAGACCTTGAGCTCCGAATCCGAGTTCACCATACATTCCGAGATTTCGTGTGATGTCAACCTGAGCGCCCACGGGAGCAATCTGCATTGCAAAGTAAGCCTTGTTTCCTACGCCATCATGGCTGAAATGTGTCACGTCCACACCCACACCTAAATGGGCATAAAGTTTGACAATGCTGTTGCTGTAATACTGATAGCGACCGTTGAGCATGATTACATGATAGTAGGCCGTCTCGTCGGAATGCTTGAAGTCAGCGCTTGAGAATGTGTAGCTGACACCGGCATCGATCTTGGGTGCTACATGGAAGTTAACTCCGGCAGTGAGTGCGCCCCATGCATTGTTGATTTTCCCGCCGTCATGCATATCGGTGGCATCCATCTGAGTGTATCCGCCATATCCTAACTGTAACTCGGGGCTGATGGCTGATGCGGTAGCTGTCATTCCAATGACTGCTAATGCGAGGAGTAAAAATTTCTTCATAATAATTTGTTTGTAGGTTCGTAAAAAAGAATTGAAAAATAAATCTGAAAGTTTTCTCTTTAATAACGTTGTCGGAAGAGTGATAGTTCATGCGAAATTGTTAACTTTGTGGTATGGCAAACAAGGACTATCAGCAGAAAAACCGCGACTGGCTGCGCGATAAGGCAGCTGAACCAGGTGTAAATCAACTTGATAAAGGTGTGATGTATAAGGTCATTTCGTCAGGAAAGCCCGGTGGATTGCAGCCTAATCGCGGCAGTGTGATTGTGGCTCACTACACAGGGCGGACCATCAACGGCAAGAAATTTGACTCGAGCCGAGGGGGCGCACCGTTGGCCGCGAGGTTGCGCGAATTGATTCCGGGATGGAGCATTGCATTGACGCAGATGCACGTTGGCGACAAGTGGGAGGTCTATATTCCGGCAGAGATGGGCTATGGCCGCTTTTCACAGCCCGGGATTCCGGGCGGTTCCACGCTGATATTCGAGATTGAGCTTCTCGGAGTAAACTGATTTATTGATTCAGTGAATTAAGCGTTTAAAGTTAAGGCCTTCAGTCGGCTGAGTGCTTCGGAGCGCGATGCGGTTATGAGATTGGTATAGTGAGCGTCGGAGTTCACTATAAACCTGCATCCTGCATTAAGGATTTTTTTCCAATAGCGTTCATGAGGAAAGAATCGGCCTGTTTTTTCAAATGCTTTGGTGTTTATTTCCACCAGAATGTCTGTCTGAGCGAGTTGATCAATGATTTCGGTTATACGGTTTTCATACCACGGCTCGAGTTCTATTCCGGGTCGATAGGCCGATGCATTAAGTCCGATTTTGTCAAAATGACCGATAATATCAAATCCTCCATCAGAAATCATTGCAGATGTACGGTCATAGAATGTGTTTACCACATATTCAATATCCCCTTTAAAATATGTTGCCATACGTTCGATAAAACGCTCCGGAGATCCGTCGATGTCCACTTCTTCGCCCGTTGTGAGGGCCGGAATGAAGTGAACGGAGCTTATACGATAGTCGAGCGGGAGAGAGCGGAAATAGTCTGACGTGGCCCCGCTGCCGGGTCCGAGATAATCTATTTCCATTCCGGCATAAAAGCGTGTCTTGCCGTCATATTCTTGATTGAGTCGCCTGACCGTTTCAAGGAATTCTGTAACATCCGATTCCTTCATGTTGCATGGCGATTCAACCGGAATCGGCGAGTGAGGTGAAAACCCGTAATGCTTCAGTCCGGTCGCAACAGCAGCGGCGGCAAATTCATCCATTGTGAATCTGCCGTCGCAGTATTGCGTATGGGAATGAAAGTTATAACTGTCTGTAGTTGAGATTATTTCTGAAATGTCAGCTTTCATACCCGATTATTTGCTTTTTATGCTTTGCCGTCGAGTGGAGGATTGGCAATGTTCTGGCGCATCACGGTGTCACTCTCGATGTTTTTCATCCGGTAATAGTCCATGATGCCAAGATTTCCGGTGAGGAATGCCTGAGCCATAGCGCGGGGGAGTTCGGCTTCGGCCTCAATCACTTTTGCACGGGCTTCCTGAGCCTTTGCTTTCATTTCCTGTTCGAGGGCGATAGCCATAGCACGGCGCTCCTCGGCTTTGGCCTGAGCAATGTTTTTGTCAGCCTGAGCCTGATCAATCTGGAGGGCAGCGCCGATATTCTTGCCTATGTCAATGTCAGCGATGTCAATAGAAAGAATCTCGAATGCTGTTCCGGAGTCAAGACCCTTGCGGAGAACGAGTTTGGAGATGTTGTCAGGATTTTCAAGCACCTGCTTGTGTGACTCTGACGAACCGATGGATGATACGATACCTTCGCCGACGCGGGCGAGTACGGTGTCCTCACCGGCACCTCCGACGAGCTGACGGATGTTGGCGCGAACCGTCACGCGGGCAATGGCGATGAGCTGAATTCCGTCCTTAGCCACAGCTGTCACGTGAGGCGTCTCGATTACTTTGGGATTTACTGACTGCTGCACGGCCTGAAACACGGCGCGTCCGGCAAGGTCAATGGCGGTGGCCATCTTGAAGCCGAGGTCAATGTTGGCTTTTGATGCCGATACGAGTGCGTGAACCACCTTCTCCACATTTCCTCCGGCGAGATAGTGGGCCTCAAGATCGTCACGGGTCACGTCGTTGAGTCCGGCTTTATGGGCTTCAATAAGGGCGCGGACAATCACCGAAGCCGGCACCTGACGGATGCGCATCAGGAAGAGCTGAATCAGTGAGATTCTCACACCGCTGACACGTGCCGAAATCCAGAGGAAAAACGGGACGTAGTAAAAGAAGATACATAGCAGAACTACCGCTGCCACAAGTATCAGAATAAGGGTTAGATCCATGTTTTATGTAGTTTTATTGGTTCTTATTTGTTTCCGGTTTCGAGTCCGATAATCTCATTTGACAGTTTGAGCAGGTCGGCAGTCGTTTTTTCTACTTTCTCCTCAAGGTCAAGTATTCGGAACGACAGTTGATGGTCCCCGGCCGCGTAGCGCTCGCGCAGTTCCTCGAGCTGACGGCGGTTGGCCCTGTCAACACCCTCGGCATCAAGCAGACGTTCCATTGCCTTGCGGGCTGATTGATTCTTGAAGTCGCTGAGCGAAGTGAGGATTCGTCCGTCGGGCAGACTGAAGCTGAATTCTCTTGCTGATGCGCGGTTGACTGTCGGCTTTATGGCCGCAATGCGTGATTTCAATCCGGAATAGTCAGCTCCTGCCGGCTGTGTGCGTGCTATATTACTTACCCGTGCCAGATCGGCCAATCCGGGCATATCGGCGGGGTAATTGATGCGGAGATCATCCTGTGGGATAAAGGTGTAGACCGTGATTGAGTCGCTGCCGGGATTGTTACGGTCGGTGGCCCACCATCCGGTGCCAGTCACTTCATCCACGGCATACATGTAGTCGTTGTAGGGAGAATTGTAGGGCATTCCGATGTTTGAAGGCTGGAGATATGCGTCATCGTCACGGCGGGTGATGAAGATGTCAAGTCCGCCGAGTGATTCGGCGCCGTCGGCTGCGAAATAGAGTGATATGCCGTCGCTCATCAGAAACGGGAATTCCACTACCTGTCCGTCGTTGGAATTAAAAATCGTTTTGTAGTCAAATATTTCGCGCGGACTTTCCCATGACCCGTCACTGAGTTGCCCGGTTTCAAACATTTTTGTGACTCCCTCGGAGTCGGTGGCAGCGAATATTACATAGTCGCCTCCCTCACTCACGTAAGCCATTGTCGAAAGATTCTCCAAGCCGTAGTTCTTAAGCCAGTCGCGCGGCAACACACGTTCAACCCATTCGTCGGGCTGAAGCGATCCGGCGGTGGATGCTATCTTGTAAAATCGGAAAAACTCATCAGCGGCTACGGTGATGCTGTCGATAATCTGAATCTGCTCAACACGGTCAATCATCGACTGGCCAAGCATAATCCGCTTTCTGAGCATGTCAGTGATGTCGGCTTTTTCGCCAGTCGTTGGGTTGATATATGCGGCGTCCTCACGTGCCTGTTCCTTTGTGCGCTTGGCTTCGTAGCGGTCAAGCAGCTCCGAGGCGCGGTTGAAATCATACAGGTCAAAGCATAGCTGAGCCGCGTCAAGATTACCACGGTTATCGCTCTTGAGAAAGTAGGTCACGGCTTCCTCTGTCCGCCCGGCATCTCGCAGGGCCTCGGCGGCCTTGCGGTTGAGTTTCTGGTTTTTAGGCGCTTTGCGGGCGGCGGCCACGGCATCGTCCACCTCATCGGCCCGCAATGTTGAGGCCGTCGGTGCGGTCAGCATAAGGAAGGAGAATATGATTATCAGGATTCTGTTCATCAGCATGAATTTATTCAGTCCTCAAAGTTAATAATAATTTTGGTCATATCTTCCTTTGCAACTTAATTTTTTGAGATTCCACTCCGATGGCAGTTCACCGTTCGGGAAATGCTTCGTCGATACGACTGACAAGGTTTGCCACCGCAGGTGAGAGTGGTTGAACGGATTCCGGTTTACTGAAAGAGATTTGATCACGGTTTTTCTTGCGGTTCTTGTATGCGTCGACGGTGTAGTAGACAATATCAACGGGATATATTTCTATCAGGCAGTCAAAATCAACCGGATCGGAAGTGTGGAAAAATTTCTTAAGCAGCCTGCCTTTACACAGCAGGTGGAGTGACTCCGACTGACAGATTAAGTCGGTCACATCATATTTACCGCTCTCATTGGCTGCGTAGGCATAGGATATGTCAAAGTTCTGAAAATCCACCGTCATGCCGAGCAGTTTAAAGAATGCCGGCTCCCAGTGATGGTCTTTGCGGTCAGCGAGGGCGTCAGCACGGACAGCGTAAACGTTGTCGGTCTTGCGATATATTTTTTCAGGGCCGTATTTTCCGTTCACTATTACGGTCGATGCTCCGTTGCGAATCGCTTCCGGTTCTTGAAAGGTGAGTGTTGAGAGTGAGGTAGGGGTGATGAACGACAGTAAAGCTACATCGTCATTCTTGTCAGGGACGGCGATGCTGTCCATACCCGAAGAGTTTCTGAAACGTGCATATCGCCGGGCATTTTTTATCTTTAAGCTTGCATCAGATTTTTTGTATCCCTTCACCTTTTCGTCAGCCACAAATGCTTCGAGCATATACTCGCCATAATACTGCATGGTGTCGGTAGATGTTGCGCTACTGCAATATTCGCGTGCGAAGCAAATCACGCCTTTGACGGGGCGGTCAAGAGCAACCGTGACTTCCGGAAGGTTTATTCCTGCTGCGTTGAGCCGGACGGTGTCAGTGGGTTCCGAGACGACAATCGATTGATAGCCCATGCAGTTGAATGTCAGAGGCAGGTCGGTGGGCATATTTACTGAAATGGAGCCTGCGGTGTCGGTTGGTCCGATAATCAGTCCTTTACCTGAAATCACCACCGCTCCGGCCACCGCTTCGCCGTCAGTGGAATCAATCACTTTGATGTCATGCGCCGCTGCCGGCTGAGATACGAGCATAATGGCACTAAGGGTCAGGAGAGTAGGGAGGAGTTTTTTCATTGTGAGATGTTTTGTGTGAATGGTAATGATAACCCCCGGACGCATCGGGGTGAAATGCGACCGGGGGGATTATGCGGGTGAGAATCAGATGGCGTCGTCCTCAACTGATTCTATTGCTTCGGCTGCTGGAATGGCCTCAGCCGGTTCGTCGGCTGTGGCTGCTTCGAGTTTCTTCATGATTGAGAAGATAAACAGAGCGGAGAGCAGACAGATGGCGATGAGGATGGCCCAGATTGTTGCAACGGGAATACGTCCCCAGAGGAACATCGGGATTGACACGAGGTAGTTACCGATTGCTGTGGCTGCAAACCATCCGCCCATCATTGAACCCTTGAGTTTGGGAGGTGCAACTTTTGACACAAACGATATTCCCATCGGTGACAGGAGGAGTTCGGCGAAGGTCAGGAGAAGATAGGTGGAGATGAGCCAGTCGGGTGATACGGAGCCGTTGGTTCCGGTGAGGTTGAGCGAAGCTACCACCATTACGCCGTAGGCTGCTCCGGCCATCAGCATACCGTAGCCGATCTTGCGGGGAGCGGAGGGTTCTTTGCCTTTTCGGGCGAGCCAACCGAACAGAGCCATCGAGAATGGGGTGAGGGCAACCACATAGAAGGGGTTGAATTGCTGATACATGGCGGGGTCCACTCCCTCTATTACGGCAGGCGTAGTGGAGTAGATCCATGCCACACCGGTGGCACAGGCTGCAAGAATAATTCCGCATATCAGGCGAGCCTTGACCGTAGCACTCTGAAACATTCCGAACAGCGCATAGACTCCGGCTGCTATCAGCGCAAGCGCCCAGATGTTGAATCCGATTCGGGTCCATCCTGATGCGTCGGGGCTGGTGCAGCTCTTGGCAAATTCAGTGAGGGTCTGACCATTCTGGTGGAATACCATCCAGAAGAATATCACCACGGCAAACACAAGCAGCAGCGCTACCACTCGCTGGCGGGTCTGCTCAGCCGAAAGTTCGCGCACGGGAGCAGAGGCAGCCGCCTTGCCCGACTTGTCGGCCGGCTTGTTGTCAGTGATGATATGGGCATAGGTCTTGCGACCGAGGACATAGATCAATACGCTGACAATCAGCGATCCGCAAGCCAGAGCGAATGCATAGGAGCATCCGAGTGAGAATGTGGTGATGTAATCGTTTGCAAATTCCACGAGTGAGGATGCTGAGGCAGTGCAGGCGTCGGCAAAAGACTGGAGATAACCCGAAAGAAATGAAGCAAGATCTCCGCCGGCAGGCATTCCTTTTTCGGTGGCAAACTCGGTCATGGTCTTGAGGGTTTCCGGGTCAGAAGGCATACGGGTGAATGAATCGGTATCGATGCACCAGTTGCACACGGTTGCTGCCATAGGGTCATTGGTCAGGAATCCGCCGTGACGCAGGGCGTAGTTCTTTAATCCGACGGCTGCCATAGGAGCAAACATCGAGCCGAGGTTAATGGCCATATAAAACAGCGAGAAGGCAGCATCGCGCTTCGATGAATAGCGGGGATCATTGTATAGGTCACCCACCATTACCTGAAGGTTTCCCTTAAAGAGTCCGGTGCCTATCGAAATCAGGAGCAGTGCGGCAAAGAGAACCATCATTGAAGTCTGCGATCGGATAGGGGTGGGAGCAGACATGAGGGCGTAGCCAACAAACATGACTGCAATGCCGGTCTGAACGCATTTCGAGAAGCTCCACTTGTCAGCGAGCCAGCCGCCTACAAGGGGCATGAAGTAGACGAGTGCCAGGAAAATCGAGAAAATCTGTCCGGTCCATGTGGCATCAAAGCCAAACTTGGCCTGAAGATAAAACAGGAAGATGGCGAGCATGGTGTAGTAGCCGAAGCGTTCGCCGGTGTTGGCGAGCGCAAGGACATACAGACCATTGGGTTGGTTTTTAAACATAAGTTGTAGTTGAAAAATGTATGGGTTTGTGATAACTTGAAAAATTCTGCGCTAATTTACGAAAAAATCCTCAAATCACAGCCCATTATGCTGACAAAACCGATAAAACCAATCCGACCCTCTGCCGGGCTTGGGATGCCGCGTTGTGCAGAGGGTCGGTGATAGATGGGACGGGATTATGTCAGTAATCCCGCGGATGTAATGCCGGTTGTCAGCGTATAGCTACTTTCCGCTCTCCGATGATGTAGATGCCTGGAGCGAGGCGTGAAAGCTCTGTGAGTGAAGCCTGACGGATCATGAGTCGACCGTCAATAGAGTAGACGTCTTGATTTTCAAGTTCGTCGGCTGTCACGGTGGGAATGGATGTGAATTCATCCACACCGGTCACATCGCAGAATCCAACCACACCGCTACCGTCGGTTGCCGACGCCTTGACCACAGCCGTACCTGCTGCAATGATGCTTACAAGTCCGTTCTGGTCAACGGTGGCTACTGCCGGGTTGGTGCTTGACCACACGAGGCTCTTGTCTGACGCATCGTCGGGAAGCACCGTGGCGTTGAGCTGAACCTGAGTGCCTTCCTCCTCATAAATCACATCCGGATTCAGGTTGATCGATTTAACGAGAATGATGCCGGGTGCGGTGGCGGGAACAACTTTGATTTCAAGAGAGGCGGTCAGATTGTTTGATGTTGAAGCCACTACGCTTGCGGTGCCTTCGGCATGAGCTGTGACGGCTCCTGTTTCAGTGACTGTGATGATGTTTGAGTCAGTCGTGGTCCATGTTGCGGTTGCATCCTCGGGGTTGATGAGGGCGGTGAACTGCATGGTTGAGTTCACCTGCATTTCGAGTGAAAGGGTGATTGATTTGGGTTCAACCGGTTTGGGATCGTCGGGTCCGGGATTCAGGACTGTGCGGACAATTTCAAATGATTTTTCGGGGTAAATCTCGCCATCCATGATACGCTGAGGACCGTAGACAGTCAGTGAGGGGGCTTCGCCCTTGGGGTCTCCTTCAACGAAGATGAAGCCGCAGGTGTTCAATTTAGAACCGGTGCAGAATACATAGTAGTCACAGGCATCGGCGTAGACGGGGAACATGATTGCCCCCGTACCGAATCCGGCAGAGTAGGCATCAGGGTTCTGAGTGAAGATTCGGATAGGCCAAGCCAAGCTTGTTCCACCGAATGTATAGTTATCCACATCAGTGGAATTGAAGTCAAAATAACCTGATTCAGTGGCCGGTAGAGTATAGACTCCGTGAGTGAAATTAGAATAATCAGGATTGTCAATTTCCATTCCGAGGGTGTAGGCCATCAGATTCATTTGTCCGATGAAATTACCCTCGTAGACGTAGTAAGGTTTATTTGAAGAAACTTTTGAAGGAATGATTACCCAGCCGTCTTTGTTTACAGTGAGGTGGTATTGACAGCCGCCATTTACAGGGTCATATGAAAGATTTACACTTGTTGGATTGATAGTACCACCTATACCGGATACAAGGTCAATCTTTTCACCATTTACAATGAATTGTGTCATACCATTATAGAATGGATTCTGAGCTAAACACTCCTGCCCGTTTGCAAGATACATTTTTACGTTTTCGGTTTCAGAGAGCAATGTGTCGTCAGGAAGCATGGGCTTGTCATACAATCCTAATGCTTCGGCATCAAGGAATCCAACCTGAACATTACCGGGAGTAGGAGTTGGATCCGGATCCGGGTCGGGAGTGGGATCAGGGGTGGGATCAGGATACACTGATGAAACCTCGCGCTTAATTTCAAATGATTTTTCGGGGTAAACCTCGCCATCCATGATACGCTGAGGGCCGTAGACAGTCAGTGAGGGAGCTTCACCCTTGGGGTCTCCTTCAACGAAGATGTATCCGCAGGTACTCATTTTAGCTCCGTTATTAAATACATAGTAATTTCTATCGGCATAAACGGGAAACATGATTGCACCCGTGCCGAATCCGGCAGTATTGGCTTCATCGTTCTGTGTGAAGATGCGGATAGGCCATGCCAGTGTGGTTTGTCCGAAAGTGTAGTTATCCACATTGGGCGCATCGGAAGCAAAATAACCTGATTCAGTGGACGGAAGAGTGAAAACGCCGTGGGTGAGGTGAGAATAGTCAATGTTATCAATTTCCATTCCGAGGGTGTAGGCCATCAGGCTCAGATTTCCGGAGAAGTTATCCTCAAAGACGTAGTAAGGTTTGTTTGAATATATTCTTGAAGGAACGATTATCCATCCATCTTTTCTGACAGTAACCAAATACTCACATCCATAGTTATCAGTTGGACCGGAAATAATGTTACCATGTGCATTTGAAGTTCCGCTCATACCTGTCACGAGGTCAATATTTTCACCGTTGACAATTAATTGTGACATGCCATTATAGGCGATTGACAGAGAAGAACATTCCTGTTCGTTTACAAAATACATTGCTGCATTTTCGGTTTCGGCAAGTAGAGTGTAGGCAGTGAGTGTCGGTTTGGCAGGCAATCCTAATGCTTCAGCATTAATAAATCCAACTTCACAGTTGGTCGGTGCAGGTGTTGGATCAGGGTCCGGGTCGGGATCAGGTGTTGGATCAGGATCGGGGTCCGGGGTGGGATCGGGAGCTACCGACGGAGCTACACGGGTAATATCAAATGACTTGGAGCTACCCTTGACTGTCAGTGAGGGAGCTTCACCTTTCGGGTCTCCTTCAACGAAAATGAAGCCGCAGGTGTTCATTTTTGAGCCGGTGCAGAACACGTAGTAGTCATATGCTTCGGCATAAACGGGAAACATGATTGCACCCGTGCCGTTTCCGGCTGATACTGCCTCGGCGTCATGTGTGAGGATTCGGATGGGCCAGGCTATTGATGAACTTCCAAATGTAAAGTTATCCACTTCTGTTGAATTAAAATCAAAATAGCCTGATTCAGTGGTGGGGAGAGTGTAAATGCCGTGTGTGAGCGAGGGATAAGTGGAGTTTGCAATATCCATTCCGAGGGTGTAAGCCATTAACTTCATGGAGCCGGCATAATTACCCTCGTAGACATAATAATTCTTGTTGGAAGAAATTTTTGAAGGTATGATGATCCAGCCATTTTTTTTGACAGTGAGGTGATATTGACAGCCATATGGTTTAGGACCACTGAAAATATCTACAGTCGAGGGATTTACATTTCCTCCAATTCCGGTCACAAGGTTGACAGTCTCGCCATTGACAATTAATTGGTTCATTCCGTTGTTGACAGGATTCTGGGCTGAGCATTCTTGTTCGTTTTCAAGATACATTGCCGCGCTTTCGGTTTCGGCAAGCAGAGTGTAGCCCGGAAGCGTTGGCTTGTTATCCAATCCTAATGCATCTGCATCGAGAAATCCTACTTCAATAGCCGCGGAGGCGGAGAACGTTGCGAATAGTGTCGCCGCTGCCGCTGCCAAAAGGTTTAGATTTTTTTTCATAAATAGTTGAGTTGTTATATTGTGAAAAGGTTTATTTGAAATTAAAGGTTGAAAGGTTGTATTGAGTAGGTAAAACGACCCTGCTCAATACAAAGCGCAAATTTCGTCACAAATTTATTTATAAAGTGACAGTTTTACCCCCCCCAATGTGAAAAAATCTTAAATAAGATGAATTTATGTTTTAGTATGGTTTTCCGATGTGTTTCGGTATGTGTTTCCGGAGATTCAAATGCGGAAAGTAATCGTGTCAGTTTTTGGCAGCGTCGGACTTGGCTTTGAAAGCGAGGGCATACATCCTCATTTGCTTCACCATAGCCAACAGACCGTTTGAACGGGTAGGCGAGAGGTGTTCGGCAAGGCCAATCTGGTCAATGAAGCGAAGGTCGGAGCTGAGAATCTCATCGGGTGTATGGCCGTTGAGAACCCGGATGAGGAGCGAAATGATGCCCTTTACAATAATGGCGTCGGAGTCGGCGGTGAATTCAACATTGCCGTCAGAGTCAAGTTCGGCGTTGAGCCATACGCGGCTCTGACATCCCTCGATAAGATGGTCGGGGGTCTTGTATTTTTCTTCGATAGCGGGCAGTGAGTTGCCGAGGTCAATGATCATGGCGTAACGATCCATCCAGTCATCAACCTCAGAGAATTCTTCTACGATTTCGTCCTGTACCTGATTGATTGTCATCATTTTTCGTTGTGAATTAGGTTTAACAGAGTCTGACCGACAGCTTTGAGCGACGATTTGTCGATGTTTGACAGATTATCGTCATGAGTATGCCATGTGGGAGGAAATGAATGTGTCTCCGGGTTGCGCGACTCTATGATGTCAATGGCGGGAATTCCGGCCATGTTTATGTAGAGATGATCGTCAATGATGCTGCCGCCGTTGCGGTTGATAAACCGGTCGCCGTAACCGCTCCGGTGAGCCACCGACCAAATTTTGTCAACGAGTTCCGGCGCGTGTTTGACCGACAGAAATTCGCGGTGAAACTGGGCATTGATTCCGCCGACCATATCTACCACCACGCAGTAGCGGGGAAGCTTGTCTTTTTCGTAGGGCATGTTGGCAGTCCAGTATTGTGAGCCGAGACACCAGGTTTCGTCACTGTTGCCGAATCCTACGGTATTGCCATAGTCCTCAGCATCAACAAAAAGCAGGTCAACACCGATTTCAGGAGCCTTCTGACCCAGCTGACGGGCGATTTCCAACAAAACGGCCACGCCGCTGCCACCGTCGTTGGCGCCCGGAATAGGCTGACCGGCAAGCACGGGATTTGACTCGTTGTCGGCCCAGGGGCGGGTGTCATGATGGGCAAGCAGTAGAATCCGTTCAGGATTATCAGTGTTGAAGCGGCCCATGATGTTGTTGATATTCAGCTTCGTTCCGTCGTAGGCGGTCACTGTGGCTTTCTGTTCCAAAACCTTAGCGCCTGAGCGGTTGAGGTTTTCGACGATATAATGTTGCACCTTTCGGTTGCCCTCCGTTCCTGACACACGCGGACCGATGGCAACCTGTTGTCTGACATAATTAAATGCCGTGTCGGCATCAAACCGGCATGTCGGATCTATTTTTTCCTCCGATGTATTCCGGTCATCTTTGTTTTTTTCAGCCCCGGCCTTTGAACACGATGCGAACACAAGCAGGGCGAGGAGCGAGTAGCAGATATGTTTTTTGTTAAAAATCATGCGTTGAGATTTGTTTACGGCAAAGTTACAACTATGTTACAAATGCGTTGCAATATTTAACTTATATTAACTCTGTTTTGTAACATTATTTGTAGCTACCTGAAACTCAGCTCATTTTCAAATTTGTTTGGATCGCGCTTACAATCGGACCCATACACATCTGCATAGTCGCCCCACGCAACCGCCTCTGGGTTATCGTTTCAGTCAAACCTCGGTGTGGAAGCTTGTGAAGTTTGACGTTTCCTGCTCGGGCAGACCTGTTTTCTCCTTTTGGGTGCGGATAGCCTTGATGAGGAAAGCCGCGTTTCGTCCCAGATTTCGCATAGTCTGAAGTCCCTCCAGATCAGCCTCCACATCCTCAGCAGTAAAGCCATGGACCTCATTCCAGTAGGTAGAGGAAACAATCGGCATTGACTTTATGGTGAAGAAATGGTTGATGTCATCAAATGCCGATGTGCTGCCGGCGCGGCGCGATGACACCACCGTAGCTCCCACTTTCTGATTGAGATTGACTGTGCCGGAAGTGCTGTAGAAAAGTCTGTCCATAAAAGCGTGAAGCTGACCGTTGGCTCCGGCGTAATAGACGGGCGTTCCCACAATCAGGCCGTCGGCTTCGGCAAGCTTAGGTGCCGTTTCGTTGACAGCGTCATTAAATACACACTTGCCGTGAGTGCGGCAGTAGTTGCAGGCTATGCAGCCACGGATGTCCTTATTTCCGATAGTGATTCGTTCGGTTTCTATACCGTTTTCATGCAGCGTATTCTCCAACTCGTCAAACGCACGAGCCACACACCCATTAGGATGCGCGCTGCCATTCACCAGCAGCACCTTGTAATTTCCCTCATTTGCCATAACAAATAATCTTTAAGTTGATTCTATTATAGTATTAAAGTAATAATTAATTTTTAACGCCACAGAAGCTGCCATTGTTCATGGGCAGATAAGCAGATAATCTGATACATATAAAAAAATCCCCCGTTGGAGCCGGTGGGGCTGCGACGGGGGATGCGATGGTGGGGAGAGTGGATGGTGAGCGGGATCAGAGGATCACTTTGGCGGCTTTGCCGTTGAGGATGCGGATGTAGATGCCGGAGGTGGGGGTGCCGTTAACTTTGATACCGGTGGGGGTGTAATAGACGGCCTGACCGGCTACATCGGCGCCGATTTCAGCGATGCCGGAGAGGGATTTGACAGTTATGAGACAGGTTGCTGTGGCGGGTCCGCACTGTGCGGTGATTGTGGCGGTGCCTTCGTTGAGGAGTGTCACAAGTCCGTCGGTCACGGTGGCAACGTTAGTGTCTGATGAGGTCCAGCTTAGGGTCTTGTCAGTGGTGTCATCAGGGAGAACGGTTGCTGTCAGTGTAACGGTCTCACCTGCAAAACCTTCATATTCAGTCTGGTCGAGTGTGATTGATTCGGCTTCAACATCGGGTGCTTCGGGTGACTCGGTGGCTCCGGGGAGGTAGAGTTTGGCGGGCCAAGTCAATGGATTGTCATTTTGGTCGGACCAACGATAGCCAAAGTCGGCGTAGTTGTCGCTGCCGAATAGAGGGGTCTTGAATGTGATGACGCCGTTTTTCATCTTGTCCAAGTTTTCTTCAGAAAGATATTGAAGCAGGATGTTTTTATCAGTTCCGGATGCGACATACATTCCGACCCAGTTACCGATATAGAAGTCCCATAGTTCGCCGTCGGTGTAGGCCGAGAAGCCGGAGTATTGGGGCTGAAGAACTACGATTTCAGGATCGGTGGCATCGATGACCACATAGGTGTCGGCTGTATTGTTGTTGAAATAGCTTACGGGACAGGTGTCGGTTGTATATGGATTGACCATGCGGTAGAGTCCGGGCTTGTCGGAGTTTTCCTCGATGTCAACTTCCCATCCGTGACCTTTGGGGTTACCGACGTAGCCGGAATAGATGAATGCGTCGACCCATACGCCTTTGCCGATGTTGTTCCATGTGGGTTCGGGTGCTTTGCCGGGTAGGGTGATGACTGTGGGATATTGCTCGTTGCTGCACTCATAGCCCATATCGAGCGCTCCGTTGACCATGTGTCCGTATTGGGGATATTTGATGGTGATTACACCGTTTTCGGCATCGAATGTTGACGCGAATCCATAGCTTATCACCATGTCGATCGGATTATCTTCAGCAAAGTATGTGCCTGCATTTGAAATATAGTAGGGAACGGCATAGCGGGCAGCCTTGCTGCCGGGGTCGTTGTGTTCAAATCCGGAGATCTGAGGAGTAACGGTGACAAATTCGGGGTTTGAGGCGTCGATGATGATGTCGTAGTCAACGGATGTGTTACCGTTAAGTTCGAGGAATGGGAATGCGGCAGAGGTGTAGGGGCTTTTCAGCTTATAGACACCCGGAGTTTCGTCGCTTTCATAGACAACAACGTCAAACACATAGTCAGCGGGATTATAGAATTCGCCTGGACTTTTGGTAAGAGCCGGGATGACCCATCCGTCGGCCATCGAGCCTGTGCCGAGAAGTTTCCATCCGTCCTCGTCACCGCCACCTTCGCCCGGGTGAGTGATTTCCACGCCGTCAACCATCATCGAGTTGCCGCACCATCCGGCTTTGCGGATGTAGCGGAATGCAATTTTGACGGTCTTGCCGGCATATGGGGCGAGCGATGTTTCAAAATTGTGATACATCAGTTCGCCGTAGGTGTAGTAGCAATCGCGGTCAGGAGTGGCGCGGACCACATCGGCTTCAAGGTCCCAGATGCATGTCCAGTTTTGTCCGCCATCATCGGTGAGCATGACCTGCATGGTGTTGTCGACCACAGAGCGGTCCTCGAACTGCATCGTGTAGAAATCCCATGTATATACGGTGGAATAGTCACACTGGAGGAGAAACGAGAGTGTCTCGTTTTCACCGAGAGTAATTTCAGGCGAAACGAGCCACTCATCCTGAGCGGCATCCGTGCATCCGTAGTTGCCGTTGTAGCCGAAGTGGATGAAGGCTTCTGATTCACCGTCGGGGGTCATTTCCTGATAGAAGTTTGAGGAATAGTAGACATACCAGGAGTTATTGATGTTGTGGGCAATCTGCTCATCGGTGGGTGTATGGGCCTCAGTGTTGATTTTTGTCCATCCCTGGGGAATCCAGTTGAGTCCGAAGATTTCGTTGTAACCTTCAAATCCTTCATAGAATGTGCGATCCTTTGCGGCCTTGCGGGGAGCATTGACCTGACGGTCGGGAGTGATGTGGCTTTTTTGTGCATCGGGACTGATGTTACGCTTGAACACACGCCCCTTTGCATCACGGACAACCTGCACGACATGACCGTTGGCATATTCTTTGGTCTCAAGCACAGTCATATCCGGCGCTGAAACCGTCTTTTTCATCTGAAGCTGAGCGCCGGCAGTCAGAGCCATGCTCATCAACAGAGCGATAAGAAAAATATTCTTTTTCATAAAAAAGTGATAAAAATTGAAAAGATTTGTTTCAAAAATGTAATAAAAATTGGCTATAGGTTTACAAAGTTACAAAAAATATTTTTATTCCGCATTTTCTGAACAAAATGATTGGCGGGCATGTTTTATTTACAAAACTGAAACAAACATCAAAATCAAAACAATTATGGCAACAAAAAGTATCAAAGGCACTCAGACCGAAAAGAATCTGGTAATTGCATATCTGGCTGAATCATCGGCCTATACCCGCTATACATATTATGCACAGCAGGCTGATAAAGAGCTTTATTATCCTGTCGGACAAATCTTCCGTGAAACTGCCGATAATGAGTTACATCACTCTAAGGTTTACTTCAAGTTTCTTGAGGGTGGTAAGGTGGATGTTCCCATGAACGCTGACGCCGGTGTGATCGGCACCACAGCTGAAAATCTTGCCACGGCAGCCGCAGAGGAGGAGAACGAGGGTGTGGATCTCTACGAAGGATTCGCCAAAGTGGCCGACAGTGAAGGATTCCCTGAAATTGCAGCCCATTTCCGTGCCATCGCCACGATTGAGCAGCGTCACAGAGATCGTTTCCTCTACTTCCTTGAGCAGGTTAAAGCCGGCACGGTTTGGAAACGTGAGAAACCTATCAAGTGGCAGTGTCTTGTATGCGGATACATTTATGAAGGAACCGAGCCACCGGTGAAGTGTCCCGCATGTGATCACCCCTATCAGCACTATATCGGTCTTGATTACGACGTGATCTGATCTTTTTGAAACCCTGCATAAAACAATAATAAATAGAAGGAGTGTCGGTTTGAACCGACACTCCTTTGTTGATTGTGTAATCAGAGTGAAAAGTTATTTCGGAAGTTTGAACACGGTTGAGATTTCCTTCATTTGCTCCGATGTCATTCCGTCAGGAACGAATCCCATCGACAGGGCGTCACGATAAATGATGGCGCTCTTGGTGAGGGTATCGATCATGTCGAATGCTTCCATCACGTCGGGACCTACGGCAAACACGCCGTGCTTTTCCCACATCACAACGTCATAGTCATCGTCAATGGCCTTGATTGTGGCATCGGCAAGTTCGTTTGACGAGGGGAGCATATAGGGAACGATTCCGAGACCGCGCGGACAGAAGGCCTTCGTTTCGGGAATCATGCTCCACAGGATATGGGTCAGCACATCCTTCTTCAGATATTCAGGATTGTGGCTCATGGCTACGAGTTCAATCGGGTGGGTGTGAACCGAAGCCTTGTAGTTTGAGCCTTTGCCGATAAGATAGTTGTGGACGGCAAGATGCGAGGGAAGTTCAGAAGTGGGTTTGACGAGATTGTCGGCAATGATTTCATAGTGGGCGCAGTCATCAGTGATGCGGATAATCGAGCCGTTGTCCATAGGCCAGCGGGCGAGGTCGCGCATACGGCGGTTAGTGCCTTTGCAGTAGAAATAGCAACCCTTGAGGTTGGGTAGAGTCATTCCGATGGGAGTGACCGGACCGATAGCAGGCATTTTGCGGATTTCGTCATCGACATGTTCGGTGACGTTGACGGTGATATTGCCGCCATTACGTTCAGCCCAGCCTTTCTGCCAGAGATAGCCGGCCACTTCGGCCACATCGTTGACCTGCTTGGCGAGGTCGGGGCGATTATAAAGAATTGACATTTTTGGTAGTTTTAATTACGGTTTAATTATATCAGCTGCGGGATGAAGCATGACAGCACAAGGACTGCGATGCCGATGATCAGCACATTGATGGTTTTCTTTGAGCAACCTTTCCATTCCTTCAGAATGATTCCCCATACGTTTGAGAACACTACATTGAGTGCCATCAGTATGCAGAATGAGAGGGTGGTCAGAGTGGGGGATGACTTCAGGAATCCCTGACTGAGAGCGAGACCGAAGAACTGGCTGTACCAGAGCGCGCCGGCGAGCAGACAGAAGAAAATATTGTTTGCCATGACGGCGCCTTTACCATAGTCGCCCCATGTCTTGTTGACGGCGTTCTGATAGAAGCAGTAGACAGCGTTGGTCACGAATCCGCCCAAAGTCACGAGAAATGTTGCAGGTAGCGTTTTGTAGATGTCGGGAGTAAGGTCACCGAAATTGATGTCGGCGCCAAAAGTCAAACCGACATTGAAGCATCCGCTCATGAAGCCGGCCAGCAGGGCTATGGCGAGTCCTTTGGGGAAATTAAAATCCTTTACTGCCGCTTTCTTCTCTTCCTCGCTGAGCGATGCGGCTTTCATTGAGCCGGCAACACCGATGATGGCTATGCCGACCAGCGTCACCACAACGCCTATGATAACCGAAGCCGTCAGTTTTGACAGCGGTTCGGTTTCGGGGAAGAAGATGTCGAGCAGCACGGGACCCATGATGGTGCCGAGTCCGGCGCAGGTTCCGAGTGCGATTGACTGACCTAAGGCAACGCCGAGATAACGCATCGAAAGGCCGAACGTCAGTCCGCCAACACCCCACAGTACTCCGAAGAGTACTGTCATGAGGATGTTGAACGTGTTTGCTCCGGTGGCTAATTCACACAGCGAATGACCCTCGGGAACTGCGAGCAGAGCGCCGAGGAAGGGCAGAATCAGCCATGCGAACACGCCTTGCACCAACCAGTAACTCTCCCAACTCCACTGCTTGATCTTGTTGATTGGAACATAGCAGCTCGACTGGCAGAAGGCACCGGCGGCAATAATGAGCAATCCGATGATGATTTCCATCAGTTTTTAGCGCTTGGATGTGACGTCCTGTTCGTATTTTTCCACTTCAGCCAGATATGCTTCGCCTACGGGTACGTTGTTGCGGACGCAGAATTCGTCGTAAACGGCGTTCCATGGAAGGTTCTTGGCCTCCTCGAGAAGAGCAAGGCGCTGGAAGTTCTTGCCTTCTTTTTCATATTCGCGCAGAGTGGTGATAGGCTCGAGCAGAGCGCGGAGCATACACTTCTGAGCGGCACGCGAACCAATCACATAAGCACCGATGCGGTTCAGTGTTCCGTCAAAGTAGTCAAGACCGTAATGTACGCGGTTCAGGGCGCCTGCGCGGACGATTTCGCTGAAAAGGTCGAGTGTGGGGTCATCCATAATGGTCACGTGGTCAGAGTCCCAACGGATGGGGCGCGACACGTGGAGCATGAGCTCGGGCACATAGAGCAGCATGGCTGAAACCTTGTCGGCAACGCTTTCGGTTGGGTGGAAGTGGCCGGTGTCAAGTGTAATCATCATGTTGTTCTTGGCGGCATAGGCAGTGTAGAAGTCATTTGAACCTACTGTGTAGCTTTCAAGTCCGATGCCAAACACCTTAGACTCAACGCAATCCTTCATCCAATCATAGCGATGCTCAAAAATCTGGTCGAGAGAGTCTTTGAGAAGTTCGCGGTAATAGTAGCGGTTGACGGTGATGTCCTTGCTGCCGTCATGCACCCATGTGTTCATGATACAGGGGTCCTGCTGAGCTTCACCGATTGCCTGCGAGATGGCGCGGCAGCGCTTGGAGTGTTCGATCCAGAAGTCGCGTATGCCTTTGTCGGGGTTTGAAAGCGAGAGGTCGCCGCTCTTGGGGTGAGAGAATGAAGTGGAGTTGAAGTCGAGT
>CAZKNK010000005.1:0-47766 GCA_964554195.1 uncultured Staphylococcus sp.
TCGTTACTATCATTGCATATATCGACACTATCACCAGCACGAGTCCAAGGAAACGGACAGTGCGTGAATCAAGTATCAAGGATATGAACCGCGAGAACGGAGAGACCCTGCGATGGGTATCCTGCTGCAGGGGGGCAGCCTGTGGCACTTCTTCCCCGGTTGGTGGGCAAGATTCCTGAACGGGGATTTCCTGTTGCAATGGCGTCTGAGGCTCCGGCTCAACTATTGGTTGCTCCGGCTGCATCTCCTGAACAGGCGTGGAAGGTCTGGGCCTCGGGTTATTGAGCAGTGCCTCCGGGTCAAATGTGACGGAGTCAGAGAAGGATGATTCGTCTATTGGGGATATGGATGCTGACATTTAGATTTTTTCCTATTGAAAAGCAAAATTACAAAATTCTCCTTGAATTTTCAAAATGCCGGAGAGCCTCATTATAAAAAATTATAAGTGAACTAATAGAGGTAACTGAACGTTAAAAAGACAAACCACATAATCATCAAATTTTATGAAAAAGATAGGTATCTTCTACGGTTCCACGACAGGTGAGACAAAAGAAGTAGGAAAAGAAATAGCCGCTCAACTCGGTGTTGACGGAAAGGATATTCACGATGTAGCCTCGACAGCTCCTTCAGCGGTGGCGGACTATGACGTTCTCGTCATCGGCGCGAGCACCTGGGGTGACGGCGACCTGCAGGGTGACATGGCCACCTGGCTTGACGGTGTGGCCGAGCTGGATCTTAGAGGGAAGGAAGTGGCCATCTTCGGATGCGGCAACGAGGAGATGAGCGAGACTTTCTGCAACGGAGTAGGGGAGATCTATCATCGTCTCCATGACGCTCATCCCGACTTTATCGCCCCGTTCAACAATGACGGGTATCAATACTCCCACTCCGAAAGTGACGTGAAGGGTATGATAGTCGGACTCTGCATCGACAATGTGAATCATCCCGAGGAAACCCCTGAGAGAATCAAGAAATGGTGTGAAATCATCAAGACTGAGACTGCCTGAGACGGAAATAGCGGGAAAAACCCTCTTGTTTAAGTGATAAAATGTTAAAAGCATTTGCCGTTGTCAGAAAATATTCTTAAATTTGCACCTCAAAAAGCAGAATATCAACAAGTATAATTATACACGGCAATGAAAAGAACATTCCAACCTTCTAACAGAAAGAGAGTTAACAAGCACGGCTTCCGCGCCCGTATGTCAACACCCGATGGCCGCAAGGTCCTTGCCCGTCGTCGCGCTAAAGGCCGTCTGCGTCTCACCGTTTCTGATTCTATCGCAAGCAAGTAATCAGGAATCTCCCTTTTACCTAACTTTACGCACAACATTCAGTCTCGCCGAAATTATCGGGACTGAATGTTGTGCTTTTATTTCCTGTCTGACTTGTTCCTGTCAGAATAACATGTCCATGCAGAAAAAAGAAGCGAGAATATAGCACTTTGAAGTATCAGTTCCGCATTGATAGTTGAATCGTTGTCAAATATAACATTAAACAACCAACATATCAGTCCGAATACGAAGAAACAGATCACAACCTGTAAGAGATATGTTTTGATTTTCTTGCCCATAAGTATTGATAATTATGAAACCCACTGAATGATATTACCTAAACGTTGAAAGTGATTAAATATATATTTTTTACAAATATATGAATTTCTGTCGGATTTTCAATACACTTTCAATAAATCATATTCTAATCACGCTCTATCTTAATATGGGCGATAAACTCGCGGAGTCATACAGAATCGCAATTTCCGATGCACTCTCCCGCGTGTAGTGACACCTCTTTCACCTTCTGATTTCGCCATAGTGCAACAAAGGGTGGCCTCACGGTCACCCTTTGCTTCTTACACATAGTACTTAACGTCAGTGGATTTAACGTAAGGGGAAAATTCCCCTATGATTATACTTTATTAATCTCTCTCACTTGATTAATGCCGGCTGTTTTGGTCAGCCAACAATGCAAAATTAAGTATTTGTTCCCAATTATGCAACAAAATTTCAGCTATTTTTTCAAATATAAGCTAATTTTTTGTTAAAAAAGATACGAAAAACCCTTTTCATTGAAGTTTTCCGTATCTTTTTTCTTTATCCTGATTTTCAATAGGAAATACAGAACAATTTACTTCGCATATAGAATATATGACGTAAGCGGAGCCACCTCACCGGTAATTTTGCCGCCCGTAACGGTGAACACACCGCCATAGACCGCATCAGTATATTCTCCGTCAGGAAGCGTGGTGGGGAGTGTGACACTCTCTGTGTTACCAGAGAAGTTCACGACAGCAGCTCCGGCTTTGCCGCGGCTCACAGCTACAACGTCACCATTTTCAGTTGCGGCAACAGATTCAGGCTGACCCGACATGGCCTTTCTGAACTTATTTGCAGCCACAACGGCAGGATGCTTGAACTCGTCGTTACCGCGGGCGCCTATACGGTTATTGCCCCAGTAGTTGTCACGGCTGCTTCCGGCAGGACGGCTAAAAAACAGCGGAGTGCCGTGCTGACGGGCAGTGAGAAATACCCACCCGGTGCGGATGGCGTCATCAGACAGCCCGGCCGATTCGTGGGCGTTGGCGTAAGTGTCATGCGACTCAACCCATGTGACGAGTCTTGAATCGGGAGCCTTGCTGTTCCAATCGGTCAGATCGGCAGCCTTATAGTTGCCGGCTTCGAGTACTTCGCGCAAAGCATGTCCATAATTGCTCGCTGTCACCCCGATATACTCTGCATACTCATCCTCCTTCACGTTCTTGTCCTGAAGCACCTCGCCGTAGATAAACAGGCTGTCAGCCGGAACACGTAAACTAAGACCCTTGACAGCCTCTCGACCGGTCACTACGTCCCAGAAATTGTTTCGCTCGGCAAGCGAATCGAGCGGATCCGAGGGCAATCCGATATGTTTGGCCGTATCGTAGCGGAACCCTTTGGCTCCGAGATCAATCAGATCATTAACGTATGTGAGATAATAATGCTGGAAGTCGGGATTTTCGGTGTTGACATCAGGCAGTCCGCCCATTTCGCCGGTAGTACACTGGTAGCGGTCGTTCCACTCCGTGATAGGCGTAAATCCATTGGCATGAAACAGCTTGTCATGACCGCCTACGGCATTGTCAAGATCAGGAAGGACAGCAGTGTGGTCCACCGCCGTGTGGTTTGGCAAAACGTCAACAATCACTCCGACGCCATATTTGGCCGCCGAGTCACACATCGCCTTAAACTGATCGCGCGAACCGAGCAAATGATTACCGACCTTCCAGTCGATAGGCTGATAATAGTAATACCATTTTCCCTGAACCGAGTCCCCTTCTTGAGAGAAAAGTGCCATTCCGCCATTCTCACCTACGAAACAGGTATTGGCGGGACTTGTCTGCACATAGGCATATCCGGCCTCGGCAATGTCTTTCATGTTTGCGGCAATGGTGTCAAATGACCATGACCATGCGTGGAGTATTACATCATCCTCCGTTTCGGCAGCGGGCTTATCCGAACCGCTGCCACACGACGAAACTGCAAGCATCGCCGCGAATCCGATTAAAGGTAAGTGAAAAGATCTCATATTAGTTAGTAAGTTAATATTCAGAAAAGGCGTATGGCGACAAGGTAGAGAAGGGTGGCGGGTCCTACAAGAAGAAGCGAGTCGATGCGGTCAAGGATGCCGCCATGCCCGGGCATCAGCTTTCCGGAATCCTTCACCCCGAGAGTGCGCTTTATGAGCGACTCGACAAGGTCGCCCCAAGTAGCGAACGCCGAAACCACGGCTCCCATGATGGCAAACATAAGTATATCGACATTTTCAAACCACTCGCCGAAACAGTATTTGAACACGAAAGCCGACCCTATTGAAAACACAAATCCTCCCACAAGGCCCTCTATCGACTTCTTGGGTGAAATTCGCGGAAACATCTTATGCTTCCCTATGAGCGAGCCTACTATAAACGCGCCCGTATCGTTAAGCCATATCATCACAAACATGGCTATCAGAAGTGCCTGACCGTCGGGCAACGTGTAGAACATTGACAGCAAACCGAGCGGCAGAGCAATATACATCTGACCCATAAACGAAAACGCAAGATTGTTTAGCGGTGACTGCTCCCGACTGTAAAGTTGCATCACCTGACGCACAAGCAGATACAACAGATAGAGCAGGAAGAATGTTCCGCCAAGCACCTTTGCCGACAGTGGCGAAGCATCAGCCGTGTTAAGCGTTGACAGGCCGAAGGCAAGCACAAGTCCGCCGGCCACATCCACAATCAGCGATGATGGATTCTCACCACCTGCCGTAGCATTGGTCAGACCGTAAAATTCAACGAGTGCAAGGGTAGTGAACAGACACACAAACCCCACAAACCACCAGCCGCCGAGAGTGATGGCGCCTAATATCACCCCGACGTAGACAATCCCGGTCAACGACCGCAACAGTAGATTTTTCATTATATTTTAGAATTGATCTATTGCAAAATTAGCCATTAGCAGCGACTATTACAAATCCGCGCCACTTTTTGTTGGAAAATTATGTGAAAAAATTCCACAAATATTATTTAATAGTTGTTAAGTCACTTGGCAGTGCGGCATTTTTTTCGTAACTTTGTAACGAGGATGTGAATCCCCGATTTCAATTCTAATTATTAAATTTGAACTCGCTTCTATAGTAACTGATGAAAAAAATCATTTATATATTCGCCATAATTTTATGTTCGCTCACACTTCAGTCGGCTAAGTCCTACAACGGAACCGCAACCGAGGAGGTGCCGGCTTCAGCATCCGCAGCCGAATCATTTGAGGGCTTCCCCGCCATGCCGGCCGATGAGCTTGCGCTCTCGCCCTGGGAAATGCTCGGCGAGGACGACGGTCTGGGCGACAATTTCAATACACTTACATCGCTACAGAGCGATCTCGTTGACTACGCATCCCGCTTTCTCGGCACCCGTTACCGCTCCGGCGCCAAAGGCCCAAACGCCTTTGACTGCTCCGGATTCACAAGCTACGTGTTCCGTAACTTCGGGATGGCACTCTCACCTTCATCGCGCGCACAAGGCGTACAAGGTCGTCCTGTCAGCAAGGATGAAGTGATGGTCGGCGACCTCATGTTTTTCTCCGGACGTCGCGGAGGGAAAACCATCGGCCATGTCGGCATGGTCATCGACGTTGACGAACTGACCGGCAAAATCAAATTTATCCATGCCGCTGTTTCCACCGGTGTGGAGATTCAGTCATTTCCCGACGGAGGATATTATTCGCAGCGTTTCATCGGTTTCCGCCGAGTGATTGACGGCAATCCGTCAATGCTGCTCCGCGAAGTAGCCCATGATACAGGTTCCGCTGATTCGGATGCCTCGATGCTTTGATTCATTCACGGTAATCCCATCATTCTCCCTCTAACCACACTCTCAGCCGGAGTGATGTGTCAAATCGCATCTTTCTGTCACGCTGTCGACCGACAGCTATCTCAATCTCAAAACATTAACACTTACACACAATGCCACGTCTCTTTTCAAAATATTTTTTCATGATTCTGTCAGCATTTCTTGTGCTGACCTCATGTCATGACAAATCTGACGAACCGCAAATCACCGTGCAGCCCGTCAGCCGCACTGTTCTTGTCTACATGATAGCTGACAACTCGCTTGGACGCTACGGCTATGACAGCGATGACATTAGCGAAATGCTGACCGGAGCAAAAGCAGGCGCCCTAAACGGCGGTCGGTTGCTCGTTTATCGCAGCCGTTGCGGAACAGCCGATGGAAACCCTCCTCAACTGATTGAGGTGACCGAAAACGGTCTTGAAGTTCTGTTGACTTATCCTGATGACCCGGAAATATATTCGGTCGATGTTGACCGTATGCGCCGGGTGATCAGCGATTCGCGCCGACTCGCCCCTGCCGCAGACTATGGGTTGGTTCTCTGGAGCCACGGCAGCGGATGGAAAGAGAGCAGTTCGTCACGCAACTCAACCCCCACGCTCACACTTGACCAACAGCTCGTCACCACTCCCCAAGTGAAGGATTTCGGTGAGGATCGTGGTCAGACCATGAAAATTTCATCACTATCATCCGCTCTTTCTGGATTCGGATTCAGCTTCATATACTTTGACTGCTGCTTCATGTCCACGGTGGAAGTAATGTATGAACTCCGCGACGCGGCCCCGGTCATCGTAGCGTCGGGTATCGAACTCCCGGTCTATGGAATGCCCTACGACAAGAATCTCCCCGTGTTTTTTGCTGATGGCAAACCTGACATGGTTCAGGCTGCCCAAAACACGTTTGATCACTATAACAGCCGCAGCGGCATCGAGCGTACCTGTGCGATGACGGTGGTGAACACATCCGGAATGAATCGTCTGGCCGAAGCTTCACGTAAAATCTTCGCCACCATGTCTGACTACCCGGTCGGAATGTCAAATATCCAGTCATACGAACGACCCGGATTCATAAAGACCATCTATGACTTCAGAGATTATATCGAAGCCATCTGCACCGACACGAACCTGCTTGCAGAGTGGAATGCTGCGATGGATGAAACCGTGATGTATGCCGACAACACACCGACCGTGTTCCGTGAACTCAACCTTGACCGTTACTGCGGACTCGGCTCGTTCATCATCATGTCAGCTTCTGATATAACTTTTCATAACTACGATAAACAGCAGTGGTATTCCGACGTTGTTTCAGTAGCCCCAGCTTTTAAAAATTAATATAACCATCAATCCGACAACATTACAATGATTCAGTCTGCCGAACTACCCGCCGATTCGATTCCAGAACCTGTCAAAGGTCTGGAAGCACTCCGCACCATGTCATTTGACGATCTAATCTCAAAGCTCGCCTCTGACCTGGTCCACTTCTTCATATCGCTTGCCATAGCCATTGCGATATTCTATCTCGGCAAGTTCATCATCAACAAACTATACTCGTTTGTCAACAAAATTCTTGTCCGGCGAAACATTGAGGCCTCGCTGTCAACGTTTATTTTAAGCTTTGTCCGCATTGTCCTCTACTTCCTCCTCATCGTGACGGTGATTTCCATTATCGGAATCCCGACCAGCTCATTCCTCGCTTTGTTTGCCTCTGCCGGCGTTGCCATAGGTATGGCTCTGAGCGGAACGCTCCAAAATTTTGCCGGCGGTGTTCTGATACTCCTTCTGAAACCATTCAAGGTAGGCGATACCATTGAAGCCCAGGGATTCACAGGCACCGTGAAGAAAATCGAGATTTTCAATACTTTCCTTACCACTGCCGACAACAAGGCAATCATTATCCCCAACGGCGGACTTTCGACAGGCTCCATCAACAACTACTCGCGCGAGGGCTACCGGCGTGTCGACTGGACCGTTTCAATAGCCTACGGCGACGATTTTGAATCCGCTCAACGTGTTCTGCTTGAAATGCTCAAGGAACTTGACGACAAGATTATCACCGAAATTGACGGAACCCCGAAGGAACCGATGGTGCGTCTGGCATCACTATCGGCATCAAGCATCGACATCACAGTCAGGGCATGGGTGAAATCAGCCGACTACTGGGAAGTGTTTTTCAGCTACAACGAGTTAGTCTATAAGCAGCTCGAACGTCGTGCCGGCGTGTCGTTCCCCTTCCCGCAGATGGATGTGCATCTCTACAAGCAGGACTAATGGTGCCGGAAACGATATGTAAAATATTCCCATGCATCCTGCTGGATTTTTGACCTCATAAGATAATTGATACCCGTATAAATCACCGCTCCCGCGACAAGCTGGGCGGTGATTTTTAGTATGGCAGCCATATCGGCGGCTCCTATAGCCACAGCCGGAACCACAGCGAGAAGCGTAAGGGCAGCATAAGGAGCGAGATCGCCCAGATAATCCATCACAGGCCGGCGGGTGACACGTGCTGTTATCCATAGCGTCACACCCCATGTGATGACGGTTGCAATAAGCTGTCCGGCAAGAAAAATCTTCAGGCCGAGCGTCACATCATCCGGAGTTGACAGCGCTATGTAGGGCAGCGTGACTATGATTGCAACCACGGCTGCACCGTCACGCATCACCTCCGTCAGCACCATCAGCCGGGAGCGCCCGAGCGAAAGGATGTAGTTGTTATACAGCGACGTTATCACCGTAAACACTCCGCGCATACAGAGTATCTGAAACAGCGTGATGGCTCCATCCCACTTCTCACCGAAAAGCAGATGGAAAATCGGCTCGGCCATGACGATAAGCAATCCCATTGCCGGCAAAACAAGATAAGCCGTAAACCTGCTCATCTTGGCAAGCGCAGCGTGAAACCGCACGGCATCGTCGCGCACTTTTGTGAGCGCCGGCAGAAACGAAGCAGTTAACACCTGTGAAAGCGAGGCCGACGGCATTTTGCTCCATTTATCAGCCTGAGTGTAATAACCCAAAGCCACCATACCGACCTGGTTTCCTATAAAAAACGAGTAAATGTTCAGAAAAACCGTGTTGAGAAACGAGCTGAACATCACTCCGGATCCCACACTGAAAAAACGTCGGAGCGATTCGCCTGACATTACGGCATCCGGACGCCATCCACCCGTAATCCATAATATCACCGACTTCACGGTCGAAAGTGTGATCGTCTGCCACACTATAGCCCATGCACCATAACCAAAAAGAGCGAGTCCGATACCTACCCCTGCACTCACCACCAGACCGAGACTGTTGCTGACAGCTATCATCTTGACATCCATTTTTTTCATCAGCCTGTTGGTCTGCACTATGGCCGATGCATTGATGATAAAGGACAGAAACATAACCCGCGCTAATGGAACGATACGCCCGTCGGCCTTAAACAGCTCCGGGAGCAGCGGCGCACATATATATAATATAATGTATATTGCAGCCGACATGGAGAGATTAAACCAGAACACACTCGAATAGTCGCGCTGCGATGGAGATTTGGCCTGAATGAGTGCCGACGAAAATCCACTGTCGACAAAGAGCGACGCGAAAGCCTGAAACACAAGTATGGCACCGACAAGTCCGAAATCCTCCTTCGGCAACACATTGGCAAGCACAATGCCTGTTACGGCATAAAGCAACTGCGAGGCCACTCGGTCAATCACGTTCCACTTGATTGTCCGGGCCACCCCAAGTTTCAGATTATCTGCCGGATCGCTCATCGGCTTTCCATGCTTATCAGCTTAAGCCCGACTGAATGGTTTTTTATTGACGGAGAGCCTTTATAGTAGATCTTGCTTGATCCCATGCCATAGACATTCAGCTTCTCGGTGGCCCAGCAGCCTATCGAGCCGGTTCCCATCGACTTGAGCGATATGGTTTTCGCCTGAAGCTCATCGGCCTGAATCAGTCCGGTACCGGTAAACTTTATAGCTGCCTCCTGACACTGGCCCGATACCACTATAGTGCCGTTTCCTGTCAGGAATGACACATCGGCCTTCGTGGCCTGAATGTTTTTTACTATCAGCCGTCCGTTACCTATCAGTTTCACCGACAGTTTAGGCAGAGGAGCCATGCTCAGCACTCTGAGGGTTGAATCTCCGGAATTTTCAGCCTTTGTCAGAAATGAAGAGTAGAGCGTGACGGTTGGCAGATCGTTCACCTCAGCCCCTTCGGTTGAAAGTTGGACCGACAGTTTGCCTCCCTTATTCTCAAACATCATCATTGAAGCCGTGCGCCGCGACGCATTGAAAACCGCACGTCCGGCAGAATCAGGCTTGCATACGTAATTGACATTCAGGTGATCCACCACCTTCAGCTCGTCAAATTCACCGACATTGAGGTCATATCTGTAAAGCTCCTCGGCGGAAACGAAAAAGGAAAGGAGTGCCATCAAGGCTAAAATCGCCGTGGCAAAAAGGCGTGATTTCATTCAGAAACGGTTTTAAAGAATAGTTTTGACATTTTCATTAAGCATGGTCTCAATCCGGTTCAGCACCCGGTCAAGATGATCGTAAGTGTCGGCCTGAAGCATCTCAATGCGCGTTTCACGAAAATGAGGAATCCCCTTGAACAGCGGCGAGGCTGCCAGATGACGTCTGATATGCAGGATGCCGCGATATTCATCTATACGCTCGATGCTCTCTCTTATCTGACGCCGGAGCAGTGCGAATTTCTCTACCATCGGCAGGGGTTCGGGATGCTCGCCTGAAAGGGCCTGCTTGATTTCGCGGAATATCCAGGGAGCGCCGATTGATGCACGACCCACCATCACACCGTCAACCCCGTAGCGGTCAAACGCACGACACGCCAGTTCGGGTGAGGTGATGTCACCATTACCAATGAGGGGAATGGTCAGGCGGGGATTCTCCTTGACCCGGGCTATCATCTCCCAGTCGGCCTCGCCGGTATACATCTGCGAGCGTGTGCGACCGTGGACCGTCAGTGCGGCAATGCCGCAATCCTGAAGTCGCTCGGCCAGGTCCACAATGATTTTCGACTCATGATCCCAACCCAAACGGGTCTTTACTGTGACAGGAATTCCGACCGCATCCACTACCGCACGGGTGATTTCGAGCATCTTGGGGATGTCACGCAGCATACCCGCACCGGCACCCTTTCCGGCCACCTTCTTTACCGGACAGCCGAAATTAATATCGAGAATGTCCGGACGGGCAGCCTCGACAATTCGGGCGGCTTCAACCATCGGCCCGACCTCACGCCCGTAAATCTGAATAGCAGTCGGGCGCTCGCGGCGGTCAATATGTAACTTCCGGGTAGTGGCAGGTATGTCACGGATCAGAGCGTCAGCACTGACAAATTCAGTGTAAACCATATCGGCGCCCTGTTCCTTGCATATCAGCCGGAACGAGGCATCGGTCACATCCTCCATCGGAGCAAGCATGACCGGACGGTCACCTAAATCTATTTCGCCTATCTTCATAATGCGTGTTCGGATTCACCTGCAAAAATACTAATTTTTTTTCATTCCCGGAGTTTATACCGATGCGCCCCGCTCTTTGTGTTACAAAATAGAAAAATTTTAACTGATTTTATAGTTTATAGCCTTTTTTTGACTAACTTTGTAGCATATCTACACACAATCAATTAATAACTTAAGTTATCACAATGCAACTGTTACCTTTCCGAATCTTGTCAGGTAAAGCGTTAAAAGTGGCATCGGCTGCCGCTATCACATTAACCTCGCTCACCTTGACATCATGTTTTGACGACAAGTATGATCTAAGCGACATCGACACGAATGTCCGGGTAAGTGTCAATGACCTCACACTTCCGATCAACATTGATGAAATTCAGCTCAAAACAATCATTGACCTTGATGACGATGGAATAGTCAAGGAAATTGATGACGAGTACGTGATTCTACGCACCGGCTCTTTTGAATCATCGGCCCTCAACATTGATCCGATTTCTATTGAAGGACCCACATCAAGACCTTCGGTCACAACCTTCGTTCCTGAAATCCCCATGCCTGCACCCCGCCGTGCCGCTTCACAGGAACTTTTCTTCAACATTGACCGTAAGGAGGCATCAGACATCCATTATTCTTACGACGGCGTCAGCAAAGACATCGTAGCCATCGACTACCTCGGCGCAACATGGACCATCGACTATGACGTCACCCTCTCAACCGACGACAATTCCGCCACAAGCTTCAATCTCCACGACTTCGTGTTTCAGCTCCCCAAAGGTCTGGCCGGACAGCCCTCAATCGGAAGCTATAACTCCGCCACAGGTCTGCTCACCATTCAAGACATGACAGTGCCTAACGGTCGACTCAAATTCCACATGAACATCACCGGAGTTGACGCCCACAAGGCCGGAGTAATATTCAACACTGACACCCATCACCTCGAAATCACCGACCAGACCGGTGTGATCGACGGAAAAATCGGTATCAATCTCAACGACGTGATTTCAGGCACAGGTCCCAAGACAATCACCGTAACCACTGCCCTGACCCTTTCACGCATCGACATCAGCACTTTCACCGGATCGATCAAGTATGACATCGACGACATCAACATCGCTCCCGTAGAACTCAATGACCTTCCCGACGTGCTGGCTCAGAAAGGAACCGACATAAAGATTTCCAATCCGCAGATTTATCTGAGTGTCGCCAACCCATTCACCGAATATAACGTCCACGCTACCACAGGATTTGCTCTCGACGCTATCCGCGCCGACCAGGCTCCGGTTCATTCGGCCATCGACAACGGAACGTTCACCATCACATCAGCCGCCCACAGCTACTACTGTCTCTCCCCCGTGCGCCCCGACAAATATTATGAGGGCTATGCTTCAGCCACTCATATCCCGTTCCGTTCACTCTCCACAGCCCTCGCAGGCGACGGACTCCCCTCCAAAATCGAGATTAACCTTGACCCCACTCTGGTTCCAGTTCAGACAGTCAATTCTTTCCGCCTCGGTTCATATTCTCCGATCAAGGGTGACTACGTGTTCTATGCACCTCTGGCCCTCGGCGCAGGTTCTGTCATTGAATACACCGACACCGAAGACGGATGGAGCGACGATGATCTCGACAAACTCACCATCACAAAGGTCAATGTTGATGCACTTCTGACCACCAATCTGCCATTTGACATCACTCTGACAGGTTATCCCGTTGACAAAAAAGGAAACCAGATAAACGACGTCACCATTGAAGGTGCTGTTGTCAAGGCCAACTCAAACAATCAGCCCATCACCATCTACATCACCGGCACCGTAAAGGAACTCGACGGTATCCGTTTCAGCGCCAAAGCCGTTTCTGAAGCCGACGCTCAGTCGCTGAGTCCCTCACAGTTCATCAGCCTCAAGAGCATCCATGCAACCGTTTCCGGATATTATGACGACGAACTCTAATTGTGCAACACACTCATTGATCATTGATTCAACGATAAACCATCATGTTTACAATAAATAAAACTATCCGCCGCGCTGCCCTCGCCACATTTGCCCTCATGGCAGCGGCAGGTGCTTCGGCCCAAAACCTTAACTCGGCATATTTCACTGACGGCTACCTCTATCGCTATCAGCTGAACCCCGCATTTGAGAACGACAAAAACTTTGTGTCAATCCCTGCCATAGGTAACATGAACCTCGGTGTCCACGGAACTCTTCACCTCAAAAACGTTCTCTATAACGTCAACGGCAAGACCACTACATTCCTCAATCCCGCCGTCGACACTCAGAAGTTTCTCAACGATCTCGGTTCATCTAACCGAATCGGTTCCGACATCCGTGTCAACATCCTCTCTGTAGGTTTCAAAGGGCTTAAAGGTTACAACACCGTATCAATCGGCGTAAGAGCCAACGTAAACGCCAAGTTGCCACGCGAACTATTCGCCATGCTCAAGCAGGGAGTTGAAAACGAGACTTATGACATCAGCGACGTACGCGCAACGGCATCGGCATGGGCAGAAATCGGTCTCGGCCACTCTCACAAAATCAACGACAAACTCCGTGTCGGTGGTACATTGAAATTCCTCCTCGGTGGTGCTGACCTCGATGCGAACCTTGAGAACGCTCAGCTCGAACTCGGCCGCAACTCCTGGAACGCCGTAACCAACGCCAACATCCACGCATCAATCAAGGGCATGACCTACAAACAGGATATCAACGAGAACACCAACCACAAATATGTGAGCGGTCTCGATGTTGATGGAACCGGACTCAACGGTTTCGGTATGGCCCTCGACCTCGGTGCAGCCTACAAAATCAACAATGACTGGAGCGTAAGCGCAGCACTCCTTGACTTCGGCTTCATCAGCTGGAACAACGACATGCTTGCATCTACCAACGGCACCCAGAAATTCGAATCTGATCTCTACAATTTCAATGTTGACAAAGACGCTCCCAACAGCTTCAAGAGCGAATTTGACAAAATCAAGGACGACATATCATCGCTCTACGAACTCAACGACATGGGCGATCAGGGCGGACGAACCACAATGCTCGGCGCCACTCTCAATGTGGCCGGTCAGTACACCTTCCCGCTTTACCGCAACCTGACTTTCGGCGCACTCAGCACCACCCGTATTCAGGGCGAAATGTCGTGGACCGATTTCCGAATCTCAGCCAACGTTGCTCCCGTCAAAGTTTTCTCTGCCGGTATCAGCATGGGAGCCGGAACATTCGGATGCTCCTTCGGTTGGATTCTCAACCTCCACTGCCCCGGCTACAACCTCTTCCTTGCCTCTGACCACACTCCCGGCAAGCTCGCCAAGCAGGGCGCACCCCTTTCGTCAAATGCAAACTTCAGCTTCGGTATGAACGTTCAGTTCTAATAGCCGAATCAGACTGCTATTCATAACGAGCGCCGGCCCTCTGAATGTGGACCGGCGCTCTTGTTTCATATCAGCCCCGGACGGATATTCTCTCCGGCGCTGATGATATTCTCTATCGAAATTACTTCACCTCAACCTTAAGTTTGTTATATGCACGTTCAGCCTTGTCACGTGCCTCCTCAACGGTGTCGGCAGTAGCGAGAATCACTCCCATGCGGCGATGACCGCGGATTTCAGGTTTGCCGAAGATACGCATCTGCACACCCTCCTCCTCAAGCACCTTCTCAAGATTATCCATCACCACGCAGTCCGTGTCGCCTTCAATCACGATGGCACGGGATGCCGACGGACCATAGAACCGGATGCCGGGAACAGGAAGCCCGAGCAGCGCGCGGGCATGAAGAGCAAACTCACTCATGTCCTGCGAAATCATGGTGACCATTCCGGTGTCATGCGGACGGGGCGAAACCTCACTGAAAATCACCTCATCACCTTTCACAAAAAGCTCCACGCCGAAAATTCCATATCCACCGAGAGCCTCAGTGATAGCGGCAGCAATCTCCTCAGCCTTCTTCAGAGCCTTTTCGCTCATAGGCTGAGGTTGCCATGAATAACGGTAATCACCGTCAATCTGTATGTGACCGATCGGTTTGCAGAACACCGTTCCACTCACCGAGCGCACCGTCAGAAGGGTGATTTCATAATCAAAATCCACAAATCCTTCCACAATGACACGTCCGGCACCGGCACGTCCACCCTCCTGGGCTATGGTCCATGCCTTGTCAATATCTTCCTCCGAGCGAATCACACTCTGACCGTGACCGCTTGAACTCATGACCGGTTTCACCACACAAGGAATTCCGATTTCCTTCACCGCACGGTCAAACTCTTCGCGGGTCGAAGCGAAACGATAAGGCGAAGTGGTCAGTCCGAGCTGTTCGGCCGCAAGACGGCGGATTCCCTCTCTGTTCATGGTCAGCAGGGCTGCGTTAGCGGTAGGAGTGACGTTAAATCCCTCCTTCTCAAGCTCCACCAGAGCCGGAGTAGCGATAGCCTCGATTTCAGGAATGATGTTCGTGGGATTTTCAGCGCGGATAATCTCCTTCATCCGCTCTCCGTCAAGCATATTGAACACATACCGACGGTCAGCCACCTGCTGAGCCGGAGCAGAATCATACTTGTCACAGGCCACTACCTCAACGCCCATGCGCTGTAACTCGATAGCCACTTCCTTTCCCAACTCACCGCTGCCGAGCAGCACAGCCTTCCGGCCGAGGGGGGTCATTTTGGATGCAATATTCATAATTCAGGTGATATGGTTATTAAACGTCAAGGACATATCCCCGAACCGAAATCCGGAATATGTCCTTGAATGTAGATTTGTAATACAAGTCTTGCAACTGAAAGAAATTATTCAGCTGCGGCTTCAGTTTCAGCGGGAGCCTCTTCAGCGGCGGCTGCGGCCTCAGCCTCGGCAGCGGCGGCAGCGAGTTCAGCCTTCTTCTTGGCCACTTCTTCAGCCTTAGCCTGATTCTTGGCCTTTTCAGCCTCAAGACGCTCTTTGGCATCGAGTTCCTTCTTGTCAGCCATCGAAGCGCGGAGCTTATCTACACTCTGCTGCTTTTTAGCTTTCCATGCATCGAAACGACGCTGTGCTTCAGCTTCGTCAAATGCACCCTTCTTAACACCTCCCTGAAGATGCTTCATCAGAAGCACACCTTCGTTTGAGAGAATTGTGCGGACAGTGTCGGTGGGCTGAGCGCCTACATTTACCCAATACAAAGCACGCTCGAAGTTTAAAGTTACTGTAGCAGGATTAGTGTTCGGATTATAAGAACCTATCCTTTCAATAAATTTACCATCTCGTGGTGCCCTGCTATCGGCGATTACAATGGGATAGAACGCATAGTTTTTGCGACCATGACGTTGCAGTCTGATTTTTGTTGCCATTTAGTTGTTATTGATAAGTGTTTTGTATTGTTTAATCGGCTGCAAAGTTACGCCTTTTATTCGTGAAAAACAAATTTTTTTGGTTATTTCAATTTTTAGCCTTACCTTTGTACCCGTTGCAGGTAACCACCCTCGGCTGCAACAAACCTCAGGCGCATGTGGCGTAATGGTAGCCGCGTTAGACTTAGGATCTAATGTCTCAGGACGTGGGGGTTCGAGTCCCTTCATGCGCACAACTTTAATTTAAAGAGATTGTCGGACATGACAGTCTCTTTTTTTACTCTCATAATCAAAATGATACCGCTATATCTCCCTTTAGCGTTATTATACGGTGATATTTACTTGGCAGCCGGAGCGACACCCCTCCTTATTCTCACTCCGAGCCAGTCCTGATTTTGTTTTTTTAACATATCACCAGGGGATTGTCATTTAAATTTTATTAATTTTGCATTTATCAATAATCACACACATTTTTCTGAAAAACCCATTTGCCGAAAACCAATTTCAAATTCACACAATGAAAAAAGTTTCGAACCACCTGTTATTTCTAATCCTTGTCTCCCTGTTTATGACCGGATGCTCGGGGCATGGTGTCAGTCAGCAAGAATATGATTCCGCCGTAGCAGCCAAAGATTCACTTGCAGCCGTTAACGATTCCACCGCCGCCGAACTAAACGAACTTACCAACTATCTTGCAATGCTCTCAGAGAGTGTGGACAGCATCACCAAAGAGCAAAACATCATCGTCAATTCCATAGATCCTGAAACCGGTCGCAAATTTAATCGCAGCGAGCTTCGCTCCCGCATCCTCAACTTTGCCGATCTCATCCGCAGACAGCGCGCCCGCATTCAGGAACTGAGCGATTCACTCAAATCAGGAATGTCAGAAAATGCTAAAATCGGCGAACTTACCACTCTGATTGACTTTCTTAACGCCCAACTTATGGCAAAGGAAGCAGAAGTTGACAATCTCCGCTCACAGCTTGCCGCCGGGAAGAAAAACATCGAGGAACTGAACGCCGGAATCCTGTCGCTTACCGAAACCAATTCCAAACTTACAGCTGAAAACGAAACTCTCGACCGGGAGATTGCAGCTCAGACTGATCGCCTCAACGAGGGATACGTTCTTGTCAAGACCAAGAAAGAACTTGAGCAGATGGGATTGCTCAAGGGTGGATTCCTAAAAAAATCAACTTTCCAGGCCGGCAATGTCGATATTTCCATGTGCCGTAAGGTCGACATCCGTCATTTCAACGACATAGTGTTAAACTCGAAGAAACCCAAACTTCTCTCTCAAGCACCCAAAGACAGCTATTCGTTCGAGCCGGCGGGCGGCAATAAGACTCGTCTCGTGATTCTTGACACCATAGCCTTCTGGAGCCTTTCAAACGTGGTTATTATTCAGCTATGATGATGAAATATATCCTCGCAACAATAGCGGCTGTAATGTCACTGACGGCAGCCTCACAAACCACCTACACCATTAAAGCAGGTGACACGCTCGAGTCAATAGCAGCGGCCAACGGAATCACTGTGGCAGACATCGTGACGGCCAATCCCGGTGTGGACATGCTCTACTACTCAGGACTTAAACTAATTCTTCCCGATTCCGATAAAAGCACGTCATCCACAGCATCGGCACTCGGATATGGCGGAGGGGTAGTCACATCTACCTCCGAGAAGGATCACTATCGCCGCTCCTCACTTTGCCTGGTACTGCTTGCCCACAACGACAAGCAGTATGCCGACGCTATGGTGCGCGTGTTTCAAAACTTTCCCATGCCTAACCGCTACAACGAGCATAACGTCGATGTACGTGTACTCCGCGTTAGGGGTAAGCAGTCAAAATCAGACATCGAGCGTCTGCTCCGGCAAAACAACATTGCCCGCGATGTTGTGGCCCGATGGTTTAACCGCAATCCATATACCGGGGAAATGAACATGGACCTCATTCATGAGCGGGGTGGCTACGGAGCATTCCATGACGACTATCTGCGCACGGTCAACACCGTCCGAGGAACAGCCACCCTACGCGACGAAGGCTTGGAACTGCTCGAAAGCACATTTATACTTGTCTGCGACATGGACTACGTAAACCGCAAGAAAGGTTTCAAGATTGGTGCCGGAATAGCCAAAGGATTATCTTTGATAGGGCAAGCCTACGGCGCCGTGCTTGATGCACAGGTCCAGCAATCCATCTATAGAGGCAATTATCAGAAAGCTCGCCAGCAAGCTAAAGATGCCGCCAATATCCGGGCAATCAGCACTGTAACAGATGCCGGCGCAGCCATTCTTGATGATCTGGGAGGATTCAGTGTCAACATTTATTCATATCTCTATCGGCTCCGTTGGGATGATATGATGACAGCCATGTTGTTCAGCAATTATTGGGTAGACTCGTCCACTCCGACAGGCGAGGCCGGACGACGTAAGGATGCTTTTGACAATCTTCGCTTTGGACTGGAGTTTGTCGGTAAATACAAGGCTCATAGCGGTAAGACAGTATTGCTTCACTGTAACGACGAGAACAAGGTCATTCTCGACGTATGCGGAAGATCGGTCGATAAGTGCATCAAAGACCTTGCCCACCGTTACGAAGTGTTCCGTCCACGCACTCCATTCTATTTCGAAGGAACATCTGTTTATTCCCACATTGGCAGTAAAGAGGATGTGGTGTCAGGGAAGAAATATGAAATAGTGCAACGCACACGTGACAAAAAAGGAAAGACCTCTTACAAGCGTCTGGGTGTGGTTGAAGCTGTTTCACCGTGGAACAATACCAACGTAGATTTCTCCAATTATTTCGATACCTCCCACAAAGGCACCCTCTTCGCCTTAAAGAAGGGAAAGGCTTCCGAACTGGCCATGATGCCTGGTCTACAGATACGCGAAATGAAATAACAGTTTTTAAGATATGAAGAAGTTTCTCTTTTTAATCACTTTCATGCTTGCGACGGCTTTCGTCATGCGGTCGCAGAATTATTCTCTTGTGATGAACAATCAGGGACGTGATGGTAGCTATCAAGTAAAAATCACCGCTATCCTTGACAAAAAGCAAAACAAGACGGCTGCCGATTACCTGAAGCGTATGGCCGTGGACGGCGTAATGTTCAGAGGCGTTGCCGCTGCCGGCGGATTTCCGGGTCAGCCTGCACTTATCACTGACCCGTCTGTTGCGCAGACCAAGGCTGATTTCTTCACCGCATTTTTCGGTGCAAAGGAATATGACCGTTACGTAAATCTTAACCTGCAAAACATGACCGTCACAAAACTCCCCAAAGGAAAGTTTGAGGTGACCGGCATCTTACAGGTCAACAAAGAATCACTCATCCGGTATCTCACCGACCATGGTATCATATCAGGATTCGGCGATCTCTGGTGAAACAGACACTTAACCATCCGTTAAACAAATCGATGAAATTCCCCATGAAAACAAAAATTTTACTTTTAGCGATAGCTGCTACACTGTCGCTGCTCCTCTCGGGCTGCAAAGCAAAAAAAATGCCATCTACCGTTCCCTATCAGGCAACTAATCCGGTGGAATGCGTTTCACAAGATCCCTCAGGCATACAGACCCTCAGAGTGTGGGGCAAAGGAGTAGATGTCGACAAGGCGATAAACAATGCCCGAAAAACGGCTGTTGAAACAGTCCTGTTCTCTTACATCACCAAAGGCACCGGTCGCTACACATCTATTCCTGTAATCGACAATCAGACCATCCGTCGCGCCCATTCGGAGTATTTCAATAAATTCTTCAAGGATGGCGGTAAGTTCAAACACTTTGTCAAGAACGTCAAAGTTGACAAAAACGACCGTTTGGAAGGCGGCAATCTTGTAGTTGTGGAAACGATACTGACCGTTGACCGTCCGGCCCTTATCAAACAAATGAAAAAAGACCATATTATTGAATAACCGACATGTTTCAAATTTCATCTGTCCTGCGCAAAGGCCTGCTCTGCATTGCAGCCCTGATCGCATCCGTCATCCCAGCTTTAAGCCAGAAAGTGATGACTCCACCCCACGTGCTGATTGTTCCCGATATGATATATTGTAAGGCCCACGGCTATGTCAAGACATTTGACAACATGGGAGTATTAGAAGAGATTCCCGACTATGAGCGCGCCCTCAACGAGGATGCGTCACTCCACGGGGCTTTGACTCAGATGGCTCAACTCATCACTGACCGTAATTCTGACATTGTAATCAAGGACCTCAACGAGTGCATCAATCTTGCCAAGACCGATGCTGCACTGTCGGCGGCAGCCGGAGGCGACATATCGGAGAGTATCGAGGAGGCTATAATTCGTAACTCGTCGGCCGACATCATCATCAAACTCAATTTCGACCTGCTCAAAACCGGACCGAAATATGCAGTAACATACACCATCCGTGGCACCGATGCCTACACCGGTCGCACTTTTGCCCCGCTTGAGGGTGTAGGGGCCGAATCCACCTCCGCCAACCCCGTAATGCTGCTTCGTGAGGCTATTTACGGTTCGATGGACAGTTATCTGAATAAGATGCTCCAATTCTACAAATCAATGACCGAAAAGGGTCGAATGATTGCATTTGACATCAAAGTGACATCCACATCGCCTCACCGGATGACTTCGCGTTTCGGCGACATGACTCTTTCGGAGTATATTGACGATTTTCTGTATGACAACTCCGTCGACGGCGGGGGACTCGAGCAGATGAAAGGGGGCGACACTTTTATGCAATATCAGGGAGTTTACATTCCGCTGACCGCTACTGTCCGCGGCCGTCAGCGCCGTCAGGGCGCAAAGGACGTGGCCCAGAGACTGGTGACCCATCTTGATGCCATCGGCATCCAGGCCGACTATAAGATTGTCGGCCTCGGCAAAGTCAATCTGTTTATCCGCTAAAGTCACAGTAAGAACATTTTTATCATGCGTAATTTAATATTATCCCTTATGGCGGTTGCAGTCAGTCTAACTGTATCCGCAGCTGATTGCACTATGCCGGTGGCTGTCAGCGTCAAAGGTTCAAGCGAAGCCCTCAACGAAGCCAACGTTGCATTGCTTTCCAACAAACTGACCCAAGTTGTGTCCACCGAAGGCTTCGGCGGAAGCGAAACGGCTTGGCTATGTCTTTCGGCTGACGTATCGGAAGTGCAGAAAGATGTGATAAGCGGGGTGCGTCCGGTGGTTTCGACCAATATGGACGTATATCTGACCATATACAACGTTATTACCGGTGACAAGTATGGCGCCACTACGATTTCACTCAAGGGCGCAGGTGCATCTGACGCCCGGAGTTATCAGGCGGCATTGGCTCAGATCAACACCTCCAACCGCGACTTGCTGGGCTTCGTCCGCAACGCTCACGCCAAATTAATGTCATTTTATGACGGCCATGTGCCTGCAATAATCCGTAACGCCCGCACTCTCGCATCACGCGAGGAGTTTGAGAAAGCTATTGCAATTCTGTCGACGGTCCCTGAATGTGTCGACGGCCATGAGGACGCATCCGATGCTATGATAGAAATATGGCTTCGCTATGTTAACCTTGACTGCGAACGCAAGGTTGCAGCCGCACGTAGCATCTGGGCCACCGGAAAGTCACCCGAAAACGCTCAGAAAGCAGCCGATCTTCTCGCTGCGATTCATCCCGACAGTTCATGCAAGGATGAAGCCGAAGCTCTGCTTAAAGAGATGGAAACCGCTCTCGATGCCGAAACGGCCCGCAAACTTTCTCTTGAGGCTGAGGAAAGAGCCTTTGAACGCGCCCGCGAGGTAGATGAACTGAACTTGCGTCGCTATCAGTTGGAATCGGCCCGCGAAATCTCACTCGCCTACATCAATGCCCTCATTGAAATGAGCAAAAACGCCCCCGCCGGGCTACCGCCCGTATCACCGACAGTTTCACCTGACCCTGCCGTAACCCCCGTAGGAGGTGGTGGACATGTATTCATTGTGAAATAAAACCTGCTCCATTTCATAGATTGTCTCTTATGGCTTCAACCAGATTTATGACCCTCGGTCTGGCCGCACTGCTTCTCGCTGGAAGCACTCCGGTAGTCTATGCGCAGTTCAATCAGGGACGCGGCAACATAGGCGGTAGCAATGCCGATTCATTTAACTCAAACCGTATCGGCAATTTCAACGATTATCGCGTAAGTCTGAACGAGGAGTATGCCCGGATGCTCCGAGAGGGCAAGTGGGACCAGAAAGGGTCCATGCCTCCGAAACCAAAGCCCAAGGATGACGTTTCACCTATTCCGACCCCATATAATGACAAAGATCGCCGTGATGACAAGGAAATTTCAATCGAAGAAATAATAACCCCTGACAAGGACAAGTCACGTGCCGCTCCGATTGCACCTGTAAGAGAGGACCCGACCATTAATACACGTACACTCTCTTTCAACTATTTCGGCTCTCCTGTGCAAGTGCGCATTCCTTCCGAATCCACGTTCTCCGTCGGGTCAGTAAGCGCAGACGCTTTGGCATCGGCATGGAGCAGGCTGTCAGAGCCGCAATTTGCACCGATGGTGGCCGACATTCAGAAACTCAAGACTCAGATGCAGCTCTGTGACTGGGCTTATCTGCAACTCATCGACGCTTTCGCAAAGACATATAGCAAAAACCGAAACGAAGCGACGCTCCTTACAGCCTATCTGTTCAGTCAGTCAGGTTACAAAATCCGATTGGCAAGCACTTCATCCGGGCTTGAAATGCTTTACAATTCGCGTCATAATCTGCTTGAGCATCCCTATTATATACTTGACGGAGAATATTACTATCCCCTTGACAAGAATGTTTCAGGTAATATCAGTATCTGTGAGGCTAAATTTGCAAAGGAAAAAAGTCTGTCGCTATGGGTCAACTCACTCCCGCAAATCGAAAAAACCACAACACCATCTCGTCATGTGTCATCAAAACGTTATCTGGATTTCTCCGTTGACTATACCGTAAACAAAAATCTTGTTGACTTTTATAACACCTATCCCACTTCTGTTCTCGGCACTGATTTTATGACCCGCTGGGCCATGTATGCTGAAACACCTGTAAGCGATCACGTCAGGGCTACACTTTATCCTCAGCTTAAATCCATGATTGCAGGTCTTGACCAACTTCAAGCTGTAGAGCGGTTGCTTAACTGGATTCAGACAGGCTTCGTTTATGAATATGATGACAAAGTTTGGGGTGGTGATCGTGCATTCTTTCCCGAAGAAACCCTCTACTATCCTTACTGCGATTGCGAGGACCGATCCATTCTGTTGACCCGACTTGTACGTGACCTGCTTGGGCTGAAATGTATGCTTATCTACTACCCGGGCCACCTTGCAGCTGCCGTAGCATTCAATTCACCGGTTTCAGGCGACTATATAACTGTCAGCGGCACACGCTACACCGTCACTGACCCGACTTTTATTGGCGCACCGGTTGGCCGCACAATGACCGGCATGGATAACACTTCTGCAAAAGTCATACTCCTCAACTGATCAACTGACCGGAACATAGTATCTGACCATCAAAAGACGTACAAATATAAAAAATCCCGGCCTCGGGCGGAAATGCCGCGGGGCCGGGTGAAGTGTGTGGGATGATTAACGATAACAATTACCGTCAATCTAATAATGTAATCAGTATTTCAGCAGATCCTCAACACGCTTGAGATTGTCACCGTCGTTGAGCAGATAGTAGACGGTTTTGAGTACGTTGAGTGCTTCGCGCATATTCTCCTCATCGAGTGCGTAAGCTGCTTCAAGCACTTTTGCGGTTTCAAGGAGTTCGGGACGCAGGCTCTCGGCGAAATATTTGTTATACTCAGCCTGTGACATTGAGTCACCCTTTGACTGGTCGCGGTCAAAGCGGCGGGCCAGACCGTTACCGTAGCGGAACATGTAGGTGGCGTCAGTCGGCGCGAGTTCCGAAGCCTTCTTGTAGTTGACGATGGCGTTGTCAATATCCTCCTTGTTTTCATACAGGACACCAAGCGAGTAATAGTACGCAGGATTCTCCGGCTCTGAGGCAATAGCCTTGTCGAGCATGGCCTGTGCGGTATCATAATCGTTGTTCTGAATGTAAGAGTTGATCATACGCTGAAGGAACACCGGGTTCTGGCTTCCGAATTTTTCGAAGGCGATGCGTGAATATTCAAACATACGGGTGCTGTCACGAAGTTCGTAAGCCACTGAGAAAGCATAGTCATAGGCCTGAGGGTCGTTAAGTCCGAGAGCAAGAACATTGTCAAATGCGGCTGCCGATTCGGGGAGCATCTTGACCTGCCATGCAGCGATGGCGCGCCAGTAGTCAATCTGAGCTACAACCGAGTCAGGCAACTGTGCGGGAGCCTGCTTGCCGAATGCGGGATTACCGGGAATCGACAGATAGTCAGTCCATGCCTGATAAGCCTTGTCAAATTTTTTCTCTTCCCAGAAGATGGAACCTACGTTGTTGAAATCATTGACGTGACCGCAGATTGTATTGACAATATCCTTTGAATAGGGAGTCTTTACCTTACCCTTGGCATCGACCACAGTGTCAACCGCCAGAGCCTTCATGTAGAAGTCATAGCCTTGAAGAAGGGCATTACCCATGTGGTCGAGGTTTACTTCTTCATTGAAAGTTTTCTTTCCATAGAGATCGTCATAGATCTTGAACGCTGCTTTGCCGGGGAAGTAGAAAGTGGCAGAGTTGTCTGACACTTCAGGGTTTGTGAAAGCAGGAGTGAATTCACTCACTGCACTCTCGAATTTCTCATACGATCCTGCACCTTTAAAAGCTTTTTCGAGATCCTTGAGAAGCTGGGGTTGATCGGCTGCGCTGACTGTAAATGCAGCTGCAAGACCGAGTCCTAAGATGGCAATTTTCTTCATAGATATGTGGTTGATTTAAGTTGATTATTCTTCAGGTTCTTCTTTTTCTTCATCGAGAGTGGCGTTATCGTCAACATCTTCGTCAACTACATCCTCCTCCGGAACTTCATCCATGGGCAGGGCCTCAAGTTCCTCGGGATTCTGTTCGATTTCCTCCACTACTTCCTCCGGGTCGGAGTCAACGCAGCACACTGATGCGATGGTGTCGGCACGTTTTTCGAGGTTGATGATTCTGACTCCTTGCGTGTATCGGCCCATAACGCGGATGTCGGCCACACGGATGCGGATTGTGATTCCGCTCTTGTTGATGATCACAAGGTCATTGTCATCATTCACACTCTTGATGGCCACGAGCGAACCGGTCTTGGCGGTGATGTTCATAGTCTTGACACCCTTACCGCCGCGGTTGGTTATGCGGTAGTCATCGAGCTGACTGCGTTTGCCGTAACCGTTCGCGCTAAGAACCATGACATTATTGGTCGAATCGGCTTCCATGCAAATCATGCCTACAACCTCGTCCGAGTCGTCATCCAGACGCATACCGCGTACACCGGCCGACATTCGGCCCATTTCGCGCACTTTGGTTTCGTGGAATCGGATGGCGCGCCCGTTGCGGTTGGCCATGAGGATTTCTGAGTTACCATCGGTAAGTTCCACACCGAGCAGTTCGTCATTCTCGCGGATCACAATAGCATTGACTCCCTTCACTCGCGGACGTGAATAGGCCTCAAGACGGGTCTTTTTGATGACACCGCGGCGGGTGCAGAACACCAGATTGTGGTTACCGACAAATTCGCTGTCGTTCAAGCTCTTGACGCGAATAAAGGCTTTCACGCTGTCATCCTGCTCGATGTTGAGGAGATTCTGGATGGCGCGTCCCTTTGATGTGCGTGAACCCTCGGGAATCTCATATACCTTGAGCCAGTAGCAGCGACCTTTACGGGTAAAGAAGAGCATATAATTGTGCATCGAGGCGGGATAGATATGCTCGATAAAGTCCTCGTCACGTGTCACTCCGCCACGCACTCCGACACCTCCGCGGTTTTGTGCGCGGAATTCGCTCAGCGGAGTGCGCTTGATGTAGCCTAAGTGAGAGATGGTGATGATCATGTCATCATCGGCATAGAAATCCTCAGCATTGAAATCGCCTGCGGTATAGTCTATGCCGGTGCGGCGCTCGTCGCCATATTTGTCACGCACCTCTATCAGCTCTGACTTTATCAGCTCGCGGCATACGTTCTCATCCGACAGTATCAGCTCCAGATTGGTGATATGCTTCATTATATCCTCATACTGCTGGTTGAGTTTATCCTGCTCCAGTCCGGTGAGCTGACGCAGACGCATCTCCACTATCGCAGCAGTCTGCTGGTCAGTGAGTCCGAATCGGTTTTTGAGGTTTTCGCGAGCCTCCTCAGTGTCAGCGGCGGCGCGGATGATGCGGATAACCTCGTCAATGTTCTGCGACGCAATGATCAGACCTTCGAGAATGTGGGCGCGCTCGCGGGCGCGGGCAAGCTCAAACTTGGTACGACGGATCACCACCTCATGACGATGATCAAGGAACGCTGCAATCAGTTCTTTCAGATTCAGCAGTTTGGGACGTCCGTTGACCAGAGCTACATTATTCACTGAGAACGATGCCTGCATCTGGGTCATCTTGTAAAGCTTATTGAGAACCACATTGGCATTGGCATCGCTCTTGAGTTTGATGACGATACGCATACCGGTGTAGTCACTCTCGTCGTTGATGTCTGCAATGCCGTCGAGTTTCTTATCGTTGACAAGATCAGCGATATAGGCTATCAGCTCGGCTTTGTTGACGTTATAAGGAATTTCGGTGACGATGATATTCTCATGGTTGTCCTCAACCTCAATTTCAGCCTTCGCACGGATTATGATGCGACCGCGACCGGTTTCATAGGCATCCTTGACTCCGGAGTAGCCGTAGATGGTTCCGCCGGTGGGGAAATCGGGAGCGGTGATATGTTTCATCAGGTCTGAAACCTCGAGTTCAGGATTCTCGAGAAGAGCCACACAGCCGTTGATGACCTCTGTCAGATTGTGGGTAGGCATATTCGTAGCCATACCGACGGCAATACCGGAGGCTCCATTGACAAGCAGGTTGGGGAAACGTGTGGGAAGCACCACCGGTTCGCGCCGGGAGCTGTCATAGTTAGGTTGGAAATCAACCGTATCTGACTCAATGTCAGTGAGCATTTCCTCACCCAAACGCTGAAGGCGAACCTCAGTGTAACGCATGGCGGCAGCGCCGTCGCCGTCCACCGAGCCGAAGTTTCCGTGGCCGTCCACCAGGCAGTAACGCAATGCCCATGGCTGAGCCAGGCGAACCACCGTTCCGTAAATCGACGAGTCGCCGTGGGGGTGATACTTACCCATCACCTCACCGACGCAGTTGGCCGACTTCTTGTGTGGTTTGTCTGACGTGTTGCCCATCTCATACATTCCGAACAGCACTCGACGATGGACCGGCTTGAGTCCGTCACGGACATCAGGCAGCGCGCGCGATACTATCACCGACATTGAATAGTCGATGTAGGCGCTCTTCATCTCATTCTCGATGTTGATCTTTATTATGCGATCTTCTTCAATCATGATATATATTTATATTCCTATATTTAAATGTCTCTCTATAACGCGATGAGTACAGTGAGCCGTCACTGCCTACTCGTGCAAATTATCCTACAAAGGTAGGAATTTTTTGGGAATTTTATCAGTTTTTACATCCAACTTTTGTTTTTTAATTGTTATTAAGATATTCACACCACAAGTGTCACACTTTGGCATAGTTTTTGCCGTTAGAATAATGCAGGTATTCCGATCCGGCACCACCAGTGCCTCCGGAAGCCGGCTCTGAAACAGATCACAATATTTGAATATGACATATACATCTCGATTTAAAGACATTCTCCAGCGCGGACACAAAGCCGCCCTGGAAATGCACGCGCCGGTGGTTCATGACGGCCACATTCTGCTTGGCATTCTTGACGCCGACGCCGATGACTCGGCGCGCGCTGCCATTGTCGCAGCCATGACTGACATGCCGGGGATGGGCGTGGAGGAGCAGATAGGCCGACTCCGCACCGACCTTGTGGCTCTCTGTGACGGAGCTACAGGCTCTCACTTCACTCCATCCGAAAGCGGAACAATGTCCGTAAGCGCAAACGTCAACCGACTCATTTCCATCGCCTCGCTCGCCGCCCGCGGACTTCAGGCGCAGAAAGTTGACTCAATCCATCTGCTGCTCGCTCTGCTGCAAGGCACAGCCACACGCGATGAATTCGTGGCCCTCTTTGCAGCCTACGGAGTCGATCTCCAGACAGTCAGCCGCCTCATCAGCAGCCCCGGTCACGAGGCCGACACTCCGGTGATGGGTCCGGAGTTTTCTGATGACGAGGACGACGAATATGCCGACGGTCCTGACGACCGCAACCCAAAAAACGCTACCCGAGGCAACTCAATGCGTCCCGAGTCGCAGAAAGGTACCGACACCCCTCTGCTTGACCGCTTTGGCAATGACATGACCCGGGCAGCTGAGGAAAACCGCCTTGACCCCGTCGTGGGCCGCGAGGTTGAAATCGAACGTCTTGCTCAAATCCTGAGCCGACGCAAGAAAAACAATCCCGTGCTTATCGGTGAACCCGGTGTGGGCAAGTCAGCCATTGTCGAGGGTCTGGCCCTGCGCATCATCAAGCGCCAGGTGTCACGTGTATTGTTCGGCAAGCGCGTCATATCGCTTGACATGGCGTCAATAGTGGCCGGCACCAAGTATCGCGGCCAGTTTGAGGAGCGTATCAAGGGGATTCTCGACGAACTCGCCCGAAACAAGGACATCATCCTGTTCATAGACGAACTTCACACCATTGTCGGTGCCGGAAACACCTCCGGCTCCATGGATGCAGCCAACCTGCTCAAACCGGCTCTGGCCCGCGGCGAAATCCAGTGTATCGGCGCCACGACGCTCGACGAGTATCGCAAGAATATCGAAAATGACGGTGCGCTCGAACGCCGTTTCCAGAAAGTGATGGTCAATCCAACCACCGCTGAGGAGACCAGAATCATCCTCGACAACATCAAGGACAAATATGAATCGCACCACAACGTAATATATACTCCTGAAGCTCTCGACGCTTGCGTCCAGCTGACTGACCGCTATGTATCTGACCGCAACTTCCCTGATAAGGCAATCGATGCTCTTGACGAAGCCGGTTCACGTGTGCATATCACCAACATCACTGTCCCCGACGACATTCTTTCGCTCGAAGCTCAGATTGAGGAAACATCGGCCGAAAAACTCCGTGCCGCCCGCGAGCAGGATTTCGAGAAGGCAGCCGGTTTCCGCGACCGCGAGCAGCAGCTCAAAAAGCAACTCGAGGAAAAACGAGCCGAATGGGAGAAATTGCTCGACAGCACCCGTGAGACGGTCGATGAGGACCGTGTGGCTGAAGTGGTGGCCATGATGACCGGTGTTCCCGTGCAGCGGATTGCTCAGGCTGAAGGCATGAGACTCAAGGAGATTGCCCCGACCCTGCAAAAGCAGATCGTAGGACAGGACACTGCAATCGACAAACTTGCCAAAGCCATCCGCCGAAACCGCATTGGACTCAAGGACCCCAATAAACCTATCGGAACATTCCTTTTCCTCGGCCCGACCGGTGTCGGCAAAACACATCTGGCCAAGAAGCTCGCCGAGTATCTGTTTGACTCGCCCGATTCGCTTATCCGAATCGACATGAGCGAATATATGGAAAAGTTTGCAGTGTCACGTCTTGTTGGTGCGCCTCCGGGATATGTAGGTTATGAGGAGGGTGGTCAGCTGACCGAGAAAGTACGCCGTCACCCCTACTCCATTGTTCTGCTTGACGAGATCGAGAAGGCTCATCCCGACACATTCAACCTTCTCCTACAGATCATGGACGAAGGACGTCTCACTGACTCGCTCGGCCGAACCATCGACTTCAAGAACACCATCATAATCATGACTTCTAACATCGGCTCGCGTCAGCTCAAGGACTTCAACTCCGGAATCGGTTTCAACGCCCCCACCGGCGACGATAAAGAGTATAGTCAAGGTGTGCTGCGCAAGGCTCTCAACAAGGCTTTCTCGCCGGAATTCCTCAACCGTGTTGATGACATCATCATGTTTGAACCGCTCGCACGCGAGGCAATCTTCAAGATTATCGACATCGAACTTGCAGGCTTCTACCGTCGCGTTAAAGATCTCGGCTATAAGCTCAACATCTCCGAAGCTGCCCGTGATTTCATTGCCGGAAAGGGTTACGACCAGCAGTATGGCGCCCGTCCGCTCAAGCGAGCTATTCAGAAATATCTTGAGGATGAGTTAGCCGACATCATTATTGATGCCGCCATCACCCCGGGCGACACCATTGAAGTCGACTACACACCCGGTGACGAAAAAGTCACCACCAAAATCCTCAAATCCTCATCCGAGGATTTACCCTCCGCCTGACCATCTCATACTCTATAATCAGGAAGGCTGCCGTGTATGACAAATTACACCGTAGCCTTCCTCATTTTTTGCGGGAAATTATTCACCCGATTCGGGAGGATATTTTGAATGAGCGGACCTGAGTTTGGGATTTTTTCATTAAATTTGTGAATCCTTTCCTCACTCACATTAATTCACTGCTTTAACTGTCACCACTATCCAAAGTCACTGACAAATGATAACAATCACGGAAAATGCCGACCTGACCGGACGCAACACTATGGGTATCAGGGCATCGGCCCGCATGATGGTGGAATTTTCATCCGCTGCCGACCTGCCGAAAGTGCGCGAACTGGCCACCTCAGCCAAACGCCTGCTCATCATTGGCGCCGGAAGCAATTTGCTGTTTACCGGCGATTTTGACGGGCTTATCATTGTCCCGCGAATTGAATCCGTTGACTTTTCAGGCAGCGAAGTAACCGCGGGAGCGGGAGTGACCATGGACCGTCTCATCGCCGCAACCTGCGAGCGCGGACTCTGGGGACTGGAAAACCTGTCGGGAATCCCAGGCACCGTGGGAGCATCGGTCGTTCAAAACGTTGGCGCTTATGGCATGGAAGCAGGTGATGCAGTAAAAACCGTGTGGATTTATGACCTCGAAACCGGACGCCGCGAGCAGTGGAGTCGCGCCGACTGCCATTTTGCTTACCGCGACTCGGCTTTCAAACGCGCTCCTTACAAGCTTGTGATCGGTGTGACCTACAAACTTAACCCTGACAGCCATCCGCGCCTCGACTACGGCAATCTGCGCCAGGTGGTTGAATCAGCCGGCGGCTCCATCACACCTGAAACCGTGCGTGATGCCGTCATCTCCATCCGTAATTCCAAACTTCCCGACCCTGATGTGACCGGAAGTGCCGGAAGTTTCTTCAAGAATCCCGTTATCACCCCCGAAGCCTTTGCCCGGCTCAAGGAACTGACCGGAACAACCGAGATACCGCATTTTATCCAACCTGACGGAATCAAGATTCCCGCCGCATGGCTCATTGACCGGGCCGGACTGAAAGGGATTGAGATGGGTGAGGCCGCAGTGTGGCATCTTCAACCCCTCGTCATCGTCAATAAAACCGGTCATGCATCAGCCGCTGATATTCTCGCCCTCGAAAATCACATTGTTGAAACCGTAAAAAAAATGTCGGGTATAACTCTCACGCCCGAAGTGCAGCATATCTGAAAAATGAGTACATATATTATTGAGGGAGGACACCACCTCCACGGAACAATCGAACCACAGGGTGCCAAAAACGAGGCCCTGCAAGTGATAAGTGCCACACTCCTCACTGCCGACCCGGTGGTGATCCACAATGTTCCCGATATTCTCGACGTGGTCAATCTCATCAACCTGCTCAAAGCCATGGGCGTAAAGGTTGAGAAAATTGCCCCGGGTTCCTACCGCTTCCAGGCCGACGAACTTAATGATGAATACATTTCGAGTGCCGACTTCGTGGCACGATGCGCTTCGCTTCGCGGTTCGGTTCTGGTGGTCGGCCCGCTTCTTGCCCGCACCGGTCAGGCTTACTTCGCCAAACCGGGTGGCGATAAAATAGGGCGCCGAAAAGTCGACACCCACATCACCGGATTCACTCGGCTCGGCGCAATGATTGCCTACAATGAGGAGCGTCAGGCCTACTATGTGGTTGCTGTCAACCCCCTCAAAGGATGCTATATGCTGCTTGATGAAGCTTCCGTCACCGGTACGGCAAACATTATCATGGCCGCCTCACTTGCCGAAGGTGCCACAACAATCTATAACGCTGCCTGTGAGCCTTATATCCAGCAACTTTGCCGGATGTTGACGCGAATGGGAGTGAAAATTGACGGACTCGGCTCAAACCTGATCACAATCCACGGCGCCGAACGCCTTCACGGCACCGAACACACTGTCCTTCCGGACATGATTGAGGTGGGCAGTTTCATCGGCATGGCAGCTCTGACCCGGAGTGAACTGACCATCAGTAATGTTTCACCTGAAAATCTTGGCATAATTCCCGACTCGTTCCGCCGTCTGGGAATCAACCTTGAAGTGCGCGGTCAGGACATATATATACCTGCACAGGACTCATACGAAATCGAAACCAATCTCGACGGCTCAATCCCTACCATTGCCGACGCTCCGTGGCCCGGACTTACTCCTGACCTGCTCAGTGTTCTGCTTGTCACGGCCACACAGTGCAAAGGCAGTGTGCTGGTTCATCAAAAAATGTTTGAGTCACGCCTGTTTTTCGTTGACCGCCTTATCGACATGGGCGCACAGATTATGCTCTGTGATCCTCACCGCGCCGTGGTCATCGGACTCGACCACCGTTTTCCGCTCCGTGCCAACAAAATGCTTTCGCCCGACATTCGCGCCGGCATAGCGATGCTGATTGCTGCAATGTCGGCCAACGGAGTGAGTCAGATAGATAACATTGACCAGATTGACCGCGGTTACCAATCTATCGACACCCGGCTCAACTCCATCGGAGCCTGCATCCACCGGCGTGACTGAAGCGGCTTTGTTCGGCCAATCGGCACTGACTGTCGACGAATCTCCCCTGCGAATCGATGAACCGGACTCTGTGAGTTTATATTTAACATACTGATAATCAACCAAGCATAAAACTAAAAGTATGTTAAACTCGTTCTGACGCTTTAAACCTTTACGTTTTTTAGCTGTCAATAGACTAAACGAACAAAATTCACAAACTCATAAAACTTATAATTAGAACATGAAAAAGTCAATTATCGCACTCGCAGTTTTAATCGCATCTTCAGTGTCATTCTCCGCTTTCGCACAGTGTCCCAAAGCAGCAAAATGCAGCGCCGACTCATGCGTCACCGCATGTGAGAGCGTCCTCTTTGAAGGAATAACCCTCACCCCCGACCAACAGACCAAAATCAAGGCCCTGAAAGAATCGGCAGCCAAAGAACGCGGCGAAAAAATCAAAGCCGACCGCACAGCCAAAGCCGGCGCGCGCAAGGAAGCCCGCAAAGGTTACCTCAAGAATATGAAGGAAATCCTCACTCCTGACCAGTATGTTATCTTCCTTGAAAACGCCTACGTTACCACCCCCGGCGGCAACAACGGCAAGGACTTCCGCAAAGGTGACATGCGTAAGGGTGACAAAGATATGAAGCGCCCCGGCAAGAAAGCCAAAGACATCAAAGGCAAGAAAGCCGAAAAAACTGAAAAAACCGAAAAGAGCAAATAATCATCCTTTCACATAATTTTATAAACTAAGTAAGTTTTAATATTTGGTTTAAAACAAGATACAACATCCAGCCGAAGCTGCGCCGTAGCCACCCGCTACTCCGCAGCTTCGGTATTTTCACACCATTTTCACTTCCGTCCTCAAAATTTGCCTTTCACTTTTATTTCACTAATTTTGCAATGACATCTCCGCATTAATCATGCAAAAACATGCGAAAACCATTAATCAGACTGCTTACCGTTGGGGGTCGGATATGGCGGACCTGATTTTTGATTTCAGTGCCTTGACATTCTTTGCGGTGATGGCATGTCTGCTTGCAGCAATAACCTACCGCAAACGCGGTTGATCATCCTCATTTTCAGACGTAACGACTTCCCCGCGGCCCGTCAGGCCCGGAGAAGTCTGAGAAACGAGTGTTGTGTCTATGTGTGTTTCTCACAGCGTGTGTTTCTCATAGATTAAGGATTTTGATTCCGTTTTTATATTATTGACTTTTATACGGTGAGGAATCTATCATCTTTTTGCAAATTTTTTTCGCCGCATTTCCCAAACCGATACTTTTCTCCGAAAAAAACAGTAAATTTGCAGTAACGATAACAAAAACCAACCACCCGCCGATGACCGACCGCGAAATCGTGGCGCTTCTTCTTGCCAAAGACAATGCCGCCACTGCCCGATTCTTCTATGTCAGCTGCCGCCCGTTGCTGACCGCCGTCATGCGAAGGGTATTCAACTATCCGGTTGACTATAATGAGATGGTGTCAGAACTCTATGCCTTCCTCATGGCCGACGACGCTGCCAAACTCCGCTTGTTTCAGTTTCGCAGCTCGCTTTACCAGTGGCTCAAGGTGGTCGCCATCAGATTTTTTATCAGTCACCGTGACAACATGATAGAAAATGCCTCCTCCGACCCTCTTTATGATTATGGCGAGGCCGCAGCGGCTGTCTCTGCTCACCCCGTCTGTGACTCCGGCGCTGATACGGCCCGAAGGCTTGACGTGGCGACACTACTCGACATGATGGATAATCCGCGTTATGCCGACGTGATCCGTAGCCTTGTCATTGACGACGTTGACCCCGCGCAATATGCTGTCAGCATCGGTGTGACGGTCGATAATCTATACAACATCAAACGACGCGCTATGGCGGCTCTGGCCCGCATCGCTCTTAAATATTACAGCAATGACTGATCATATTCTCTCTGACGAACAGCTTGCCGCGTTTCTTGACGGTAATGTGTCTGAAACTGAATCTGTGGAAATTATTTCAAATCTCGACGCTGATCCTATAGCCATCGAGATCATCAACATGTCTGAAACAATCGACTCTGACACTGCCTTCCGGTCAAGTCACATTCTCCCTGTCAGGGCGCTCGCTGCCGCCAATCCTGATAACCTCTGCTCATTTGAATGTGAAACCCTGATAATGGCTCAATGCGGACTCGATGTCGACAACTGGTCGCTGCTCGAAACTGCAAAAGCCAACAACTGGCTACGCGAACTCGGCACACCGTTCCATTGTGTTGGCCGGCTTCTCGAACTCAAAGGGTTCAACGTTGAGCGAAAATATGACGCCTCGGTTTCCGACATAGCCGATGCTCTCACCGCCGGTCGGCGTGTCATAGCTGTAATTGACCGAAACATTGACTCGCCTGACCCACGTCCCGGCCATCACGCCGTCATCATCACTGACGCTACGCCCGATACAGTCACCCTCCTCAACCCGACAACTCAAACCGAAACCACCGTACCAGTGGCTGATTTCACACGGGCATGGAAAAACTCCGGACGATATTTCATCTCAGCCACACTTGATGAAATGGCTTATAATCCTACACCCATCAGTGTGGAGGACATTGCTCTTGACGCTGACCTCGAAGAGCTTACCGAAGCCATTGCCGAAAACGCTCATGACATTTGGGCGCGCGCCCGAATGGATGAGGGATGGACCTACGGACCCGTCCGCGACGACCACGCAAAACGTCATCCCGACCTTGTCCCCTACTCCCGTCTGCCCGAAAGCGAAAAGCACTATGACCGCATCATGGCCATGAACACACTCCGCCTCGTCCGACGCCTCGGGTTCGACATAATAAATCTTAACTGATAAATATTAGATTCATAATTAACAACCCGTAACGTCCACATCTCTCACCACACGTGCGTTTCCGGCGGATTTTCATTCAGTCCGAAGTGGATTCAGGCGGCTGGGCGGAGGGATGTGTCGGTGGTTGATATGGCGGGGAGGTTGGTGGAGAGCCAGTGGAATATGTGGCGGTAGAGGGGGATTGTGATGCTTTTGCGTGAGAGAGTGAGGTCATGAAGGCCGTTCATGACCTTGAGGCATGTGACGTGGGGGCCGAGTCGGCTTCCGTAGCGTCGGATATCGTTTACATCCAGCACAGAGTCACCATTGCTGTCGGCCTCGGTCCATGTGTCACCTCCTACGGATTGTGAGGAATACATCAGCAGGATAGGTATGCGGATGTCGGCTTTGCCGTCGCGGAGCGCTTTTTGTGCCATGTCGATTGCCCGCACCCATCCGGCGTCCACATCAGGTGACTGTGACAGTTTTTTGGATGTGTCATAGTCCCATCGGCCGTGTTGTGAGGCAAGGAGGCTTTCGGAATAGACAGTTGACTTTCCCTGAGAGATTTTCATTCCGGGAAACCATCGTCCCAGTGCAGCAACGGCAGGTACAAGCCACTCCTTTTTGCCGAGGTTCCAGTCAAGGAACGGGCTGTTGAGAATAAGAGCATCAATGTCAGCGGCTCCTTTGGCTTTTGCCAGATAATAGGCGGCGATAAGTCCACCTGTGGAGTGGCCCATCATGACTATCTCGGTGACTCCGGCTCGCTTCATATCCACTATGGCTGAATCAATATCGGGGAAGTACTCGTCAAGATTGCGCACCTGATAGCGTGTCTGACCCGAGAGCAGCGAGCGGCCATATTTGCGGAGGTCAACGGCATAGAAATCATAACCGTGACTTATAAATTCGTCGGCCATCTCGGTGTTAAAGAAATAGTCATTGAAGCCGTGGATATAAATCACTCCCCGGTCAGTTGGTTCAGGAGCGAGCTTGCGGATTATGGTTGAAACCACTTTACCGGCATAATCGTCGGGCTGAACAACGGTTCGCTTTTCAAATGTTGAGTCTGTGTCGGCTGCGTCACTTACCCAACCGGCGGCTGTGGCTGTAAATGACGCCATCAGGGAGAGGATAAACAGAAGGAATGTGTTGAATTTCATCAGAACACGTGATTATTGTAAATAAACCTCAGGCCCCGGCCATGTGGCTTGAGTCAGTAGGGTCTGACGCCGACATGAACGGGGCCTTTTTATCTTTGTTAATCAATAGACTTTCATGAGTTATTTCTTGCGGTATTGCGGAAGCATAGGCACCGGGAAGCGCGAGAACAATGTGCTGACGGCCTCGGCTATGCCTTCAAGGTTTCGGAACTGGCTGTCGCCATTTTCAAGAATAGTAGCTACGGAGGCTGAATAGAGAGCTTCCTTTTTGACGGTATTGACAATATCCATAGTCAGCACACCTTCACGGTAGATTCCGGTGATGACCTGCGCGTTGGAATAATAATTAGCGTAAGCGGGCCAATAGTAGCCTCGGGGATACATGAACCAGGGTCCGTAACCGCCGTAAAATGGGCCGGAATATGGGAAATAGCCCGGAGGAACAGCCGGCTCCGTGGCAATTTCCTTCTTAACTGTCAGACCTATGTTGATGAGCATAGGCGAGGTGGGGTCCTCCGTGAAACCGCGCTCGGTCATCTGCTCACGGATAGCGGCGGCAATATTATAATATGTCACCATTGACATGGTGGGAGGCATCTTGCCTTCCTCGGGCGTGATGATGCGGAAAGTTTTGTAGTCGGCGAGGTCAGCATTATTGTAGACCTCACTGTTGACCAACGAGAACGGACTACAGCTGCTGAAGAGAGCCATGCTGACAGCCAACAGTATCAATAATGACAGTTTTTTCATAAAAGCAAAACTTAAACGTGAGTAATTTTTCTTTTACAACGTCCTTACTCACAAAAAAGTTCCGGAGGAGGGTAACTAAGCGAACAGATTTCTGAAAAGTTCTTCCACCTTTCCTACCTCCACCACTTTTATGACAAGTGATGATGTGTCGACTCCCTTGAGATTGTTACGGGGAATATAGAGAGTTTTGATTCCCAGTTTTTCGGCCTCGCGGATACGCTGCTCTATACGGGTGACGGGACGGATTTCACCTGACAGACCAACCTCGCCGGCCATAGCCGTGTGGGGTGGGACAGGCAGGTCGACGTTTGACGACAGGATGGAGCAAATCACCGCCAGATCAAGAGCCGGGTCATTGACTTTCAGTCCTCCGGCTATATTGAGAAAAACGTCCTTCTGCGCGAGTTTGAATCCGACTCGCTTTTCAAGCACGGCGAGGAGCATGTTCATGCGTTTTGCATCAAAGCCGGTCACAGAGCGCTGCGGTGTGCCATAGGCCGCCGTGCTGACAAGTGCCTGAACTTCTATCAGGAAAGGTCTGACACCCTCCATAGTCACTCCGACGGTTACGCCTGACAACTCGGTGTCCGGAGTGGTGAACAGCATTTCTGACGGATTGGTGACCTCACGGAGTCCGCGCTGACACATCTCGTAGATGCCGAGTTCTGATGTTGACCCGAAGCGGTTTTTTATGGCGCGCAGGATGCGGTAGACGTGTTGACGGTCACCTTCAAACTGAAGCACAGCGTCGACTATATGTTCAAGGACCTTTGGCCCGGCAATGGAGCCTTCCTTGTTGATGTGTCCGATCAGGATTACCGGTACACCCGACTCTTTGGCAAACTGAAGCAGTTGGGACGCACACTCGCGCACCTGTGACACACTTCCGGAGGCCGATTCAATCTGGTCGGAGGAAATGGTCTGGATAGAGTCGACAATCAGCAGACCCGGCTCAATGTCAGCGATATGTTCAAAAATGTTTTCAAGTGACGTTTCGCAGGCAATAAAAACGTTGTCGCTCGGTCGGCCAATACGGTCGGCGCGCATCTTGATCTGTCGAGCGCTCTCCTCACCTGACACATAAAGGATGCGTCGCGACTTGATTGACAATATGTTCTGAAGCACAAGAGTTGACTTCCCGATGCCCGGCTCGCCGCCTATCAGAACCATTGACCCTTCAACCAGTCCTCCTCCAAGCACCCGGTTGAGTTCCTGACTCGGCATGCGGACGCGAGGCTCATCAGTGTACTCGATACCTGACACAGGCACGGGTTTCGACTGCCGTGAAGGGCGAGACGGCCCTGAACTTTTTCGACCAGTGCGGGATGGAGCGATTCTCTCTTCAACGATGGTGTTCCACTCGCCGCAGTGAGGGCAGCGACCCTCCCATTTTGGGGTTTCATTCCCACAAGCGGAGCAGAACCACGCGCTTGTTTTCAGTTTTGCACTCATAATCCGGTTTATTAGCTGTAAAATTTGCGGCGACGGAATTCGGCCATTGTTATGGCTGCCGCAACCGATGCGTTGAGCGACTCCCCTTTAGTGTCAGCACCGAAGGGAGGAATAGTGATTCGGTGAGTCACTACGGCTTCAACCTGACTGCTGATGCCGTGGCCTTCGTTTCCGATCACTATGACGGCTGACTCCTGAAGCGGAGTGCTGTAGAGATTCTCTCCGTTAAGGAAAGTGCCGTAGACCGGTTTGTTGAGCCGGGCAAGTGTGGCCGGGAGATCGCGGTAACTGACCCTGACTCGGGCAATGGACCCCATTGTAGATTGCACCACCTTCGGGTTAAACACGTCGGCTGACTCGTGCGAGCAGATTATCTGGCGTATCCCCATCCATCCGGCAGTGCGGATTATCGTGCCGAGGTTGCCGGGGTCGCGGATGTCGTCAAGAGCCAGAATGAGTCCGTCAGTGAGAAGTGGCCGTTCATCCTCAGGGATTTCATACACGGCTATCACCTCACGCGGGGTGGTGAGTGCAGTCATCCGCTCCATATCTGCCCTGGTGCAGCTAATGATTCGGTCGGCTGCCTGTGGAAAACGTTCGGTTATCTTTTCCAACTCCTGCTTGATTACAAACAGGAAGCGGAGTGTGAAGGCGTGGATGGTTTCCTCCACAATCTTCATTCCCTCAGCTTTAAACAGTCCGGTGGCGCGGCGATGCTTGGCATCGTCAAGTGAGGCGACAGTCTTACGTAGGTTATTGGTCAGCTCCATTGCGGTGACGGTTTGCGGTGATGTGAGAGTAGCGGGAGTTTTATCAAAACCGGGAGAAACGCTTACCCGTCAGGGTGCCGTTTCTCCCGGATATGACAATTATCTATCTGTCAGAGACCTGTGATCAGTCCTGCTTTTCAGCGATTTCCTTGAATTCGTCCAGGGTGACAGCCTTGTGGTCAAGGTTGACGGCTTCTTCGATAGCAGTATAGAGTTTTGAAGTCAGAACCTGATCAAAGAGGCGGTTACGTGTTTCCTTGTTGCCAAGCTGCTCTTTGGCGTATTTCTCAATGATTTCATCGTCAAGACCTTGAAGGCCATACTGTGCAAACTGACGCATGGTGAGGAACTTGGCAAGGTCAAGCAGTTCGTTTTCCTCAACCTTGATGCCGAACTTGTCAACGAGGTTTGTCTCGATGATTTCATGTTTGATATAGTTCTCGTTTGCCTTGAAAGCATCATCGGCGTTCTCGGCATCGGCAAAGAAAATTTTCTTGAGAGTCTCGGCGGGAAGCACCATGTCAGCATATGTCTCCATCATCTTCTTGTCAAACTGATTGCGGAAGAGGATGTGGCTGTTTGATGAAAGCTCATTCTCGATCATCTTCTTGACTTCGGCACGATATTCTTCTTCGTTGTTCACCTTATCCTTGCCAAACACGTTGGTGTAGAATTCTTCGCCGAGTTCGGCTGGTTCGTTGACGATGATTTCAGAAACGGCCATCTCAAAGTCATTCTTGACATCGCCGGCAATAGATTTGTCAATGCCGAGCATTGATGAGAGTTCGCCTGCGTTTCCTCCGGTAGCTTTCCACGGATTGAACACGATCTTGTCACCGGGCTTGCAGCCGTTAAACTTGGCAGTCTCCTCTTTGTCCTTGAAATAAAGGGGGAACACGATGCCGTTTGTCATCTGAATAGCACCCTCGTTGGTGTTGATGGAGCCATCCTCGTTGAGTTGCATCAGAGTTCCTTTCACCAGCGAGTCCTCCTGCATTTCCTCACCGGGTTTCTGTGTGCCGAAACGCTTGCGGAGAGCCTTGTCCTGCTCGTCGATCATCTCGTCGCTGACGGTAATGTCGTAATAGGGATATGTCACATCCTTGTCAAGCTTGATATCAAGAGCGGGGAGAAGTGCGAGGTCATAGGCAAACTGCTGGTCGCCTTCCAGAGCCACTTCTTTAACTTCAGCGGGCATGGGATGACCCATTACACGGAGCTTATTTTCAGTAATATAGTCGATTACGCCTTTGTAAACGATGTCGTTTAACACATCAGTGGCAACGTGTTTTCCGAAACGACGTTTAAGTTCGCCGAAAGGAACGTGGCCTTTGCGGAAACCGGGAATCTGGTGGGTGCGACCGATTTCTTTAATTTTTTTAGTCACTTCGTCCTTATAGTCATTTTCGTCGATGTCTACGGTCAGACGAACGTCAACGGGGCTGATGTCTTGACGGGTTATTTTCATTTCGTAGGTTGATTTTATTTAGTTTTTATTAATTTTCAGAGTAATTTTTACTTACAAGGTGCAAATTTACTAAATTTTCTCTTACCAACCGCCATATTAGCCAAAAATATGTCTGTAAAGTTTCGCCGTTGGGTAGAGCTTGCGTCACATTGCAGCAGAGCGGGAAATCAGCGGACTATGGCGCGACCGGCGCATACACAGAGAATACCGCCGGCTACACTCAGTGTCAGATAGAGCAGGCCAATGGTCCAGTCATCCTTAGAACCGAGTGTCCACAGGTCGTTAGCGAAGGTGGAAAATGTGGTGAAACCTCCGCAAAATCCGGTGACAAGCAGAAGGTTGTGGCCCGGTGATAGAATCTTGGTGTTTTCAATCAGTCCGAAGAATATGCCGATGATGAAGCACCCGATAATATTGACCAGAAATGTGGCAAGCGGAAATGAACCGTGCCATGACTCGGCTGTAAGTCGGTTGATTATATATCGTCCGGCCGTGCCGATAAATCCGCCGCAACCGGCAATCATTATTTCTTTAATCATAAGCGCTGAGATGAATAAGTGTTGTTGAATGATTAACGTTGTTCCCCGGTAGAAAATTTTATCCCCGCCCCACTCTCTTACTGATTTCATGAACCGGAATTATTATTTCGAGCGATTATGAAAACGATTTGCTTTTGTAATGTAAAATCAGTATCTTTGTAAAAAGAGATTTCAAATACAGGTATTGATCTTAAGGTTAATATGGGAAACAATGTTGTAAATCAAACCGGCAACGGAGCAGTCTACATCCATGAAAATTCAGGCTCTGTCTCCATTAATTGTGATGCAAAGAGAAATCCGTATCTTATATTTGAGGATATGGTAAGAAATTACTCGCATTTGAGGCATTATGAAGCGACACTGAAGCCGGAGATAATCCGTCCTGAACAGGATCAGATCATCAAGTGGGTAGAGCGTAAGGCCAATGACGTGAAGCCGCGGCGCGTATGCTTTGTTTATGGAGACCCGGGTATTGGCAAAACAGCTCTCACCAACTCAATTTTCACCCTCTGCATGGCAGAGCGGCAGAGCGGATGACATTGAATACCACGGAAGAATTGGCCTTGTTATCGCGAAGCGCTTTACCTGCAAAGAACATTGCGAGAGCGTTGAGGCCAGGCAAATCTTCAACGAAGTTGAAATTAAGAAAGCCCATAACTTGCTGAGATTTTCAGCTAAGTTATGGACTATATGTTGGTTGCCGAAAGATGCGCCAGTTACCTTATTGACCCTTTACCATGGCATGTACCACAACGTCCCGTGCCATGACATACAGGGCAATCAGTACGGGATTTCCCAGAGCGACCTGTATAATATCCTGTTTCATGGTAATACCAACCTTGCCCATGGCAAGTCTTGCATTCTCCTGTTCCATTACATGACGAGCATGTAGATGACTGTATATTTAATGGTGAGTTTATTCCACCACCAAAATCAGGAAGTGTTACAGAAGAACCCATTACAACAATATTTTGACAGTATTTTCTTACAGTATTTTCATCTAACTCATTGCCATTGGATATTTCCGTCAATCTTTGTTTACAGGATTGTCCGTTTCTTTTTTTAGCTCCATTCTGATAACAAGTTTTTGCGTAACTTGGCGAATAACTTGTTCCTATCCCTGTTTCATTTAGAACGCCTAACCAAAACCATCCGGCTACGAGATCTTTTTCTTCAGCTAAATACTCAGCGTATTCGTAAGCCTTTTCATCATCTGTACCAAAGGCCAAAAGTTGTATCATCTTGCCGGCCATAAGAGTAGGATTACGTCGAAGATTGTCATCCTCTTGTTGTTGCATTTGTTCTGCCATACGTCGACCATATTCATATGCTTGTTGATATGATGCATAAGGATTGTAGTATTGCGCACTAAGGTTTAATATGCAAAATGAAATAAATAATAATGTAATAACATTCTTCATAATTGGTAATTTTATGCAAAAATAATGATTTAAATTCATATTTCACCCCCCCCCGTTAAAAAATGTTAACATTCATTATAAAGCACTTTGAGGTCGTCAATGCGGAAGATGCAGTTGTCGCGTATCTTTCGGCACTCGCCGGAGAAAAGAATTAAATGAACTGCGTTCATGGTAAATGAAAGTGCATTTCATGCATTTCAAAAAAAATAGGTTTGAAAAAAAACGGGGGAAATTTGGTAGATATGAAATAATGTGTTAACTTTGCACCGAAAATCAACAGATGGTGAGCATAGCTCAGTTGGTTAGAGCGTCGGATTGTGGTTCCGAAGGTCGTGGGTTCGACCCCCACTGTTCACCCTAAAATATTGACAAGGAGGCCGTCAGTGATGATGGCCTCTAATTTTTTCCCATCGCAATGAAGGATTTTTTGTGAAATGTGAAAGATTTCAGCTTAATGTTGTTATATTTGCAGATGAAATAACAAAAAGGTAAAAAGATGATTGAACGTTCACCGCTCCTGTTCACGCCTTATTTCAAGAGTGTGATATGGGGAGGCAAAAAAATAGGCAATTACAAAGGCGAGCATCTCGACGGGGACCGGATAGGTGAGAGTTGGGAGATTTCGGCTGTCCCCGGCCATGAGTCGGTGGTAGCCGAGGGTCGCTATAAGGGGATGCTGATAACCGAACTGGTGGAGCGTTTCGGAGTGTCACTACTCGGTGATAAAGTGGTTGACCGTTACGGGACGAGGTTTCCGCTTCTTATAAAGATCATAGATGCCGCGGCTGATTTATCCGTTCAGGTGCATCCGTGTGATGAACTTGCACGCAAGCGGCACGGATGTTCCGGAAAGACGGAGATGTGGTATGTGATTCATGCTGACAGCGGTGCGAAAATCTACGCCGGCTTCAGCAAACCGATGTCGGCAGACACGTTTTTAAGCAGTGTAGCCGATGGCTCGTTTTCGCAATCGCTCAAGGAGCATGATTCATGTGCCGGTGATGTATATTTTATTCCGGCAGGGCGTGTTCATGCCATCGGGGCCGGAAACTTGTTGGCTGAGATTCAGGAATCAAGCGACATCACATACCGGATATATGACTATAACCGGCGTGACGCCGACGGAAATCTGCGTGAGCTTCACACTTCTGAGGCTCTCGATGCGATTGACTTCAGTATGAAGGATGTCACTCGAACCGACTACGACGCAGCTTCAAATGATGTCAGGATTGCAGACTGCCCTCAGTTTACGGTGCGCAGACTCCGTATAGACGGCGAAACAAAGCTCACGCTTGGTCAGGAATCATTTACGGTGATGATGTGTGTGGAAGGACAGGTAGAGCTGATATATTCCGAAGGAAGAATGACGCTGACAGCCGGTCATACGGTTCTGCTGCCGGCCACCCTCCCTGACATTACTCTTCGCGGCCAATCCACCATTCTGACGACCAGAGTGTAAGACCAGAGTAGAGTGTAGGCAATTAAAATTATCTTTTAATGCCTGTCTGATTATCTGAGCTTACTTTTTAAGCAATAATTGCAGTTTTGAGATGCTGAGTTCAATCAGCTTAAGAGGATAGCGGACAAAATCAAGAACATATCCTATCGTGATATTGTGTTTACTGTAAGCATGAAAATGATCCCTAATTATCCGTGTATGGCTCTTTAAGCCATTTGTTGATGCTCCGCCTGTCCTCATCGTCACAAAATCCATAGGCAAATATTTTGCTTTAATTCTGTGAACATAAATGAGTCGTAACATGTGTTCAAAATCGGATGCAATCTTAAATTCGGTGTCAAAGTCACCGTATTTTTCGTACAAACCTCTCCTGATATAAAACGAGGGATGGGCCGGCTGATAGCCCATCGCCATCATCCACCATGTGAAATATCTGGAGGAATAGTAACGGGTGCAACTGTCGAGATGATGATCCTTTACAAAATGAATGTCACCGTAAACGGCATCGTTGTCCTCCCGTGACATTTCCTTTGCGATTTCTTCAAGCACGGAGTCAGATGTATAGAAATCATCGGAATTCAGAATGCCGACAACATCACCTGTCGCCATGGCGATTCCTTTATTCATCGCATCGTAAATCCCATTGTCAGGCTCACTTATCCATTTAAGTCGGCCTTTGTAGAGTGGTTCAAGTTCATGAATTATATCAAACGTGTTGTCACTCGAGGCTCCATCGACAATAATATGCTCATAATCAGTGTAGCTCTGAGCGAGAACACTATTCATAGTGTCTCGAAGAGTAGCTCCACTGTTTCTGGCTGCTGTAATTATCGATATTTTCATGGAACGTCAGATGGGCTTGTTCAGTCGCGGGAAAAGAGGTCGCGGGAGTAGACCTTTGATGCGACGTCAGCGAGATCGGGGGAGGTGCGGTTGGCAAGAATGGAGGCCGAGAGGCGTTTGAATTCATTCAGGTCGTTTACCACACGGGAACCGAAAAATGTTGAGCCGTCGGGGAGTGTCGGTTCATAGATAATCACGTTGGCGCCTTTAGCTTTGATTCGTTTCATGACGCCTTGTATGGATGACTGTCGGAAGTTGTCGGAGTTTGATTTCATTGTGAGTCGGTAAACTCCGATGGTGACCTCACGCTCCGGGGCTGCGCCGAATGCATTTGCACTTGAATAGTCATAATATCCTGCCATCCGCAGAACCTGATCGGCTATGAAATCCTTACGGGTGCGGTTACTCTCAACTATGGCCGACATCATGTTTTGCGGCACATCGGCATAGTTTGCCAAGAGTTGTTTTGTGTCCTTGGGCAGACAGTAGCCGCCGTAGCCGAACGACGGGTTGTTATAGTGCAGGCCAATGCGCGGATCGAGTCCGATACCCTCTATAATTGCTTTGGAGTCAAGGCCTTTAACTTCGGCGTATGTGTCGAGTTCGTTGAAGTAGCTGACGCGGAGGGCCAAATATGTGTTGGCGAATAGTTTGACTGCCTCGGCTTCCTTCATTCCCATAAACAGGGTAGGAATATCGGTTTTGATCGCACCCTGACGGAGAAGGTTGGCAAATGTATGAGCATCCGCTTCAAGACGCGATATGTCAGTGAGTTTCACTATTGCCTCATTCTCGGCTGCGTATTCCGGGGCAGAGAGCAGCTTGGGAATTCCGACAATTATGCGTGAGGGATAAAGATTGTCATACAGAGCTTTTGACTCGCGGAGGAATTCCGGTGAAAATAAGAGATTAAGTTGTTTGACTCCTTTAGCAGCATAAGTCAGATAGAGTGAGCGGCAGTAGCCGACGGGGATTGTTGACTTTATGATGATGGTGGCATCGGGATTGACGTTCATCACCAGGTCAATGACGGCTTCTACACTTGAGGTGTCAAAGAAATTCTTTACAGGGTCATAGTTTGTCGGGGTGGCAATGACGATGAAGTCGGCATTGCGGTAGGCAGATTCGGCATCAAGCGTAGCTGTGAGGTCAAGCTCCTTTTCAGCGAGATATTTTTCAATATAATCGTCCTGAATGGGTGAGCGGCGGCTGTTGATAAGTTCCACTTTTTCCGGCACAACGTCAACGGCTGTTACGTGGTTGTGCTGCGAGAGCAGAGTGGCGATGCTGAGTCCGACATAGCCTGTTCCGGCGATGGTGATGTTATATTTCTTCATTATGACGACCTCGTTTATAATTTTAGTATAAGTTTAGCGTTTGCAATGTCGTTTCAACCTCTATCAACAGGTATTTCCACATGGAAACCTACCACACATAAATGTCGGCTTCGATAGCTACGTATAATTACGTTACTGTCAAAGTCAAGTGTCATCGTGGTAGATTTAGAGTCAGATGCAAGAGTTCCCATTACTGAGGGTGAGAATTATGCCACAAAATTAACAAACTTTTGCTAAATTACAAAGTGATTGAAGCAAAATTAGGTACAAAATTAGGTTGGAGTCTACCCTTTTCCATAATTAAAAGGTTAAAATTTAAGTATTTGATTAACATTGCCAAAGATACGAAAATATTACCCCCCCGATGTTAATTTTTATTAAATACAGCGTAAATTAAGCGGGCGGGGTCCAATGGACTCCGCCCGCCTGATAAAGATGGATTCAGTTAATAACCGAATTATTTTTCGTCGGGAAGATTACCTACCTCGGGATCAACGCCCCACTGCTGCTGGGCGAGACGACGGTAGTTGTTGTAACGCCACTGTGCGTTAGCCTTAGCTGCGGCAAAGAGTTCGGCTGCTTCGGCAGGATACTGCTTCATTACAGAAGCGTAGCGAACCTCACCTTTGAGGAAGTCCTCAAACTTATCCCACTGGGGTTCCTTGCTGTCAAGGGTGAAGGGGTTCTTGCCTTCTTCCTCAAGAGCGGGGTTGTAACGCCAGAGGTGCCAGTAGCCACATTCAACGGCACGAGCCT
>CAZKNK010000006.1:0-44218 GCA_964554195.1 uncultured Staphylococcus sp.
AGACCTCCGACGGGTTTGCCGACAAGATATATTTCCTCCCCGTCACCCCCTACTTTGTGGAGAAAGTGATAGCCCGCGAGCGCCCCGACGGAATTCTGCTCGCATTCGGCGGACAGACAGCCCTGAACTGCGGCGTGGAACTCTACCGTTCCGGTGTGCTTGAAGAATATAACGTAGAGGTACTCGGAACCCCCGTTCAGGCAATCATGGACACGGAGGACCGCGAACTTTTTGTACGCAAACTCGATGAAATACATGTCAAGACCATAAAGAGCCAGGCCGTCAACACCACCATAGAGGCCATGCGCGCCGCCCGCGAACTGGGTTATCCGGTGATTGTCCGCGCCGCATACGCCTTAGGAGGTCTCGGAAGCGGATTCTGTGACAATGAGCAGGAACTCGTGGCTCTCGTCGACAAGGCTCTTTCATTCTCTCCGCAGGTGTTGGTGGAGAAATCGCTAAAGGGATGGAAGGAAGTGGAATATGAAGTGGTGCGTGACCGCTTTGACAACTGCGTGACGGTCTGCAACATGGAAAACTTTGACCCACTCGGCATCCACACCGGCGAATCAATCGTGGTGGCTCCGTCACAGACCCTCTCAAACGAGGACTACCACTTCCTGCGCAAACTCGCCATCAAAATCATACGCCACATAGGAATCGTGGGCGAATGTAATGTCCAGTATGCCTTTGACCCCGAATCAATGGACTATCGCGTCATTGAAGTCAACGCCCGACTGAGCCGCTCGTCAGCCCTTGCATCCAAAGCAACAGGCTACCCGCTTGCTTTCGTGGCCGCCAAACTCGGTCTCGGCTACGGACTGTTTGACCTCAAAAACTCCGTAACCCGCGAAACATCAGCCTTCTTTGAACCGGCACTCGACTACATTGTATGCAAAATACCCCGCTGGGACCTCGGCAAATTTCATGGTGTTCGGCGTGAGATAGGCTCGTCAATGAAATCAGTGGGTGAAGTCATGGCCATCGGACGCACCTTCGAGGAGGTGATACAGAAAGGACTCCGCATGATCGGACAGGGTATGCACGGCTTCACAGGAAACCATGAGGTGAAGGTTGACAACATAGACCGCGCCCTTTCAGAGCCGACCGACAAGCGCATCTTCATCATTTCTCAGGCCATGCAGGAGGGCTACTCCGTTGACCGCATACACGAGCTGACCAAAATCGACAAATGGTTTCTCCATAAACTCCACAATATCATCACCACTTCACGCGAACTGGCCGAATACAATGAATTGTCGGCTATCCCCGCGCCACTTATGCGTCAGGCAAAATGCCAGGGATTCAGCGACTTTCAGATTGGCCGCGAAGTGCTGAAAGAGCGCATGACCGACGAGGCCGAAACCGCTATCCTTGAAGCACGTGCAATGCGCAAGCGCATGGGCATAATCCCGGTGGTGAAACAGATCGACACTCTGGCAGCCGAATATCCGGCCATGACCAATTATCTCTATCTGACCTATAACGGCAACGAAAACGATGTGGAGTATCTACATGACCACCGCTCCATTGTGGTGTTAGGCTCCGGAGCCTACCGCATCGGAAGCTCCGTAGAGTTTGACTGGTGTTCGGTCAACGCCCTGATGACGGTGAAACGAAACGGATGGCGTTCGGTCATGATCAACTATAACCCCGAAACAGTCTCAACGGACTACGACATCTGTGACCGACTCTATTTTGACGAGTTGACCTTTGAGCGCGTCATGGACATTCTTGACCTCGAGCAACCCCACGGAACCATCCTCTCGGTTGGCGGTCAGATACCTAATAACCTCGCAACACGTCTCGACGAGCAGGGAATCAACATACTCGGCACTTCGGCCAAAAGCATTGACAACGCCGAGGACCGCAACAAATTCTCAGCCATGCTTGACCGACTCGGCATCGATCAGCCAAGATGGAGCGAGCTGACTTCGATGGACGACATCCATAAGTTTATCGACGAGGTCGGCTATCCCGTACTTGTCCGCCCGAGCTATGTGCTTTCAGGCGCTGCAATGAATGTGTGTCACAACGATGAGCAGCTGACGCGCTTCCTGCGTCTGGCAGCCAATGTGTCAAAGAAGCATCCCGTGGTAGTGTCGCAGTTTATCTCGTCAGCAAAGGAAATCGAGATGGATGCCGTGGCTAAAAACGGCGAAATCATAGCCTATGCCATATCGGAACATATCGAGTATGCGGGCGTACACTCCGGCGACGCCACAATCCAGTTTCCTCCGCAGAAACTCTATGTGGAAACCATGCGCCGGATCCGCAAGATTTCACGCCGTATAGCTGAGTCGCTCAATATTTCAGGCCCATTTAACATTCAGTTCCTTGCCAAAAACAATGACATCAAGGTGATAGAATGTAATCTCCGAGCCTCACGCAGCTTCCCGTTTGTGTCAAAGGTGCTTAAAATCAACTTCATTGACCTCGCCACCAAAGTGATGCTCGGCCTTGACGTAGAAAAACCGGGCAAAAGCGCGTTTGATCTCGACTATGTCGGAATCAAGGCCTCACAGTTCAGTTTCTCACGTCTGCAAGGAGCCGATCCTGTGCTTGGAGTAGACATGGCTTCGACCGGTGAGGTTGGATGTCTCGGCGTTGACAGCTCCGAAGCCCTCATTAAAGCATTAATCTCAGTCGGCCAACGGATTCCGCGTCGCAGCGTACTGCTCTCGACCGGTGGACCGAAGTCAAAATCAGCTATGCTCGACGCCGCACATGAACTCAACAACAAGGGCTACACCATTTATGCCACCGGCGGCACATGCAACTACCTGAACGAGAACGGAATCCCCGCCATCCGCGCCTACTGGCCCTCCGAACCCGACCGTCAGCCTCAGGCTGTGCAGTTGCTGAATGACCACAAGGTTGACCTTGTTGTCAACATTCCTAAAAACTACACAACCTCAGAGTTGTCAGACGGCTACAAGATCCGTCGTGCGGCAATCGACCTAAACATCCCCCTGCTCACCAACGCCCGCCTTGCATCGGCGTTTATCGAAGCATTCACCACCCATCCGCTCGACGAAATCGAAATCCGTTCGTGGGACGAATATTAAAATAATGTTAAAATTTTGCACCGCCGCAAAATAACACCTAAATTTGCACTGCTTTAGGCGCACTGAAAGGGTGCATCTGGGCAAAAGGATTGTCTTATGGTGTAATGGTAGCACTGCAGTTTTTGGTTCTGCCTGTCTTGGTTCGAATCCAGGTAAGACAACTTCACTCATCAGCGGGAGTCAGGCCAATGGTCTTGACTCCCGTTTTTGCAGTTTTAGGCAGGTTGTTTTGGTTTTTAAGAAATTAATAGTATCTTTGCATGATGAAACCGGCTTAAAAAACGGACTGACGTGAACTCTGTAATGAAATATAAGATCCACCGCGAGGGTACGAATATCCTGATTATCCTCATGCTGATACTGGTTGTCATCAACCTGTCGGCATGGATGTTTATTCGCCCTGCCGGAATCCCGATTTTCTTTACGACCATCTCTGCGGTGTTTTATCTGCTTGTGGTTAACTTTTTCCGCTCACCCAACCGTCACTTTCAGGGCAACCGCAAGGACGTGGTGGTTTCGTCGGTTGACGGAACCGTTGTTGCACTCGAAGAAGTGTTTGAACCAGAAGTGCTTAAACGCAAGGTGATTCAGCTTTCGGTTTTCATGTCGGTGTTTAACGTTCATGCCAACTGGTATCCGGTTGACGGCGAAGTGCTTCTGGTGCGTCATCACGGCGGACGCTTCATGTCGGCCAACCTGCCTAAAGCAAGCATCGAAAACGAGCGTTCCACCATCCTCATCCGCACCAAAGACGGGCAGGAGATTCTGGCCCGGCAGATAGCCGGCGCAGTGGCCCGAAGAATCGTCACCTATGCTGAGGCCGGCGACGAAGCCTCGATTGATGAGCAGATGGGCTTCATAAAGTTTGGTTCGCGTGTAGACCTGTATCTGCCGCTCGGAACCGAAATATTTGTTAAAATCGGCGACAAAACCACCGGCGGAATCACCGAAGTGGCTCGTCTTAAACCGTAACATCCAATGTTAAAACGCATTATATCCAATATACCCAACACCATCACCTGCTGCAACCTGCTCTCCGGTGCGATTGCCATCTTCATGGCATTTCACCTCGGCGAAACATTCTGCGGATTGAGCGCCCTCAACTGGGCTTTCATCTTCATCGGCGCAGCAGCCGTGTTTGACTTCTGCGACGGAGCTGCCGCACGTGCGCTAAAGGCATATTCGGCTCTCGGCAAGGAACTTGACTCGCTGAGTGACCTCGTCAGCTTCGGACTCGCCCCCTCCATGCTGATTCTAAACACGATGCTCATCAACGGAGACTGCGTGGCTGCATTCTTCGCGCTGTTCATCGCCGTCATGGGCGCCCTGCGTCTGGCCAAATTCAATATTGACGACCGTCAGACCACATCGTTCATTGGCCTTCCGATTCCCGCAAATGCCATATTTTGGGTCGGAACTCTTTCATGGATAAACCGACACACATATCCGGGAACAGTGATCATGCTCCTGCTCATAGCAGCCCTCGGACTGCTGATGGTCAGCAATCTGCCCATGTTCTCGCTGAAATTCAAGAACTTCTCTTTCCGCGAAAACATCCGTCGCTATGCCATTCTGATAGCTGCGGTGCTGTTTGTTGTATTTGAAGGAGTGGACGGATTTGCATGGACCATCCTGTTTTACATTTTACTCTCGCTCATACCCGTGCGCACATCAGCCGGTGAAGCCTAAACGGGGAGCGGCTTCAACAACCCACACTCTTACACATAATCAGATATGATTTACCTCTTTGGATTTTTTCTTCTTCTCTATATTCTATGGCGCATCTTTAAGCCTCTGATAATTCGCAAGGCTCAGGAACGCTACATCAATTACATCAACGAGCAAGCCCGGCGCGCATTCGGCCAACAGGACGATCCCTCGGCTTCAGGAAACCCGTTTTTCAGTTCCTTCACAGGTTTCAGCGGCTTTGCAGGTAATCACAATCCGGCATCACCGCAGCCCCCTCATCGTCGAAAAATCTTCACGCGCGATGTTGGTGAATACGTTGAGTTCGAAGAGCTTGAAGGCACCTTCTACTCCGAGCGTACATCAACTGAAACCTTCACAACCGAATCGCAGATCAGCGATGCGGAATGGGAGGAAATCAGATAACCGGAATATCAAACCGATTATTCAATTATAAGAATGTCAACCTATTATATGCCCCGACTGTTTGCCTTTCTGCGGCAACTGTCGGCCAACAATAACCGCGAGTGGTTCAAGGACCACAAAAGTGAGTATGATGAGTTGCGAACCCATTGGATAGCTGACCTTGACCGACTGATTTCACTCATGTCTGTTTATGAACCCGGTATGAAAACCCCGTCAGGCAAGGAATGTACCTATCGCATCTACCGCGACACCCGCTTCTCACCTGACAAAACGCCCTATAAACTCCACTTCGCCGCTCTGCTCTCACCGTTCGGCAGAAAAACGACCCTTGCAGCTGACTATCTCCACGTCGGCATGAAATCATGTATGGCCGACTGCGGATTCTATGGCGGATTATGGATGCCTGAACCTCCCGTTTTGAAAAAAATCCGCAAAGCCATCGTTGACAACATCGAGGAATTTGAAGAAATCCTCAATGCCCCAGAACTCATAGCATCAGGAGCAACCCTTGTCGGCGACCGACTCAAAACAGTGCCGAAAGGCTATGACCGCAACCATCCCCAAGCCGAACTCCTTCGCATGAAAGAGTATGGTCTTTATATCCCCGCAGATGAAAAACTATTTTCCTCGCCTGACTGGGTCGATAAAGCCGCCGAAGCCTTCAGACTCTTTAAACCGCTCAATGATTTCCTGAACTACTCTATCGCTGAAGAATAATATGCCACTCAAAACTCCGGGGCAAATCATAGAAGCCGCAGCCGAAACCGGTTATCGCAAAGCATGTCTCAACACCTCCTACGGTCGCCTGACAGCCTTGTCGGCAATGGCCGGTGCATTCATCGCTCTCGGCGGAGCGCTGTCAGTCATCATCGGATTCGGGTTTCCGGGCATCACTGCTGTCAATCCATCAATGCAGAAACTTCTCAGTGGCCTGACATTCCCTATCGGCCTGGTGCTGACAGTGGTGCTTGGTGCTGAGCTGTTCACAGGCAATAACGCGATGCTTATCCCGGCACTCAGATGTGGAAAAATCACTCCCGGACAGATTGTAGCAAACTGGTTCCTCGTGTGGATAGGCAACTTCATCGGCGCGCTCCTGTTCGGACTCATTCTGATAAAAATGACCGGCACACTCGATGCCGCTCCATACTCCGACGGCATAAAGGCGATGGCCACCGCAAAAGCAAACCTACCGTGGGATGTCACCCTCACGCGAGGCATCGGTGCCAACTGGTGTGTGTGTCTTGCCGTCTGGCTGGCCATGGCTGCCGACTCACTTTCAGGCAAAGTGCTTGGGTGTTGGATACCGGTGGCTGCATTCGTCATGCTCGGCTATGAACACTGCGTTGCCAATATGTTTTTTCTACCTACAGCCATGATGCTGGGTGCCGAAATACCCGCCGCAGCCCTCGCCGGCAATCTTCTTTTCGCAACCATCGGAAACATCATCGGAGGAGCATTGTTTGTCGGCACCCTCCACACCTACACCCACCTCCGACGCTGATTCAGCAACAGAATTGCAGCAAAAATGAGGTAGAGTTTCCGAATTACGGAAATTTTTAGTTATTGTTTATTCAATTATTATCAGTAATTTTGTAACGGGAGAATTTCGTTTTCCCGCTCACTCCGTAATTACCTTACAATACCTTATGCACAAACTGTTTACTGCAATAGCCTTAATATTCACAGCAATGCTTGGCCATGCCGATCCGATCTCGCTTGAAATCTCAGGCAATAAACTTATTGTATTTTGTGCCGACGATTCAGTCAAAACAGGCAAAGCGGTTCTTATACTTCCCGGTGGCGGCTATACCCATCTGGCCGTGAATCATGAAGGACTCGACTGGGGTGAATGGTTTGCCGCACGGGGCGTGACGGCTGCTGTCTTTGCATATCCCATGCCCGAAGGGAACAATGCGCTACCATCAGGCGCTGTTTATGAAGCAATTACAGCTATAAAAGCCAATGCCGACAAATGGAACTTCTCAGCTGACAGTCTTGGAATCATGGGATCATCAGCGGGCGGACATCTGGCCTCTACAGTTGCCACACATGCACCCGACACCCTCCGACCCGCGTTTCAAATTCTGTTTTACCCCGTCATAACGATGGAAAACGGCGTCACCCACTCCGGAAGCCGCAAGCATCTTTTAGGCGAGAATCCGTCGGATGAGCTGGTCACGCTCTATTCCAACGAGTTGCAGGTAGATGAACTGACACCACGCGCCTTCATGGCACTGAGCAATGATGACAAAGCCGTACCGCCTGCCAATTCCGTCCGCTATTATTCCGCGCTTAACCGGGCCGGCAAAAACGCATCGCTCCACATCTATCCGTCCGGAGGACACGGATGGGGATTCAGACCCAATTTCAAGTATCACGACGTAATGATAAATGAGCTGGATGCCTGGCTCAAAAGTTTTTAATCCATACCATGTCAAAATCATTCATTTCACTCACACTCCTGTCAGTTGCTCTGACATCCGCCGCCTCCTCACTTGAGGTAACAATAGAGAATCCTCTCGATTCACCGCGCAAAGCCACCCCCGTTGTGGTTAATCTCGCTGAATTTGCCCCCGGCGAAACCGTCAACAGCGCTATCGTTACTATAGACGGCATGGAAATACCATGTCAGGTTGACGATCTTAACGCCGACGGCATAGCCGACGAACTGGTTTTCGTCACCGACATTACCCCGAAATCGGCAATGAAAGCCACGGTTGAACTGTCGGAAGCCGCTGCAAAGGCCTACGAGCCGCAAACCTACGCCTATATAAAACTTCGTGACGAAAAAAAGAAATATCCAAAAGTAACAGCCGTGGAATTTCCGGGTGACGCCGATCTGCGCATCATGTATAATTCCATCTATGGCCACGGTGCTGTCATGGAAGGAATGTATAACGCCATCAGAATTTATATGGACAACCGTCAGAGCATCGACATCTACGGAAAAAACAAGCCTCAGCTCGAACTTGACGTTACCGGATTCTACACCACACCGGAACAACTCGCCGAGGGATATGGCCATGACATCCTTTGGGCAGGAAAATCAGTTGCCGCCGGATCTTTCCGCGGCTACCAGAATGACACACCATGCTACGTGGACACAGTTCAAGCCCGCGGGCAGAGAGTGATTGTAAGTGGACCGGTACGTTCAATCGTCGAAGTGTATGACCGCGGGTGGAACTATAACGGCACCCGCCACGACATGAGTCAGTTCTACACCCTCTGGGCCGGACACCGCGACTATGATGTCGACATCAATATCAAAGGGGTCACTCCGACCGACCGTTTCACCACCGGAGTACAGAAAATGGAGAGCGACAACACCGGATTCGTCAGCCCCGACGGTCTTGCCGGATGCTGGGGAAGCAACGTCCCTGAAAAGAAATATCCCGAACTGATCGAATGGGTCGGACTGGGCGTATCGGTTGCTCCGGAATATCTCAACGGCGTGACTGAGGACGATGTGAACTATCTCACCTTCCTCCGCCCTGACAAAGAGGGTCACCTGTCCTACGGAGTTAATATTGCATCTGTCCGTGAAGAGGGTGGATTTAAAGATGCCGATTCATGGAACAAGCATCTCGCTATCTGGCACAAAGAACGACTCAACCCGTGTAAAATCACGGTGAAACAAACCAAGAAATAATCACCTTAATATAAACTAATTCAACCATTTACAACAGTGAAAAAGAAAATCCTCGCACTACTCTGCATGCTTATGACAGGAAGTGCAGCCTACGTCTACGCGACAGCCATTCTCACTGTCAACGGCACCGTGGTGGAAAAGACACCCACCCACATAACCTTTGACGGCGACAATGTAATTGTTCACTACGGCGATAATTCCACCTCGTCTCATGATATGAGCGACATCGCGTTTATGTTTGATAATTCGACTGACCTATCTGAACTCCAAGCCTTTACTTTCAATGGCGCAATCGCCGGAGGAATGCTTGAAGTTGGCGGCGTCAATGCCGGAACGACTGTCAATGTCTACTCCGTCGCCGGACAACTTGCCGCCAGCGGAGTTGCAGATACTGACGGCAACGCATCTCTTGATGTCAGCAACCTTGAAGCCGGAGTGTATGTACTTCAGGCCGGAAACAATATTGTGAAATTCGTAAAGCGCTAACATCCTGAACCAATGAAAAAATCCTTGATAATCGGAGCAATGGCGCTTGTCTCAGCCGTTGCAGTCAACGCTCAGAACCGTGTCAACATCACCCTCAAAGGAGGTGACACACAGACCTATGAGACACAATCACTCGAAAATATCACTTTTGACAACAACCGGGTGACAGTCAATCCCCTCACCGGAAATCCGACCGTTTATGACGGCAATGTGACCGGTATCTCATTCATCAAAAACACCACCGGATCACTTCAAATCACTGAAGCAGGAGGTTGGTTTGAAACCGCCTACGTCAAATGGGCCAATATGGATGGGGCAACAAACTACTATGTGTACGTTAAAGGAACTGACGACAGCGACTTCACCCGCATTGACTATCAGCTCGTCCGCAACTACGGAACGTATGGCCGCGCCGATGTCCCCGGACTGAAGGAGGGACAATATACCATTAAGGTTGTCCCCGTCATGTCAGGAGCCGCTCAGGAAAGCAAAGCTGCCGTGACCGGACCTCTCACCGTCAAGAGCCATGACCGTGCCGGTTTCGCTCACTTCAACTATAACACAGGCGTCGGTGCCTACAATAACGACGGTACGCTTAAATCTGATGCAAAGGTGTTCTATGTAACTGCCGAAACAGCCAAAACCATAACAACTAACGTGGTTCAAGGCAAAAACACCGTCACCGCAACCGGCTTCCAGGGCATCATCGCCGCATATCAGAAGAAAGACCTCGTAGCCACACCTCTCTGCTTCCGCATTATCGGTCGCATCTCTGCCAACGACATGGATGCATTCGGAAGCTCCGCCGAAGGTTTGCAGATCAAAGGCGCCAATGCCTATCAGCAACTCAATATTACGATTGAAGGTATAGGTGACGACGCTACGATCCACGGATTCGGCTTCCTCCTCCGCAACGCAGGCGGAATCGAACTCCGCAACTTCGCTATCATGAACTGTATGGATGACTGCGTGTCAATCGACACTGACAACAGCCACATCTGGGTTCACAACCTCGACCTTTTCTATGGTCAGGCAGGCGGTGACTCCGATCAGGCCAAAGGTGACGGAACCATTGACATGAAGGGTGACTCGCAGTATATCACCGTAAGCTATAACCGCTTTGTTGACAGTGGCAAGTCTTCACTTTGCGGAATGACAAGCGAATCAGGTCCCAACTGGATCACATATCACCACAACTGGTTTGATCACAGCGACTCACGCCATCCCCGCATACGCACCATGAGCGTCCACATTTTCAACAACTACTATGACGGCGTAGCCAAATATGGAGTAGGTGCCACCTCCGGAGCCGATGCATTCGTTGAATCAAACTACTTCCGTGACTGTAAGTATCCCATCCTGACCTCACTTCAGGGATCAGACACAATGGGTGAAGGCCAGACCCCCAACGGCAAAGGCACATTCTCGGGAGAATCAGGCGGTTCGATAAAGGCATACGGAAACGAGATTCGCGGCTGGTATTTCTACCGTCCTTACTCGGCTGACAACACCGTAGAATTCGACTGCTACGAAGTGTCTGCTCCCACCGAACAGGTCCCCTCATCCATCAAAGCCAAGAGCGGAGGCGACACATATTCCAACTTTGACACCGATCCTTCACTCATGTATAGCTACACGACCGATGCCGCAACCGATGTTCCGGCCATCGTGACCGGAGTTTACGGTGCCGGACGCATAAACCACGGTGACTTCAAATGGACATTCAACAACGCCGTTCAGGATAAAGACTATAACGTCATTTCATCACTCAAGACCGCTATTGTCGGATACGATTCATGGCTTGTTGGCTTCTATGAAGGCACCACCAAGATCGGAAACGGCGGCAAGGGCTTCACCTCAACCGGAGGCGATGCTGAATCAGGTCCGGAATTCCCCTTTGGCGACGGGAATGCAGCCTACGGACAAGGTGGCACCACTACCGACCCCGTTGAGTCAGGAGCAGTGTTTATCGGCAATGAGGACGGAACCGACTACTTCCGCTTCAACGAAGCCGCAGCTGAAACTGTAAACGCATGGCTCGCCGACGGTACCATCACCCTCAGTGAAGGCTCATCGTTCCAGCCTAACTTCACCAATGCCGATTATACCGACCTCACCGGAGCAATCCAGCTTGCAAAGAGCAACGGTGTGGCAACAATCAAATGCCCGAGTATCAGCATATTCAAAATCCAGCTACTCCGTACAGGTTCATATAAAGGCTCCATTGCCATCAGCAAGGACGGAGGTTCAACCTGGAGCGACATCCACTCATTCAACGAAAAGAAGGGCGTTGTTTCACTTGATCTCTCAGCCGCTGCCACAAACTCCGGCGAGACGCTGATCCGTGTGTCAAACACATCAACAGGCGGTCTTAACATTCTCGGACTGCTTATCGTAAAAGCAGCAGAGTAATCCACCTCAATCCACTGAAACCTACAGCAAAAGGCTGTGGCAACACCGTTTCTTCCCGACGTGTCGCCACAGCCTTCAGTTTTTAATCCGTCGGGGGTTAATTATTTGGAATTATGAAGCTAATCCCCTATCTTTGCACAAAATAGTAACCTAAAACCTAATCCATCAATGAATAAGTCATTTCTTGCTCTTATTGCAGCAGCATTAGTTCCGATCGGAGTTCTTGCCGAATCATATTCGGCCACATGGCAACTCAGTGATCCGGATAATCTTCCGGCTGTCTCAACCGAGGGCAACGCCACATCACTCATTACCACCAACTTCACTCTCGGCAACAAAATCAGCGAAGTGCGTAAGCTCACCGCATCCGGTGCCGACTCCGGTTATGAATCCGTCACCTATACCCCTTCATTTACAGCCTACAAACCGGCCACCAAAGTGACATCAAAAACCGCAGGCCACTGCCTGACATTCACCGTCACACCTGCCGCCGGCCACTCATTCAAACCGACCTCAATAGCATTTGACGCAGTCAAAATCGGCACTGACGCCGGTGCCATTGATGTTTATTATACCATAGGCTCCGATGCGGATGTAGCCGTAGCTACCGGTATTGCCCCACTGCGCAACAAAATCACATCCTCAAACTCCACCGGCTACAGCCACCACGAATACACCTTCGCCGATGTAATGGCTGAAAGCAAACCATTTGCCATCACCCTCTACATCATGAACATCAACGGAGCCGACAACAGTTCACCAAAAGAAATCGGCTTCAGAAACGTCACCATCAAAGGCGCACTTGATGAGGAAATCTATGACGTGAAGCAGTTTGTCACCTCATTCACCTTTACCGGAGCCACCGAAGCCGGCAAACCCGGAAACATAAATCTACTTCCACTTGTTTCCGATCTCAAAAACGGTGAGACAGCTGCCTTCAAGAGCAAACTGTTCGGTGACCCGACTGACTTTGCCGTCAACACTGTCAGCGGTTACAGCCATGAGCTGCGCTATGAGAACCGCAAAGCCACCGTCACCATTCTGCGCAACAACGAAGAGGTGATGAACTTCGGCGTACGCTTCACAGTCACAAACCGAGGACCGAAACCCGCCCCTACTCCGCTTAAGCGCGGCCTTATGTCCCTCAGCCTGTCAGGTGCCGGAATGGGAACCGGCAACCTTGTGTCATGGCGTCACCGTGTGGCCGACGGATATGGAGTGAAGTACAAACTCTACCGCGGGGCTACTCCTGACAATCAGGACTATCTTCTCAATGAGGGCCTCTACATCATTGACCGCACCAACTACAATGACCTCGACGGTCAGGCTGATGACTACTACCGTCTTGAAACATTTGACGCTGCCGGTCACCTCATTGAAACCGAAATTAGCGGAAAGACATGGGAAAATCAGGTATTCCGTATCCCCACCAATCGTCCGGCTGACCGTGACGGAGCATCATACTCCCCCAACGATGCAAGCTACTGCGACATGGATGGTGACGGAGAATATGAAATAATCCTCAAATGGTCGCCATCCAATGAAAAAGACGCTGCAAGTTCCGGAGCCACCGCCCCTGCCTACTTTGACTGTTACAAACTCGACGGCACTCAACTATGGCGCATCGACGCAGGTCCGAATTTCTTCACAAGCGCACACACAATGCAATTCATCGCCTGGGACTTCGACGGCGACGGTTATGGCGAATTCATGATGAAAACCGCCCCGGGTACCATAGACGGCGAGGGCAACTACGTGCTTCTCGGTGATGATGACCCTGAGGAAAATCTGCTCAGCAGCCGCGGCAAGCAGGATCACGGTTCGGAATACATCACCGTATTCGACGGACTTACCGGAGCCGAACTCGCCACCATACCCTATCACACTGACTATCAGACCGGCTCCAAATACTGGGGCGACAGCAATCAGAATCGCTCAGAACGCTATCTGGCAGCTCTCGCATATCTTGACGGACCCGATGCGAATCCAAGCCCGATCTTTGCACGCGGCTATTACTCCGGTGCATTCGTAGGAGCATACGACTGGGATGGCACCACCCTCAAGGAACGCTGGGTGAGCCGGAACACTGAAAGCGGAAAAGGTCTGTGGGGCGAAGGCGCCCACTGGATTGCCGCAGGTGACTGCGACGGTGACGGTCGGCATGAGATTGTCTACGGTTCCGCCGCCCTTGACCATGACGGATCACTGCTCTACCGCACCGGTCTAAAACATGGCGACGCCCTCCACCTCGGCGACTTCATGCCTGACCGCCCCGGACTGGAAGTGTTTATGGTTCATGAGGATAGCCCATACGGCTGTGACCTCCGCGACGCAGCCACCGGTCAACTCATCTATCATCAGACAGCCTCCGGTGACACCGGACGCGGCATAATAGGACACTTTGACCCTACAAAAAGTGCATCACAATATTCTCACAGCTCAGACCCCGGTCTGCATGACTGTCTGACGGGCGAACGCTATACCGAGGGATGGAATCCCGGCGGTGGCGGTTCAATGAACAACCGCATCTACTGGGACGGTGACCTCTACGACGAGCATTATGACAAGAGCTGTCTGGCAAAATGGAATCCTGAATCAAACGGTTTCTGGCGACTTAAGGTCAACAACACCAATTACACAATCGGAAAACTCAACAACTCATCCAAGTATAACCCGTGTGTACTCGGTGACCTGCTCGGTGACTGGCGCGAGGAAATAGTGCTGTGGGATGAAAACACTTTTGAACTCCTCATCAACGCAACAAGCTACACGTCTGACTACCGTATTCCGCACCTGATGGACGACCTCAACTATCGCGTTCAGGTCGTTAACCAGAACTGCTGCTATAACCAACCCCCTCATCTCTCGGTTGACCCCGCAGTGGTTTATGCCGGAAATCCCAACGTGGCCGAACAAGACAATATTTCAGGAATTGATGACATAACCATCACTACTGATGATGCCACCGAAGTAATCTATAACCTTCAGGGAATCCGAGTGGACCGCATCACCGTTCCCGGAATCTATATCCGCAACGGAAAGAAAATCGTGGTCCGCTGATACCTGTCACGTCATAACTATTCTGTCATGAGGCGCTTCACCCTGAAGGTGAGGTGCCTTACTTCATTTCAGCCGACGCCATGTCTGAAAAAACCACGCGATGGCTCTCAGATGAAATATTTGCCTATTTCGGTCGAAAGTGGTAACTTTGCAGCTGTCTATCAACCAATATAAGGCCAACAACGCAAAATGTTACCGATCAAGCGGATGGATAGGTTCATGCTTCAGAGCTTCCTGCCTCTGTTTGTCATGACGTTTCTGATTTGCCTCTTCATTGTCCTGATGCAGTTCCTGTGGCGCTTCATCAACGACCTTGTGGGCAAAGGACTCGGCATTGAAGTAATAGCCGAGCTGTTTTTCTATGCGGCCCTGACCATGATTCCCATGGCACTGCCACTCGCAATCCTGCTGGCGTCACTGATGACGTTCGGAAATCTCGGCGAGCAGTTTGAGCTTACGGCAATGAAAGCAGCAGGCGTCTCCCTTATCCGCTCCATGATGCCCTTGACCATCCTGATGGTGTTCATAGCCATCGGAGCATTCTTTTTTCAGAACAATGTCCTCCCGGTGGCACAGACCAAAATGTGGACCCTGCTCTGGTCCATGAGGCAGAAATCACCCGAACTGGAGATTCCCGAAGGTGTGTTCTACGACCAGATTCCGGGATATAACTTCTTTGTAGAACACAAAAACCAAGACACCGGAGTACTTTATGACATGATGATTTATGACGTGTCAAAAGGTTTTGAAAACTCATCCATCATCCTCGCCGACTCCGGAAGGCTCTCCATAACGCCTGACAAGACCCATCTCTATCTCAAACTCTGGAACGGAGAGTCATTCGAGAATCTCAAGGATGCCGCCGCAGGCATGAGAAATGTTCCATATCGTCGCGAATCGTTTGACGTCAAGGAAATCATGATGAAATTTGACGCCAACTTCAACCGAATGGACGAACAGAACATGCGAACCCAGTATGTGGGCAAAAACATAACCGAACTCCGTGAAACCATTGACTCCGTATCGAAGCAGATTGACGTTCTCGCTGACGAATACGGAACTGCGCTGAGCAACGAGCCGTTCATGAAACTCTCCAGATATGAACTTGAACATGGCGAAAACGGTCACGTCATCCGGCATCCGCGCCAAAACGTTGCAGCCGACCTGAACATTGATATTGACTCCCTTTTCCGCGGCAGAAACTCAACCACTGCGACCGACTATCTCAATCAAGCCATCAACAAGGCCAAACGCATCAAGCAGGAATATGAATACCGCAGCTACACCATTCAGGACGATTGGCGCATAGTTCGGCTCCACGGCATCGAACTCCATAAAAAGTTTACACTGTCATTTGCCTGCATAATATTTTTCTTCATCGGAGCGCCTCTCGGAGCCATCATCCGCAAGGGTGGCCTCGGCATGCCGCTCGTCATCTCCGTTCTGCTCTTTATATTCTACTACATCATTGACAATTCAGGTTACAAACTTGCCCGCGACGGCAAATGGGAAGTATGGCAGGGAATGTGGCTGAGCGCCGCAGTGCTGCTTCCGTTAGGCATATTCCTGACCTACAAGGCGGTCAATGACTCTGCGGTGTTTAATTCTGATGCATACGCCAACTTCTTCCGCAAATTCTTCGGGATGAATGAAGTCCGTAAACTCGAACTCAAGGAAGTGGTGATGGATGACGTTGACCCGAATGTAGCGGTGAATCGTCTTAAGGAGTTGCAGACCATGATTGCAACATATCTCAACGATCAACCGGCAAAGGAAACATACACCGCCTACTGGCTCAAAGGTTACTCCATCAAAGGGCTGCGCACCATACGTGACTATCTGGAGCAGACGGTGGAATACCTCAGCAATTCACGGTCCCGCAACGTGATTCTTAAACTCATGGACATGCCCGTGGTCCGAGTCATGTCACTGCTACAGCCCGGTCGCCCCAAATGGCTGGGTGTGACACTGATGATTCTCTTCCCGCTCGGAATTCCGGTGTGGCTCTATGGCCGCAGACTCACCGCCGAAGTGCGGAAAGAGTTGAACGATTCGGCAAAAGTAGCAGGCCAATTAATTGATTTAATCACGACTGATGAAACCCCGAAACCATAAAATAATCATATTTCTTATCACTCTTTTTCTCCTTCCCGCTCTGACGGCGGCCGCAAAGAAAGAGATTATTCCGCCATCCTATGCATGGACGGCTACTGCTCCGCTCGGTCAGCGCCATGAAGCCACGATTGACACCCTGCTTCGGGACTACTATCTCACTGTCATTCCCTCAGCCATCTCTCCGGCCTACGCCACGACAGGTAACCTCGGAGGGGCCGGAATGAACATGATATATCATGAGCGCAAACCTATGGGCGACTTCTTCTTCAGAGATGCCCTAAGCCCATGGATTCCCGCTGCCGACTCACACAAATTTTATAACACCCGCATCCCGATGACCTTGTTGAGCTACACCACCGGCGGAAGCAAGGAGACAACTCAGGACCGGCTAAAGGTGGATTTTTCCGGTAATGCCGGTCCTCGCCTTCAGATTGGTGCGATGCTTGACTACATCTACTCCAAAGGAAGCTATAACTATCAGGCCAACAAAGGTTTGATATGGGGATTTTCGGCATCATATATGGGCGACCGATATGAGCTTCAGGCATTCTACAATCACTTCAATCTTGTCAACAAGGAAAACGGCGGAATCACCGATGACCTCTATATCACCGACCCTGCCGAACTTCAGGGCGGCGTCAGCACAATCGACTCCAAATCCATACCCACAAACCTGACAGCGAGCCACAGTCGAGTCAGCGGCTCGCAACTATTTGTCAACAACCGCTATAAAGTAGGTTTCTGGAAAGAGGAACGCGATGAAAACGACTCGGTGATTCACCGCACCTACATCCCCGTTTCAAGTTTCATCTGGACACTTCAGTATAACGACGGACGACACCGCTTCATCAACACCAATGCCACAGAGGACCGCGAATTCTGGCAAAACCAATATATGGGAACAACCGGCACAAATGACCGCAATTCCTACTCCAAGCTATCCAACACCATCGGCATATCACTGCTCGAGGGATTCAACAAATGGGCTAAGGCTGGTCTGGCATTATATTTGCGTCATGACTTGCTCCACTATCGCCAGACAGCCGACACGGTAGCCATCACAGCAGCCGATGGTCGGCCCGAGAACCTTACGCCGTGGCCCTACGATTTCCGTATCGATCCTAAAGCGACCGAGAATTATCTTCACGCCGGAGGCCGACTCACCAAAGAGCAGGGCAAACTGCTCACTTACGATGCCGGTGCGGAATTCGGACTGATAGGACGCGCTGCCGGTGACTTCAAAATCGACGGCCGGATTTCGACACGGTTCCGCTTACTCGGCGATACGGTTTCCATAAGCGGTTACGGACTGCTCAGCAATAAAGCGGCCCCCTATCTGACTACAAATTATATATCAAACCACTTCGTCTGGCACAATGACTTCGGAAAGACCCGCACCTTCAGTGCAGGAGGTATTCTCGACATTCCTCATACTCGAACCAACGTCCGCGTAGGAGTGGAAAATGTCCAGAACCAAATTTATTTCAATGCAGCCGGGCTACCGGTGCAACATGGCGGAAGTGTGCAGATATTCAGCGTCAATCTCCGTCAGAACTTCAAGGTCGGCATACTTCACTGGGACAATAACGCCACTTTCCAGACATCCACAAATCAGGAAGTTATCCCTCTGCCAAAATTTGCCATCTACTCCAATCTATATCTCTATTTCAAAGTTGCACGGGTGCTTCAGGTTCAATTCGGAGTAGATTGCGATTATTACACATCCTATTACGCTCCTTCATTCCAGCCCGCCACCATGACATTTACAAATCAGCGTGAAATCAAGTGCGGCAACTATCCGTTCATGAACGCATACCTGAACATGAAGCTCTCCAAAGCCCGCTTCTTCGTCCTCTTCTCTCATGTGAATCAGGGCCTAATCGGCGGCAACAACTATTTCTCCATGCCCCACTATCCGCTTAACCCACGCCGATTCCAGATAGGTGTATCCGTAGATTTCGCAAACTGACCCATGAAACAGATCAAACCCATCGGCAAAGGCGCGGCAATGCTTCTGACAGGACTGCTTATAGCATCTTTCGGCCTGATGATTGCCATGCGCGGCTGTACGAGCGAGTTGCCCCCATCGCGTAGCGAATTCATTCCGGCAGCGGGCGACACCATAAATGTTGCCATAGACTATTCGCCCCTTTCGCTATACCGCTATGCCGATACACTGGGAGGCTTCAACTATGACCTCATAAGAATGGTGACCGACGAGATGCACCGGCCAATGAAATTTCATCCGGTAGTTTCATTCTCACGTGCAGTGGAACGCCTTGAAAACGGTGATTATGACATTGTGGTCACGTCTACACCCGCCACAGCATCCTACAGGGACCGGTTCCGATTCACCGAGCCGGTTTATCTTGACAGGCAGATTCTCGTCACACGCGACTCCACGGTAAAATCACAGCTCAATCTCGGACGACGCACCATCCGGGTGGTGGCAGGCTCTCCGGTAGCCGACCGTCTGCGTAACCTTTCACGCGAAATCGGCGACACCATACTCATAGAATCAGATTCCGTAAACGGCCCGGAACAACTATTTATTCTCGCCGCCACCGGACAGATTCCGATGGCAGTTATCGATAGCCGAACTGCCATAGAAATGGCACCGTCGTTTGATGGAATCGACATCACAACGGCCATCTCGTTCAATCAGTTCCAATCATGGATAATGCGGCCTGACACCAACACCGAACTGGCCGACTCCATTGACTCCACCATCCGTCGTATAAAAACAACGAAGCGCTACAGCGACCTGCTGCAACGCTACGGACTTGAGTGATTCCGGCTTTTGTGAGCCTTATTTTACGTCAGTCAAGATGAAATACCTCCCGGATGGGATGGGTCACTGGCGAATTATCAGGATTGACCTCCATGATGTCGGCCATATAGTCCCACCAACGGCGTGTGATTTCATCAGCGGCCTCAGCATCCTGTGAATTGGAGTCACCCTCCACTTCCTGATAACCGAACAGAATGTTGGTATCGGGATCCCAGAAAATAGAGTAGTTTTTCACACCAGAATCGGCAATACGCTGTTTCAGTTCCGGCCACAGCGCGGCGTGACGACGCTGATATTCTTCCTCAAACCCGGGTTTGAGATACATTTTAAAAGCAAATCTTTTCATTATGATATATTGATTTAAGGATTATTGCCAAGCAAACGGTCATATTCATCCGGAGAATTGATGATTGATAGCGCATCAGTAAATATCGGATTGTTGCGGTAGGCCGACATATAATAAGTGTCCTGACCATAGATGTCACGTCCTATGACAGCCTTGATTATATTGCCCAGATAGGTACCTGAACGGTCATACTGCTCCTGATTAAACTCCACTCCCTCAGCTTCAGCCAGTGTGGTCAGCCCGGTCATGATTTCGGGAGTAATCTCGAACCGGTCAACAAACTGCTTTGCGGTCGGATACGCCTTTTTGATTTCAGCGCGATGCTGCTCAACGTATTCCAGACAATAGCGATTGAGAAGTCCCTTTGCCACAACATCGCGGTAATATGGAGTATAAAACATAGTGTCCAAAGCCACAAACCGGTCAGGCATAATGCCACCTCCACCATAAACGGGACGCTTGTTACGCAATGTGCGGAACAGCAGCGAATCAGCGAAGTGGTAGGCCGAATCGACATTCATCAACTCCCCGGTTGAGAAGCGGCGGTTAATGTCCTCCTGATATGCCTCTCCGTCGCCGTCAGTGTAAGGCTTCTGGATGCAACGGCCCGATGGTGTATAGTAGCGCGACACGGTGAGACGAATCATTGACCCGTCAGGGAACGGGAACGGACGCTGTACGAGACCCTTGCCGAATGTGCGTCGCCCGACAATCACTCCACGGTCATTGTCCTGAATGGCACCGGCAAGAATCTCAGCCGCCGAAGCGGAATACTGATCCACCATCACAGCCACACGGCCCTTAAGGAAAGAGCCATCTTTTTCGGCTTCATAGTTGGTCACACCAAGCCGTGGCGCGTCAGTGTAGACAAGCAGATCACCCTTGCGCAAAAACATGTTTGCAATCTCGTAGGCCGAACGCAGATAGCCGCCCGAGTTTCCGGTCAGATCTATTATCAGATCCTTCATTCCCTGTTTGCGCAGAGTTTTCATGGCCTCATCAACCTCCTCGGGAGTTTTCTCTGCAAAACGGGATATGACAATGACACCGGTATGATTATCCGCCATAAATGCCGCGTCGACACTGTTGATCGGTATATCGCGGCGAATCACTTTGAAATCAATCGGCTCAACTACTCCGCGGCGCACCACCTTTAGATTAGCCTCAGTGCCGCGCGGTCCGCGCAGAATCTTCATGATGTCATTGTTTTTCATCTTGACTCCGGCTATCACCGTGCCGTTACATGATATGATCCGATCGCCCGGCAGAATCCCGAGTTCCTCCGATGGTCCGCCCTGAGTGGCTTCAATCACATAGAGGGTGTCATTCTGCATCTGAAAGCGGATGCCGATTCCCGAGAAGTTTCCCTCAAGCGGCTCATTGAGCTGGCGGGTCTCCTCCGGAGTGGAATAGGCCGAATGAGGATCAAGTGTCTTGAGCATAGCAATAATAGCCTCCTCGACGAGCTTGTCGGTCGCTACGGTGTCAACGTAGAAATTTTCAATCACCGCCTCGGCAGCGCGCAACTTATTGCCGGGTGTGAACGAATTTGTATTAAACTGCCTCTGTGCGGTTACCACACCGGTGGCGCAGAGAAGCATTATCAATATTAGTCTGAATTTTTTCATTTTAAATTTCAAGCGTTAAGTAAATTTCAACAATTAGCTCATATAAAACGAGCAAGTCTAACGCGATTGACCCGGATATTTGCTAACCATTGAAACTCATTTTATAATCAATCTTCAGGACGAGGTATGAATTCCGAAGTGTCCTGACCATATTTTTCAAGTTCACGGACAACCGACGAACTTATCGACGAGTATTCCGGCAGAGCATACAGAATCACAGTTTCTATTCCGGCAATCATCCTGTTGACATCGGCCATTACCTTCTCATACTCAAAGTCAGTCACTGACCTCACACCGCGCAAAATCCAGCGGGCCTGATGCAGGCGGCAAGCATCGACAGTTAATCCGGTGTAGGCTATCACTTCCACTCTCGGATCATCACCATAAAGCCGGGCTATAGCCTCTATGCGGTCATCGACAGGGACTATGGTAGATTTGGAATCATTTTCACCCACAGCTATGATGATGCGGTCAAATAGCGGCAACGCACGATCCACGAGCGACTTATGGCCAACCGTAAACGGGTCAAACGTCCCGGGAAACAGCACAATCCGCTCATCGGTTTCTATTTCATGAAATTTCGGAGTCATCTTCCACTACAAGGTTATTAATGATAAAATCCTGACGATCAATGGTATTCTTGCCCATATAAAATTCAAGGAGCTTTGACACAGCGTCATTTTTCTGAAGCGTCACGCGGTCAAGCCTCATTTCCGGCCCGATAAATCCCTTGAACTCATCAGGCGAAATCTCACCGAGACCCTTGAATCGTGTTATCTCCGCATTTGCACCGAGTAGGTTGATGGCCCTGATTCGCTCCTCGTCAGAGTAGCAATAATAAGTGTCATCCTTAGCCGCTTTGGAGTTTTTTGAACCGCGCTTTGAAGTCTTGCGGTTACGGACTCTGAACAAGGGGGTCTGAAGCACATAGAGGTGACCCTTTTTCACCATGTCGGGGAAAAACTGTAGGAAAAATGTCAGCAAAAGCAACCGGATGTGCATGCCGTCAACATCGGCATCCGTGGCGATGATGACCTTGTTATATCGCAATCCGTCAATACCTTCCTCAATGTTCAGAGCCGCCTGAAGAAGATTAAACTCATCGTTTTCATAAAGAATCTTTTCAGGCACACCGTAGGAGTTTTTGGGCTTTCCGCGGAGCGAGAACACAGCCTGAGTCTCGACATTTCTGATTTTGGTGATTGAACCGGCAGCTGAATCACCCTCGGTGATAAAGATAGAAGTCTCGAGCTTACGGTCCTCGTCCCCCTTTGGATCATTCAGATGCACCCGGCAGTCAAGGAGCTTCTTGTTATGGAGATTGACCTTTTTTGCCTTCTCTCTGGCCAGTTTTGCCACACCCGACATTGACTTGCGTTCGCGTTCGCTGTCCTGAATTTTTTTCAGAATCACCTGGCCGACCTCGAGATTTCGGTGGAGATAATTGTCGAGTTCACGCTTGATGAAGTCACCCACATATTTAGCCACGGTGGGACCATCCGGTTCCATATCACGCGATGTAAGCTTGGTCTTGGTTTGCGACTCGAATATCGGAGCCTCAACTTTGACCGAAAGGGCTGCCACCATACCGTTTCGGATGTCGCCAGGATCAAAGTTGCGGTCAAAGTAGTCTTTAAGCGTCCTTGCCACCGCCTCCTTGAATGCCGCGAGGTGAGTTCCGCCCTGAGTGGTGTTCTGACCGTTGACAAACGAATAATATTCCTCGCCGCGCTGATTAGTGTGGGTCATGGTCAGTTCAATGTTATCCCCTTTCAGGTGAATGGGTTCATAGAGGGGTTCCATTGTCATGGAATCGCGCAGCAGGTCAAGCAACCCGTTACGTGACACGTATCGCTGCCCGTTATACATTATCACCATGCCCGCATTGAGGTAGGTGTATTTCTTTATGAGGGGAATGATAAATTCATCGCGGAATTTATAGTCACGGAAGAGTGTACTGTCAGGAGTAAACTTCACCATTGTGCCTGACGGTTCATCAGACGGCTCAATAGGACTTTCCTCCAGAATCAGTCCGCATGAATAGGCCACCTGCTTCATTGCACCGTCGCGGTAGCTGGTCACCTCCATGCGGCTCGACAACGCATTGACAGCCTTAATGCCGACTCCGTTTAGACCAACCGACTTCTTGAAGGCCTTTCCGTCATATTTTCCACCCGTATTCATCCTTGAGGTAGCGTCGACAAGCTTGCCCAGTGGGATACCGCGACCAAAGTCACGGACTGTAACCGATTTCTCGTCCACATCCACCACAATCTGCTTGCCGAAACCCATCATATACTCGTCAACAGAGTTGTCAAGCACCTCCTTGATAAGCACATAGATGCCGTCGTCAGCAAACGAGCCGTCGCCCAGATTGCCCACATACATTCCGGGGCGCTGACGGATATGCTCATTCCATTCAAGGGTCTTAATATCCTCCTCGGTATACTCCACTATACCGGGTTCTGCCTGATCGCCCTCGGCTTCATGACTCTCAAAAATATCCTCAATCATCGTTATGTTTACGGTTTAATATGCAAAGATAATGATTTTTCTACAATATCCCCACACATTTCTCCGATGGCAATTTTAATTTCAAACCGAATTTAAGCCTACGATGAAATTTTTCACTAAATTTACACAAAGTTCCGCCAAATCATTACAGCTTGTGACCCTTAACAAGCAAATGAGCCACTGCAAAATTGCAACACTCTCTACCCTATGCCCATCATCCTCCGCGGACGCGGCAATTCCGACGTCCCTACTGTTTAATTTCCAATATATTACCAATTAAATAATCACAGCGGCTTGTAGAGACATCGGCACCGCCGCGTCCGTCACGAATGCTCATCGAACCATTTCAGACGAAAAATTGTTAATAAATATGATTAAAGTTCATTAAAAATTCGTATATTCGCGGATTGAACAATGAATCAAATCATTTAGTATTGTGTAATTAAAACCCTAAAGAGATGAACACTGAATTAATCGGAACACTTGCCGGCAACGTCTGGGTTGCTCTTAATGAAGCTAACACACTCGGCACCAAGCAGCTCAAAAAGATGGCCAAAGCCAAAAACGAGAAAGAACTTTTTGCTGCCCTCGGATGGCTTGCCCGTGAAGGCAAGGTGACATTCGCCGAATCAGAGGATGGCAAGGAACTCCTCGTATCACTCACTGACTAATCTTATACTTCCTATATAGGAAATCCGTTATCTGAAAACGGCGGACCGCTTTCCAATAAGGCAGCCCGCCGTTTTTGTGTCAATTTTTGATCAGAATATTGGGAATGAGGATGGAGTGGTCACGTATTTCGCAGTAAATTCCTGATTCGATATGAAGAGCATATAGATGCCTTGTATTAAACTGATAGTGGCAATCACACTGCCCAATATACCACATGAACATATCGACACCAGCAGACAGATTAATCCGGCCGTAGACTTGTTGAGATAAAAATACTGAATACCGAACCCGCCCAAGAAAATAGCAAGCAGCGCAGCCACTCCGCGCGACTTGCCGTAAGGGTCCGACGCAAATATCTCATTTCCTAAATATTGCTCCGATTCACGGTACTGATACTGATAACCTGACCTTCCGCTATTCAGAACTGTATGACATGACGGACAAACGGCATCACGATCATTCACAGCCGCTCCGCATTGTGGACATCTTCTATACATTGTTATTTTTGATTATAATTAGATGTAGCAAAGTTACACATATTTATTTTTTCATCAAAAACCTTGCGCTACGGATATAAAAAAATTATTCGTCATCCCGACGAATAATCTTCTTACCTTAAATCTAATACCATGAAAAACTGATGCAAAGTTACTCAGTTTTCAGCAAACTCCAAATTTTTATGTTGAAAAACATATTTGATTTAACACTTTTTAATGTTTCACACAGTTAATCTCCTCGTTCCCCATTCCGGAAGTTCAACAGCCCGTCGGCTCAGACCGGAGAGGATAAGTATTCCGCATCCGTTCAAACTCGGACGTAAGATTATGACTATCAAGAGATTTAAGCCGACTGGCGTCAGCAACAATATCGTATGACATTCGGATCTCGTCGACAGTAACAATATCCGGCGCTGCTCCCGGAATTGCAACCGGAATAGGATGCACGCTCACATTGAAATGTCGGCAGAAAGCATCGACAGCCATTGCCGTAGCCCGGATTTTACCTTCACGGGAATAACCTGCTATATGCGGCGTGGCAATAAACGCCGATCTGAGCAAATCAGCGGATATGTCAGGCTCTCCCTCCCAACAGTCAATAGCGGCAGCCGCAACCCGTCCGTCATGAATGGATTGAAGCAACGAGCGAGTGTCAACCACACCGCCACGGGCTGCATTGATAATCATGGGCCTGCGGGTTACTTGGCTGAAAAAGTCATCCCCGGCAAGATGACAGGTCATAAACTCGCCGCTACGAGTAAGCGGAGTGTGAAAAGTAATGATGTCGGCTCCGGCAGCTATATCGGCAAGCGACACAAATCCCGCCTGACCCTCGGCGAGTGCGCGCGGGGGATCATTGAGAAGCACCTTCATTCCGACTCCATCGGCCCATCGGGCCACTATCCGGCCCACATTTCCAACGCCTACCACCCCGATTGTGAGATTCCTGTAACTATCGGGATAGCGGGCCAGAATAGCTGCCATTACATATTGAGCCACAGCAGGGGCATTACATCCGGGTGCATTGCTGACAGCAATTTCCGCCTGCCGGCAATAGTCAAGATCAATATGGTCAGTCCCTATTGTTGCCGTGGCGATAAACTTCACCCGCGATCCCTCAAGTAGAGCCGCATCGCAGCGGGTACGGGTGCGGGTAAACAGAGCATCAGCTTCGGCAACAGCCTTACGGTCAATCCGGTCGGCAGGAAGATAAATCACCTCTCCGGCAGGCTCAAGCACACCTTTTATAAACGGAATTCGATCTTCTACAATAATCTTCATTTCACACACTCTGTGACCAGACATAAAGTCCGGTATAAATCGAGATAAGGATCAGTGCAGCTATGTAGCCCGAACGCTTGCGGTTAATTCTCATAAAGTGGGCCACCTGAAACGCGACGGTGGCATTAAGCACCGTCACATAGAACTGCATATTAGAGTAATTGACCAGCACAAGTAATCCGGAGGCGATTGAAATCACTGACAGGAGTCCGTTAAGCGACCGGATGCGGACATTGAATGAAAGAATCTTTATAAGCACGGCGCTCCCGAGAGTGAGTCCGGCAAGCAGAGTGACACTCACAGCAGCAATCAGACCGATCCCGCACTGTGTGCTGACAAGTTCAGACACCGGCACAAAGAAGGGAGCGGCTTCATAACCAAACTCCGAAATTCCGAGTCCCCATATAATCCATACAGGAGTGAGCAGCCCTATGACGACCGCCGCAAGCGACCGCACACTGAAAACTCTCATCTGCACAAGACCGATAATAAGCACCGGAATATAAAAGTAAGCCGATACGCAAAACAGTCCGATCACACCGATAAAAAATGCCGCAAGAAACAGCGGGCGAGTCCGTGCGGGATTGTTATAGTCGGAGAAATAAAGTATGATAGCACCGAAGATGGCCGCAGCGAGCAGTGAGGAGCCGGTAAACTGTGTGGCAATCTGCGGAGTAGCTGCCGTCATGAACATAAACAGCCCGGAATATATCACCGACTGTGAACGCAGAATATTGAAGCGGCGGTTGATGTAAAACATCATGGCCGCAACAAGAATAATCACACACAAATTAACCCATAAGGCTTCGACTGGTGACGTAAACCAACTCTGAGGCGACGGGAGCATAAATTGGCCGGCAGCGAAAACATCCGAACCGCATGGCGACGGCCCGGCACAAAGCGTCATTGCAATCGCAGCGACCGCAAGCAATATGGACATTGCTTTTGACCTAACGAAGCTTGAAAGACGTTGCTCCCACAAGCGCATGACCTCTGCTCCCTATCTGGTTTTGAATCCGGACAACGACCTCAACAGCCCTTTTCGAGCCGACGCAAATCGGCACCGATGTCACGACGGAAATATTTCCCTTCAAATTCCACCGCCTCGGCAGCCTTGTAACTGTTGGCAAGCGCCTCATCAAGAGTGTCACCCATAGCAGAGCATGCGATCACACGTCCGCCCGAAGTGACAAGCCCGACCACAGGGTCATTTTTTGTCCCGGCATGAAACAGGATAGCACTTCCGGCACCTTTATCCAATCCGGTTATAGCCTTACCTTTGGGATAGCTGCCCGGATAACCACCCGAAACCAACATCACCGTAGTGGCATAGCGGGGATCCTCGCAGAGGGGAAGCGAGCCGAGTGAACCTGCGGCCGCAGCCTGCATGAGCTGGAGCAGGTCAGACTTTATGCGTAGCATGACAACCTCGGTTTCAGGGTCACCCATACGGACATTATATTCTATAACCATAGGCTCTCCGCCTACGTTGATGAGACCGAGAAAAATAAATCCGCGATATGTGATATTCTCCTTTATCAAGCCGTTTACGGTGGGAATCACTATGTTGCTCTCAACCTTTCTCATAAATTCCTCATCGGCAAACACCACAGGGCTTACGGCACCCATTCCGCCGGTATTCAGGCCGGTGTCACCCTCACCGATGCGTTTATAATCTTTCGCTACGGGGAGGATTCGGTAGCCGCCATTGCCGTCGGTCAGCACGAACACCGAACATTCAATTCCACTCAGGAATTCCTCTATCACCACCGTAGCCGACGATGCACCGAACATTCCGCCAAGCATCTCACGCAGCGACGACTTGGCCTCGTCGAGATTATCAATAATCAGCACTCCCTTTCCGGCAGCAAGACCGTCGGCCTTAAGCACGTATGGCGCCTGAAGTTCCTCAAGGAAGCGGCAACCGTCATCAACCGTTTCAGCCGTGAATGAGCGGAAACGAGCCGTCGGGATATTGTGACGGGTCATGAACTGCTTTGCAAAATCCTTACTTCCTTCAAGAGCAGCTCCTGCTTTAGAGGGACCTACCACAAGGAGACCATCCTTGTCCTTGAAATAATCCCAGATTCCGGCCACAAGCGGGTCCTCGTTACCCACCACGATGGTGCGCACGTCATTCTCCACAGCAAATTTCTCGATAGCGGGGAAGTCAAGAGGTGACAGTGGTACATTTTTTCCGTATGATTCACTGCCGCCGTTGCCGGGAGCTATAAAAAGTTGCTTGCACAACGGACTTGAACTGATTTTCCATGCAAGCGCCGACTCGCGGCCACCAGACCCGAGGAGAAGCACATTGGCCGCCATAGGCGACTGCTCTTTCGTGCTGTCGAACTGCTTAAAAGGACTTTCAACGGGGTCATTGCTCACAAATCCCGATGGATTGACTTTATACTGGAGTGCCATAATTATTTACTGCTTTTTGAGGATAAGAGTTATTCGTTATTATTGTCTGAATTGGTATTGTCTGTTCCGTTGACCGTCTCCGGTTTGCGCCATCCGCGGCGACGTGTACGCATAAACGGACCATCCGGAGCCGGAATGGAAGGTTGACTCGGATTAATGATTGATCTGAGTGCATCGGGATTGCGTCGACGTGCTATCAGTTTCTCTGCCTCGGAAAGCGGACCTCGTGGAGCATCTGACTGACGGGCGGAGCGAACTCCGGACATCGGACGACGACGCTCGTCACGATTACGAAATTCGTCACGGCGACTGTCGCGTTCGCGGAACTCGTCACGGCGGCCACGACGGGCATCCTGACGCTCAGCTCCGTTACGATGCTGACGGTTCTCAGTGCCACCCATGCCTCGGCGCCGGGCCTCTGACTTCCATTCGCTGTCAGATAGACGGCGCGAACGCACCGGCGGCTTCCGGTCAGTGCGCTCTGACTTGATGGTGCCTCCACCCCGGCGGAATGAGGCCTTATCACCGTCAAATATCACATATTCACGCAACTGGCAGTCAATTCCTCCATTCTGCATCTCCTCCTTGAGCGAGGGAGTAAGACCGATTTTGGCCAAATAATCCTCATTTGACGAGATGACCCAGGCATGATAGCCTCGAAACACGTGTTTCAGCTTCGAGCCAAGTGTCTCATAAAGCTTTTCCATATCATCCACGCTGATTCGCTCACCGTATGGGGGATTGGTGATCAGCACACCGGGTGTGCCTTCGGCGGGAGCTTCATCCCACTTCACAAGCGGCTTCACACGAAGCACCACGTATTCGTCGACTCCGGCGCTAAGAATATTTTGCTCGGCAATGGAAACAGCTTTCGGCGAAATGTCGGCTCCATAAATCCGGAACGGAATCTCACGCGGAGCTGATCCCTCATCCATAACCTGCTTGAAAAGAGCAGAATCATAATCAGCCCAATGCTGAAAAGCGTAGGAAGTGCGGAATTTTCCCGGCTTGATGCCGGCTGCAATCATTGCCGCTTCGACAAGAAATGTGCCGGATCCGCACATCGGGTCAACAAACGGCGACTCACCGCGCCAACCACTCTTGAGAATCATTCCGGCGGCAAGCACCTCATTGATCGGGGCCTCGGTCGACGCCACACGCCATCCGCGCTTGTGAAGCGACTCACCCGACGAGTTGAGCGAAAGTGTGATCCGATCGCCGTCAATATGCACGTTGATCATCACATCGGCGTCGCGCAGACGCACTCCCGGGCGCTTGTCCGGTCCATATTTATCCTTAAAATAGTCAGCTATGGCATCCTTGACACGATAGGTCACGAAGCGCGAGTGGGTAAACTCGTTGGAGTGGGCCACTGTGTCAATCGAAAATGTCTTGTCAATATCGAGAACCGACGACCAATCATATTCCTTTACCATTTCATAAAGCGAATCCGGGTCGGAGGCCATGAACTTATAGATAGGCTTCAACACACTTAACGCTGTGCGACAGCAGACGTTGGCGCGATACATCATGGCAAGGTCACCTTCAAACGACACCATGCGGCACCCGGGCATGACATTCTCGGCACCCAATTCCCTGAGTTCACCGGCCAACACATCCTCAAGCCCTTTGAGGGTTTTGGCCACCATCTCGAAATTCTGTTTATTTTCGCTCATATATGATTTGTAAGTTTTTTACTTCGTGAAGCAATGTTCTCAATGAACTCTGACCGGACTCATCTCGTATGGGGGAGGCCCCTCATTTCGGGTGCAAAGTTAAGCGTTTCGCCCGACATAACCAAATCGCTATTATGTCACCATCTGATTTTTCACACCGTCACGTCAAAACAATCCGCATCGGCCAAAGCAAAGATAACCCTCTGATAATATGCGCCTTGATAATTAATCCACCATATTTATCAATTTATAACCGACTCTCACAGGACCGATTTATACCTTTGACAACAAAACCGCCAAGTGCAATTAAATCACCAATCACTTATCATGAAACATTTTTTACTGAAACTAATCCCGGCGTTTGCCTATATGATTACGACAGCAGCAAATGCAACATCGACTGCAATCGAAATCAAACGTATATCCGGCGGACAGGAATCCCTGTGTGTTGAATGGCTTCCAATAGAAGGAGCAACAAACTACGATGTGACATTGACGGGCGAAGGCCTGACCGACGTACCGACTGATCCGCAACTCGTGAGACTCTATCCCGGCACACTTCGGTTTGACCAACCCGGTTTGAAAGCCGGCGACTATACTCTAACGGTAACTGCACGTGATGCCGACGGAAACATACTTGCAAGTACCATGACAGAATCTGTCAACGTGCTGCCTCTGACACGCGAAGGATTCGCCTTCACAGCCGGCAACGTCCCCGGAGCATATAATGCCGACGGAACTCTCAAGGATGGCGCGCAGGTGATTTATGTATCGGCAGCGACAGTCAACAGCATCACACTTGATGTGATCAAAGACACTAAAGGAAATAAGGAAACCAAAACCGGACTGACCGAGATTCTCAACGCTATCGGTAAAGGCCACCACAAGACACCACTTGCCATCCGATTCATAGGCACCATTTCTGACTCTCAGTTTGACGGTCTGAAGGATGGAAACTACATCAATTTTCAGGGAAACAACAATTCCACAAGGCTGATTGAAAACATCACACTTGAGGGAATAGGCTGCGACGCCACACTGTTCGGCTACGGAATATGCTTCAAGCGCGCCCATAACATCGAAATCCGGAACATTGCCATAATGCTTTTTGGTGACGATGCCATTTCATTGGATACGGACAATACAAACATCTGGCTTCATAACATCGACTTCTTCTATGGAAAACCCGGCAAGGACGCCGATCAAGTGAAAGGCGACGGAAGCATTGACATGAAATATCACTCCACCGACATCACCATAAACAACAATCACTTCTTTGACAGCGGCAAAGTGATGGGATGCGGCGGTACAACAGGAGAAAACGAGAACCTCCGTATCACCTACCACCACAACTGGTTTGACCATGCCGACTCACGCTGCCCGCGACTTCATTATGTGACTGCACACATATATAACAATTACTATGACGGAGTCCCTGTCTACTGCATCGGAAACACCACCGAATCATCAGCATTTGTTGAAAACAACTATTTCCGCAACTGCAAGCGCCCCATGATGATTTCCGGTCAGGGAACAGACAGCTACGACACAGCTACTGGAACATATACACTCAAAGGCACTTTCTCCGGTCAAAACGGAGGAATGACCAAAGCCTACAATAACATTTTCGCCGAAAATCAGCCCAAACTCGTCTATCAGACCGAACATCCGACTCAGTTTGATGCATGGCTCGTCAATTCACGCGACGAGCAGCTCCCCTCCACTGCTGTTTCAGTCAAAGGAGCATGGCCATATTCAAATTTTGACACCGACGAAACCATGTACGCTTCTTATCCCGATGACACCGAATCTGTTCCCGAAATAGTAACCACCCGTGCAGGCCGCACTGACGGAGGTGACCTGAAATGGAAATTCAATAATGCTGCTGACGACGAGGACCACTCTGTCAACACAGCTCTGAAAAGTGCCGTAACCAATTATCAGAGTTCGCTCATCGCTATTCAGGGGGATGAGAATTTCGGTCAATCGTCCATAATCAGCCCGTCAGTTGATTCATCATCAACCGATACTCTCTACTTTGACCTTCAGGGACGTCAGGTTTCGGCTGAAAATCTCCGAAGCGGAGTCTATATCATTCGTCAGAACAATACTGTTAAAAAGACTGTAATCAGATGAAAATAATAAGACTTTCAATTCTTACATTACTATACGGACTCGCATTTGAAGCTGACTCACTGACCATTAACCGCATCGTCGGCTGGAACGAAACAGCAGCCGTGGAATGGAACTATGTCCCCGGTGCAACGGCCTACACAGTCAGCTGTATGTCAGCCGACGGATATGTTTCAGAGCTTGACCCCGAACTCATCAGATTCTATCAGGGTTATGCACGTGCCGATATGCCGGGACTCCGTCCGGGCAACTACACATTTACCGTCACAGCCCTTGACAGCGACATGATTCCGCTTGAAACCGCTGTGTCCGACGAAGTTACCGCCTCCGCCTTCATCCGGGAGGGATTTGCTTTCCGTGACGGCTTCATCCCGGGAGCATATAATTCAGACGGTACTCCTAAAGATGACGCTCAAATAATATATGTCACCGACAAAACTGTCAACACAGTCAGCCTTACAGTCATAAACGATGCCAAAGGCAAAACCGTCGACGCCACAGGCCTTTCAGCTATTCTCAAGGCCCGCGAACGAGGTTATGACAAGACCCCGCTGATTATCCGCGTGATCGGGCAAATCAGCGCATCAGATGTTGACGGACTTAAAGGTGGTAATTATATTACCTTTATCGGAGCCAATTCCGATAAGCGAATGATTGAAAACATCACACTTGAGGGCATAGGATGTGACGCCACTCTGTATGGTTTCGGAGTATTCACCAAGCGCTCACACGGCATCGAAATCCGTAATCTCGGCATAATGCTTTTCGGCGATGACGGAATTTCAATGGAAGCCGACAACTTCAATATCTGGGTCCATCACTGTGACTTCTTCTATGGCAAGCCCGGCAAGGATTCCGACCAGGCTAAAGGAGACGGAAGCATCGACATGAAATATAATACCACCGACATCACCATTGACCATAACCACTTCTTTGATAGCGGAAAAACCACTTTTGCAGGAGGTGCCACGGAAGATGGTCCGATATATTTCACCTATCATCGCAACTGGTTTGATCACACCGACTCACGATGCCCGCGGTTATGTCATGCCTCCGCCCACATCTACAACAATTATTTCGACGCGAATCCGACCATGTGTCTGCTCAGCACTGAAAACTCCTCAGCCTTCGTCGAAAACAATTATTACCGCAACTGTCCCTCACCTATGGAAATCAATATGCAAGGGACGAACCGACGACGTTGGCCTGACGGAACACAAAACGGCGGCATGAACAAAGGATACAATAACATCATCGAGGGCGATCATGAACTAATTACCCAACATGACAATCCTACTGACTTTGACGTTTATATGGTTGACTCTCCGGAGCAACCCATCCCCGCCGATGTCAAAAGCCTGAAGGGAGGAAATACTTATGATAATTTTGACACTGCTCCCGATATGTATACCTACACAGCCGATGATCCTGCCGAGGTTCCCGGATATATTATGGCAAACGCAGGTAGAATGGAAGGCGGTGACATCAAATGGACCTTCGACAAGGCTACCGATGACAAGTCGACAGCCATTGATACGCAACTGAAAAACCTACTGCTCACATATCGTTCCTCACGACTCGACAACCCGGTTCTAACCGGTATCGCATCAACGATGGCAGTCAGTGATATACGCAGGGAAATATTCGATTTATCGGGACAACGGTGTGCCGGATGGCCTGCCCTTCCCGGAATCTATCTGGTAAAAGAAGGATACATGGTAAAAAAGATTCAGGTGAAATAGGTTACTCCTGCGTTTCAGCGCGATTGCTCCCGACGTATTGAGTCGGGGTCATCGCCATTTCGGCCTTGAAACACCTCGAAAAATATTTCGGGTCCGAGAATCCGACCATATAGGCAACTTCAGATATGGAATATTGGTTCATGGCGAGGTATTTCAAGGCCCTTTTTATGCGTATCTGACGGATGAAATCGACCGGAGCTAATCCGGTTGTTTCCTTCATCATATTATAATATGCCGTGCGGCTCATGCCCAAATGACGGGCAAGATCCTCAACCACAAGTTCTGTGTTCGAAATATTATCGTCAACATATCTGAGTGAATCCTCTATGAATTTCTTCTTGCGTGACTCATCATCATCAGCCGCGGAGCGACGGGCAGCATCCGAGTCAAGGGTCGACGAAATTTTCTCAACCGTCATGAGGAGTGAATACTTTTTCTGAAGAGCATTGCGCATCTTCATGAAATAAACCACGGCTGCCACAAGTCCCACAATGAGCAATGCTGCCAGAACAGACACCGTTATGGTGAAGAAAATGGTCTCCGTGAAGCGGGGAGTAACACTGATTTCCATACGTCGGTCACTGGTCACCCACCCTTTCCCGGGATACTCGGTTTCCACAAGGAGCGTGTAGTCGCCCGGCTTGAGGTTGCTGTATGTTACCACTGGCTGAGTACCGCTGACATAGTTCCAACCGTCATCATGACCTTCAAGCCGATAACGGATATTCGGCATCTGTCCGCTACCGTAGTCAGCCGTTGAGAGCAGGAGCGAGAAACTCCGGTGTGACGGACCGAGAGTGATTCGTTCAGGTGAGTGAAGCGGATGGATGTTCATGTCGTTCTGGTACATGATTCCCGTCACCACAATGTCACCCGGTGCCGGTGGTTCGGGAAGGTCGTCGGTTGAAAAAGTCATTATACCGTCAGACGTACCTGCAATAATCCGGTTTTTACCTACTGCGGGGACAGCCTCGGAGAATGTGATTCCGTCGGAAATATTATCAGGCGTAAACGTGGCCATGGATCCGGTCTGTGGTGAAAAACGGGTCATGGCGTTGCCGGTCACAATCCAAATTTCGTCGCCCGTTGATGCCGCACTCTTGATCCGGTCGGCATTTGCCGACGGGGGCAGGGCAAACGTAGTGAACATCAAACTGTCGGCGAGCAGATTATCTGAATCAATCCGGCTCAGCCCGCTGCCGTAGACACATACGTAGTAATTATCCCGACATCTCACCACACTCATCACGTCGTTGCCTTTCAACCCCTTCTCGTCAGGACGATACTTGTTGATATAATAGCGCGGCGAAGCGGACGTGAGGGCATCAGTTGTCACAAGACCGTCAGCTGTGCCAATCAGAAGTGTGTTATCCGGAGTCGGGAGGATGGTGCGTACCTTCATCCCGTAAGGCTGTCCCGGGAGCGTACTGAAATCCCATCCGTCGGAAGTCGGGACACCTAAGGCCACTCCGTTTCCGTATGACCCGAGAAGCACTTTGGAGCCAACAAAGGTTATATCATAAATGGAATCACTGTGGATACCGTTATTCCGGTTGAGCCGCATCACGTCGAAGTCATCATCGCGTCCCGGCTTAGGAGTCAGCACAGCTACACCATCACCTTTGGTTCCCACCCAAATTTTACCGTCGGGAGCCTCCTTGATCACGTATGCAGGACCGGTCTTGAAGCTGAAATGTCCGTCGGATACCAGTCCGGACCGATCAGAAATCCACTCCCGTCCCTTTGAATCTATCATCACGGCACGGGTTTCCGATCCTGACGCATTGTCAATACGGTTGAAAATCTCACGATGAAAACTCATGCAGTCAATTCCCTCGGTGTGAAGCACCCAGAGGTTCCCTTTGTTATCGACAAGATACTTCTTTATTTCCTCCGGTGCATAGAACGGATTCAAAGCACCCTCAAAAGTGACCGGACGGAGCGACTCTGACTCCGCATCATAACTGCTAAGCACTCCCGCCGGTGTCTTGAGTACAATAATCCCGTCGGGGGTTTCCATTATGAGCTGCGGGTTCTTCATGCGGTCAACGAACCCGGATTTTTCAGGCTGCATCACGCGCGACGCCGTTTCAGCCGGATTGGGTATCATGATAATGGTGTTGTCACCGCTGAAGCCCCATAACCGCTGTCCTGAATCCTTGAAAATATACTTGATCGGCAAATCGGAATATTTCAGGAGTGTCCCGTTGGCCGGATCAAGCGAAAAAAGACCTTTGTCGGTGCCGGCCACAATGCGGTCAGCAGCTGTGCGGACATAGAGCAGCTTCACCCCATACTGATACAGTGAGTCATAATTCACACCTGTTTCAGGACAGAACACTTGTCCATTGTCCTTAATCAGATATGAATTTCCGCCGATAATCTCCACGCAGGCAAACCGTCCGTCCACCTTTGTCCCGTCAGTTAGACAGTAGGCACTACTATCGGTTAGAATCCATTCGCGGTCGTTTTCACCATATTTAGCCGACCTGACATTACCATGAGCGCGCACCATGGGGTGGGATTGGTCATAGACGGTGTAATCATGGAGCGGATCGGCATCACCGAGACGCAGACATGTATTATCGCGGAAAAACACCCACGCATATCCGTTTTTGAGGGGTATAATTGACTTGACAGTTTTTGTTCTAATCTCGGGGATAAGTTCTGTCAGACTGATGAATTTACCGGTGGAAGGATTGAACAAAAACAGACGGTTATCCGACGAGACACACAGAATGTTGCCAACCGTATTGAACTTGATATTATAGACGCGGTCAGAGTCAATGGTACCGTCGGAACACTGAATAGGCTTATATTTATATATATTGTATCCGTCATATCGGAGTAGACCGTTCCATGTGGCGAACCACATCAGTCCGGCATCATCCTGCTGCACGTTTGAAACATGACCCTGCGAGAGTTCGGTGTGACGGTTGAGTCTGTTATAGCGACCGAATGCAGGTGAAGCCGAAGCCATTTCCGGCATCAATGAGGCAAATAGGAGAAGAACAAGGGCTTTATACAGTAGTTTCGTCATCGTCACTCAGTGGTTTCTGCTTTTATGAAGTCACGTTGCATAAAGAATCTCGGTATGGCCGGAAACAGCCGGTAGACGGTATCGCCGTCGGGCAGAACTACGGGATGATATGTCACATCAATGTCAGCCACCCCCACCCCGCCAAGATTCTGACGGGCCATGAGTAGATAAGCCACATTTAACGGTGCCATTCGACGGAGATCGGGGGCCGAGTATGTCACACGTAGTTTCGTAGCCGAAGTGTCGCGTGTAGCAACCATCGGCCAACGACCCTTGAGCGATGTATTGCCAGAAACGGGGGTCCACTCGTCAAACGGCTTCCCTTCGTCGGCAGGTAGAGCGGCGAGGAAGCTGTAACGCCCGTGACGGAAATATGATCCCATACACTCCGAATTCCATTCATTCTCAAACGGAGGAAGGGTTATGGACATGAGGTAAAACGGCAATTCATCAGCCGTGGTATAATCCATGAAAACAACAGCCGAACCGCCATGACTTCTTGGCGAGAGAATCCGCTCCGCTCTGTTCACGTCGGCAGTCACTCGTCGCTGCCATGTCACAAGTTCCGCTATCCAGAAGCAATATAGGAAATACAACAATACGGTCACAGCAGCCGTAAGCCGTGGACGTGACGCTCCGGTGAATCTGTTACATTCCGCTATCACAACGAGAGCCGACATCAGATCAAGCGGCCAAAGCACTCTGTCAATCATCCCGAGAACCACTGACATGGCTATTACAACGACCGATGCCACCAACAAAGGTACATAACTGGTAATGACCTCATGCTTCCGGCCTCGCACTGCTGCCGCAGCCGCTACTGCAACCGCAAGGTAAAATGGCCACAACTGAACCGCAAGTTGCTTGGCAATGACACCGAATCGGCTGATTCCCATCAAGGCATTACTGTCGGCAGCCCTGACAAACGTTCCTCCGGCGATATTTACCAGTCCTCCGGCTATCAGACATCCCATAACGGTCCATAATTTCCCATTACGGAGCTGACCCGTACACACCGCGTCCATAAAAAGCCAAACACCGAGAGCGATACAGAATGACTCGTGCATCCACCCCGTCAGAAACGAAATGACAGCAATAGCCGCAAACCTCCATCCGTGAATACGGTCATGACACTTAACGAGCATCATCACCGCCAGCATCATCACCGATGGCCACACATAGTTGGCGTGATATGAAAATGTCTGGAAGAAGTCATACCACGGAAAAGCACACCATAGCAGCCACACGGCAACCAATGCGCCCGGCAACGATGGATAGCGTCCACGGCGTCCCCACCATGCCATCATGATGCAGAGTAGTCCGGTGACCAACCCGCAAAACACTGACTTAATCCCTCTCCCGAACGGCACCAAAAGGATGTCGATAATATTGGAAAGGCGTCCGTTCTCGCTGCCGAAATGATGTTCGGCCGAGCGGATGGCCTGCGGAAAGGTATTGACATCCAAACCGAGACTGTCAAGCACAACAAGCTCATGGATTCCGGAAAATTCAGTGCTGTAGATATAATCGTCAAACGCCCGCGGCGTAGAGTTCATCCACACAACTGCGGCAATGACCGTAGTAGTGAGAACCACAATCACAGAAATCCGGCTGAAGAGAGTGAACCGACGGCTCATTTCCATGTACGGTAAGCGTAGCCCAAACGCTCGGCTGCGGCACGGTCAAGTTCCTCACGGAATTCAGGTGCTGCGATGCTGATGAGCAGACGCGCCCTGTCCACAAGGTTTTTGCCCCTGAGATTTACCGCACCATACTCCGTAACGACCCATTGGGTCTGGAAGCGGGTCGTTACAACTCCGGCTCCGGGCGTGAGAAGCGGTTTTATTTTGTTGGCACCCTTGCTTGTGGTTGAGAGCATGGTAAGGACTGAAAATCCGCCCTCGCTTCGTGATGAGCCATAGACAAAGTCATGCTGGCCGCCCACGCCGGAGAATATCCGCGGACCGATAGAGTCGGCGCAGATCTGACCTGTCAGGTCAATCTCAAGACATGAATTGATCGACACCACCTTCGGGTTACGCGATATGATGAAAGGATCATTGGTCCAGGCCACGTCACGAAACTCCATCTCCTGATTATAGTCCATCAGGTCATAAAGCGCGCGCGAACCGAGGGCAAGACATGCCACCGACTTTCCGGGCGACACTTTTTTCTGCGAGTTGTTTATAATGCCTTTTTTTATAAGATCAACCACACCGTCAGTCATTGCTTCAGTGTGCAAACCGAGATTCTTATGATTATGCAGCGCATGAAGCACAGCATTCGGTATGCCCCCGACACCGATCTGAAGCGTAGCACCGTCGGGGATAATTTCGGCTATGAAACGTCCGATATTTTCCTCCTTTTCGGTGGGAGTAACCGACGGCACCTCAACAAGCGGATCGTTCACCTCCACGCAGGCGTCTATTCTCGAAAGAGGAATCACGGCATCACCGTATGAAAACGGTACGCTGGGGTTAATCTGGGCAATGATTATCCGTGACATTTCCACAGCTGAGGGGGTCAGATCGGCCGATACGCCGAAACTCACCAGTCCCTCCTCGTTAGGCATGGAGCAGTTGATGAGCGCAACATCAAGCCTGATTTCGCCACTGCGGAAAAGCGCCGGTATCTCACCCAAAAACATGGGAGTGGTGGTGGCCCATGTGCGGTCAACGCATGAACGCACCGCATTGCTCACGAAAAACGAGTCGATATGAAACGAGTCACGACACTCCGGTCTGCACAGAGGCGATTCCCGTCCCGCTACAGCAAATGCATTGAAAATCATCACATCCCGAAGTTCGCCGGCCCGTTCGGCAAGTGCGTCACATAGCACTTCAGGGATTGAGCAACTTCCCTGAATGAACACATTATCACCGTTTTTGATCAGCTTCACGGCCTCAGAGGCGCTCATGAACCTGCATTTCTTATCAGTCGCTGTTTCAATCATTTTCGGTCGTTTTTAAACATTTGAAGTCTCTCGTTAAGATGAGTGAAATGCTCTTCGTCGGTCATCATCGACACACATACACGCAGACCCTCCTGACACGAACCCGTGGAGCGTAACGGGATTGTGGAAATACCGTATCTCATCAACTCGCCCTGAAGTTCACCACCCGTCATGCCGGGATACCCGACAGTAAAGAAAAATCCGTCGCTGATAGGCCGGTCAGAATCATGAGAATAGATTATATCGAATCCGGCGTCGGAGAAGATTTTTTTCACTTTAGCGGCACGGCATCCATATTCCCGTGAATTCCCTACGAAATCAAGCTGTCCGTCCACAGCCGCTTTCATCATGGCCGCAAGAGCATACTGAGCCGAATGTGATGTGCCGGATGAAGCCGTGTAAAGGACACCGAATATGTAGCAATCACCCAACGTACTCATCTCGTAGAAATCACTCAGCGCCTTCGTACACCCGTCAAACACCTCAGGCGAAAAAGCCACAACAGCTATGCGCTGTCCGGCGTAACTGAAAATCTTCGAGGCCGATACAAGCAGGATATAGTTATCCGTATATCTGGCCACAGTGGGAATATAAGGCTCAACACCGGGATGTGATAGATCGGAACGGAAATCCATCCCCATATAGGCATGATCCTCAAGCACTATCACATCGTGGCGAGTGGCGGCCCGACCGATTATCTCAAGTTCCTCCTCAGTGAGATTAATCCAAGCCGGATTGTTTGGATTACTGTAAAGAATGGCAGCAACCCGACCGTCGGCAAGCATTTCCTCGAGTTTGGCTTCAAGGGCTTTGCCGCGGTAGTCGTAAATATCAAACGAACGGGCGCCAAGTCCAAGCACTTTTGACTGACAACGCTGGGCCGGGAAACCGGGGTCGATATAAAGAATCACGTCGCGTCCCGGATTTCTCTGCCCCAAAAGGAGCATAAGGGTGAAACTCCCTTGCATGGACCCGACGGTAGGCACAATGCAGCGGGCCGGGATGTCAATATTGACAAAGGCTTTCAGAAACTCCGATGCAGCCGATTTGAGCGCCGGATAGCCGGCTATATCCGGATATTTGTTAGGGATTCCGGCGGCTATCGCTTCACACTCGGCGGCTATGCCTACAGCCTCAGCCTTAAGTCCGGGATTCCCGATTTCGAGGCGCACGAATTTCTCGCCTGAAACCTGCTCGAGCGCAACAGCCTGCGCACATATCTGACGGATTGTGGCGGTGTTGATGTCAACAATGCCGAGTTTGTCGGTGACGGCGTCAAATACCGCTTTATCAATAGGTAACATAATCAAAAATTTTTACTTAACTCACGTCCGCAGCGGAATGCAGCTAAATTTGCCTCGACAACCTTATCGCCTTTACGTGAAAAAATACTTGACACCGCATCCTCTATCACCTCGGCAGGTATGTCGATATATGCCGAGAGAGCGCCGAGAAGCACCATGTTGCTTGACCGGGGTGTGGCCACCTCCTTAGCCGCGGCGTCCATGTCAAACGCCGTAACACGTGGAAGAGCCTCCAGTTCGGCCATGACAGTTTCCATAGCCGGATAGTCGGGGATGTTTACAAACGGAACTGTAGAGGTGATAACCCGTCCTTTTTCCGGATTAAGCCATGGCAGATAACGCAGAGCCTCCATAGGCTCAAGCGAGACAATGAAGTCAGCCTTGCCGAACGGAATCAGATCACATGCTATTGGGTCACTGCTGATGCGCAGACATGACTGAACGTCACCTCCGCGCTGACTCATGCCGTGGACCTCCGCCTGCTTGAGCTGAAGATTTTCCTTTAGGGCAGCCACGCCCAACACTGTTGCGACGGACAGGATTCCCTGACCGCCCACACCTGCTAATATGATGTCGAGTTTCATCTGATTCGGAATTTGGTGGATGTAATTAATGTCTGCGTGCTGTCTGAATACATTCCCGACGTGAAATAATCACCGAAAGTCCCTCGTAGGCAATCTCATCGCGGAAAAGGGCTGTCATCGCATCGACATTGCGCGGATGGGAGTCGATTGTGTGAAGATGTGCCGGATCAACTCCAAGTCCAAGGCATATTTCTTCAAGTTTGCCCGTACCCTGCGAATCCTGTCCGCCGGTCATACCGGTAGTAAGATTGTCGCTTATAATCACGGTGACCGGTGAATTTTCATTCACTGCGTCAAGCAATCCTGTCATGCCGGAATGGGTGAAGGTGGAATCACCTATGATTGCAACCGCCGGACGCTGACCGGCATCGGCAGCGCCTTTTGCCATAGTAATGGAGGCTCCCATGTCGACCACGGTGTCAATGGCATTGAATGGGGAGAGCCAACCGAGAGTGTAGCATCCTATGTCGCCGAACACTTTAGGATTCTCAAACGTGGCGAGGGCATTATTGAGTGCCTGATAGACGTCGCGGTGACCGCATCCCACACATAGTGCCGGCGGACGTGGCGCAACAATGCTACTTGCCGCTAATGGGTCGGGCTGTTTGATTCCGAGGGCCGAAGCCACAAGATCAGGGGTGAGTTCGCCCGTGCGGGGCAACTCGCCGCTCATTCTTCCGGCAATGCGGCACTTTCCGGGAAATATGCCGCGGAGCTGCTCCTCGATGAAAGGCTGTCCGTCCTCCACCACAAGAATTGCATCAACCTGCCCCGCAAGGCGCCTAAGCATTTCAACCGGCAGGGGATACTGTCCGATTCTGACAATGGGGTGTGGCGACCCGTCAGGATAGTTTTCCATCACATAGTTATATCCTATTCCTGAAGCCACGATGCCAAGTGACAGGTCATCACCCGGAATAAAAGAATTATATGGCGAAGTCTCCGACTCTCGGGTCAGAGTTTCATAACACTCAATAAGCTTGACATAGCGGCGGCGCGAATTGCCCGGCATCAGCACCCATTGACGCGACTCGGCGGGATAGTGAAGTTCGTTACATTGACGCACCTCACCCACCGTCACCACACTGCGCGAGTGACACAGGCGTGTCACCATCCTCATCATCACCGGAATACCGTGACGCTCGGATAAATCCATCGCATAGGCAGCCATATCGTAGGCTTCCTGCTGATTTGACGGTTCGAGTGCGGGAATGAGGGCAAAACGGGCATAGAAGCGGGAATCCTGTTCGTTTTGCGACGAGTGCATTGACGGGTCATCAGCCGCAACCACTATCAGCCCTCCGTTTGCTCCGGTCATGGCGGAGTTGACAAAAGCGTCAGCACACACATTCATGCCGACATGCTTCATTGCCACCATGGCGCGCTTACCGCAAAACGACATTCCCAGAGCCTCCTCCATAGCGGTTTTCTCGTTGGCCGACCAGTGGCGATGAATGTCGCGCTCCGCAGCGAGCGGGAGTGCCTGAATATATTCCATTATTTCAGTGGAAGGTGTCCCCGGATAGGCATACATACCCGACAGACCGGCATTAACAGCACCAAGAGCAAGTGCCTCGTCGCCGAGGAGCATTTTTTTGGATGAACGCATAGCTGAAACGGATTACTAATTTTTGATTTAAGGCATAAGTCAGATACAGTCACACCGCGGCTGTGCCGGCGGCTTCTCTGCAAATTTATAACTTTTCTCACAATAAACAAAATCCCCGG